>SCRF01000078.1 GCA_004322005.1 Rhodanobacter sp. | reverse complement strand
CGATCGATCAGGAACGCGGTGGTGCCTTCGCGCATGTCCTCGGTGGAAAACGCCAGCGCGAAGGCCTGCGTTTCGAATTCCAGTCCCTGATCGATCGCCGTTTCGCCGCCACTGAGCACGGCATCGAGGATGCCGGCGGCCGCCAACGGTGCGGCGGCGGCAAGTTGATCGGCCAGCGCATCGACCACCTCGTCGAGTGTCTCCGGCGGCACGAGGCGGGTGACGAGGCCCAGTTCAAAGGCACGCTGGGCGCCGATCGCGGACCCGGTCAGGCACAGCTCCAGTGCTGCCCCGCGGCCAGCCAGCCGCTGCAGGCGCTGGGTGCCGCCGAAGCCGGGGATCAGGCCGAGGTTGATTTCCGGCTGGCCGAACTTCGCCTTCGTGCTGGCCACGCGCAGATGGCAGGCCATGGCCAGTTCCATGCCGCCGCCCAGCGCGAAGCCCTGGATCCGTGCAATGACCGGTTTGCCGAGCCGTTCGATCGCGCTCATCAAGCGCTGGCCGGCGCGCGAGAAAGCCTGTGCCTGCACCGGCGTGTAGCCATGCATTTCGGCGATATCGGCGCCGGCGACGAACGCCTTTTCGCCGGCGCCGGTCAACACCACGACGCGCACGGCATCGTCCTGTGCGGCTTGCGCAAAGGCGAGGGTCAGCTCGTTGATCGTGTCGCGATCGAGCGCATTGAGCTTGTCGGGGCGGTCGACGATGATCGTGCGTGTTGCGCCGCGGTTGCCGATTTGCAGGTTGCGATAGGCCATGGACAGATCCCCGGGGAGGTGAAATCGCGATGGTAGCAGCGGGAACCTTTGCCACGGCCCGGTTTCTCAAGCCCGGGTACCATTTCGCTGCAGAAATCCCGCGAACCGCTTAGGATGCCCGCTACGGATTCGCCGCCGCGATCAGAGAAGGCCCGATGGAGAAAGGCATGACAAAGCTGCGTTGGTTGTTGTCTGGCGTGTTGCTGCTCGGTGCGGTGGCACATGCGCAGGGCCGCGCGCCGGCAGCAGCCTCGACCGGCAAGCTGGACAAGGCGAAGCTTTCGTATGCGATCGGCTACCAGATCGGCAGCCAGTTCGCCGACGGCAAGCCGGAAGTGGACATACCCACGCTGCAGCGGGCGATCGAGGATGCCTACGCCAGGCGGCGTCCATCCGTGCCGATGCAGGACATGGAGCAGCAGCTGCAACGCCTCAATGCGCAGATGCATGCCGATGCGCTGGCTGAATTCAAGCGCATCGCCAAGGCCAACGCTCGCAAGAGCGAGGCCTTCATGGCGCACAACCGGCAGCAGCCCGGCGTGGTGCAGCTGCCCTCGGGCATCCAGTACCAGGTGCTCGAAAAAGGCTCCGGCTCGATCAGCCCGACGGTGACCAGCACGGTCACGGTGAATTATCGCGGCATGCTGGTCGACGGCACCGAGTTCGACAACACCTGGGCACGCGGCACTCCGGTCAGCTTTGCCGTCAACTCGGTTCTTTCCGGCTGGCAGGACGTGATTCCGCGCATGCACGTGGGTGACCGCTGGAAGGTGGTGATTCCGCCCAGGCTGGCCTACGGGGAGGCCGGCGCGTTGCCGCGGATCGGTCCGAATGAGGCGCTGGTATTCGATATCCAGTTGCTCGACATCAAGGGTGGCACAGGCAAGCCTTGACACCGGCCGGTGGTAATATGCAGCGGTATGCCAGATGATGCCGCCCTCGCCGCAACGCTTCCGCTGACCCCCTGCATCGGCATCTGCCGGCTGGATGATCACGGTTATTGCATCGGCTGCCGGCGCACGGACGTGGAGATCGGTCGCTGGCTGGTGATGAGCGATAGCGAGCGGCAGCACATCATGCACGAAATCCTGCCAGCCAGGCACCGGCAGGCGCAGGGCATCGCGGCCGTGATGAACACGCTGCAGAATGCCCTGCTGCCGCTGTCGGCACCACCGACGGGCCCTGCCTGGAATCACGCCGACATGACCGCTCTGCTCGGTTATCCCGAGCGTCAGCCGGCAGCCGTGCTGGTCGGTTTGCGCGAAGGTGTGCAGCCGCATCTGGTGCTCACCTTGCGCACCGATCACCTGCAGGCGCATGCGGGTCAGGTGGCGTTTCCGGGCGGGCGCAGCGATCCCGGCGATGCCGATGCGGTAGCCACGGCACTGCGCGAAAGCGAAGAGGAGATCGGCCTCGATCGTGCGCTGGTGACGCCGCTGGGCTATCTGGATTGCTTCGAGACGATCAGCGGCTACCGCATCACCCCGGTGGTGGCGCGCATTGCCGCCGAGGCGCCGTTGCGTCCGGCACCCGACGAGGTCGCCGAAGTGTTCGAGGTGCCGCTGGCATTCTTCCTGGACCGGGCGAATCTGCGCCGCTACACGATGGAGTTCCGCGGCGAGCGGCGGCCGATGGTGGAATTCGTCCACGGCCGCCATCGCATCTGGGGCGCCACGGCCGCGATGCTGTGCAATCTGCTGCAGCGGATGGGCCACCTTTGATCGGGCCCGCAAACAGGACGAACGGTGGCGATAAACGCATGGTGCGGGTTGTAACCTCGGACTTCATCATGAAACGTTTGCCGCCATGGGCCTGAAGACCACCCTGATCGATCCGTCCACTCTCGCCGCCCTGACGCCGGATGAGGTGCTCATCGTCGATTGCCGTTTCGATCTGGCCGATCCGGAGCAGGGCCGGCGCGATTATCTGGACAGTCATATTCCGGGCGCGGTCTACGCCAGCCTCGACCGCGACCTGTCCGATCTGTCGCGGCAGGCCGAGGGCCTTGGCCGCCACCCGTTGCCGCTGGAATCGGCGTTCAATGCGCTGCTGTCGCGCTGGGGTTGGCGCGCGGGCATGCAGGTGGTGAGTTATGACGCAGCCGGCGGTGCGCTGGCCGCGGCGCGGTTGTGGTGGATGCTGCGCCTGGCCGGCGTGCAGGGGGTTGCCGTGCTGGATGGCGGCTACGCCGCCTGGCTGGCTGCGGGCTTGCCGGTCGAGGCCGGTCAGCCGGCGGCACGCAAGCCGAGTGAGCTGGCGTTGCGTTACGCGCCGGCGCAGGTACTCATCGATCCTGCCGCAGTGCGCGAGCGTGCGGATCAACTATTGCTCGACGCCCGCGCCGCGCCGCGCTATCGCGGCGAGATCGAGCCGATCGACCCGGTCGGCGGCCACGTGCCCGGCGCGCTGAATCGTCCGTTCAGCGACAATCTCGGCGGTGATGGCCGCTTCAAGCCGGCAGCCCGGTTGCGCGACGAGTTCGTTGCGCTGCTGGGCTCGGCCGCGCCGTCCAGCGTGGTGCACATGTGCGGCTCCGGCGTGACCGCCTGCCACAATCTGCTGGCGATGGAGCATGCCGGGCTGCACGGCTCGCGGCTTTACGCGCCGTCATGGAGCGGCTGGATCAGCGACCCGACACGTCCGGTGGCGAAGGGCTGACCCGTTTCGCGTAGGAGCGCACCCTGTGCGCGATGCTTTTTATCCGGGTGTGAGCAAAAGCATCGCGCACAGGGTGCGCTCCTACAACCTCACTTCTTGCTTTTCAGCTGCGCCACCAGCTGCCGCAGCACCGCCTGGGTTTGCGGGTGGAAAAACGCGTCGACGAACTCGTCCAGCGGCAACGCATCCGGATTGGCGAAGGCTTTGACGAGGTCGGCGCGGGCCAGGGCACGGGTTGTCAGCATCGCATGCGAGGGCAGCGCCAGCAGTTCGCCGAGCCAATGCACGGCGCGCGTGCCGACCTGGTCGATGCCGGTGAGTTCATCGACGAAACCGCAGGCCAGCGCCTGGGCGGATTCGATCATGGCGCCGGAGACCAGCAGCCGTTCGGCGCGATAAGTGCCGACCACCCGGCGCAGCGCCAGCTGGATCGCGTCGGGTACGATCAGCCCGACCTGCACTTCGTTCAAGCCGATCCGGAACGGGCCGTCCGCCATCACCCGGTAATCGCAGAACAGCGCCAGCACCGCGCCGCCGGCCGGGCTGTGGCCGGTGATCGCGGCCACCAGCGGAACCGGCGCGCAGGCCAGGGTGGCGCACAGCGCGAAAAACTCGCGCCAGTATTCGCGTACCCCGGCGCGATCGCATTCGATCAGCAACGGCACATCCACCCCGGCCGAGAACAGGCCTTGCGCACCGGACAGCACGATGCCGCGCGCACCGCCGCGCACGCTGTCGTCGATCGCCGCGCGCAAGGCACGCACCAGTTCCAGGTTCAGCGCGTTGACCGGCGGGCGGGCCAGCTGGATCTCATGGATGGTGTCGTGGGTGATCAGCTTGAGCATGGTGCGCTCCTGAAGAGGAATGCGGGATGCAGGTCGTTCGTCATCGGGTCGGCGCCATCCTCAACGCGCAGGGTCATCATGATATCGTGAATCGCTATCGTGAATTGCCGACTCGTTTCTGCCGGCGCGCCACCCGGACGAAGAACGGGATCGCCAGCAGCTGTGTCGTTACGCAGAAGGCGATGGTCCACGGCAGCGAGCGGTCGTAGAGGAAGCCGATCGCCGCGCTGCCGATGAACCAGAAGATGCCGTAGCCCGCCGTAAACAACCCGAACGCCGAGGCCCGATGCTGCAGTTGCACCATTGGCGTGACCGCAGCGGGGATGATCGACTCATGCACGCCCATGCCCATGCCCCAGATCGCCGCGCCGATCAGCGCCACGCCGAAGCCACCGAGAAAGACCAGCGGTGCAAACAGCGAAGCGATGAGCGTCAGGACGATCAGCACCCGGAAACCGTAACGGTCGAACAGCCGTCCGAACAACAACGACGAACTTCCGCTGACGGCCATCGCCACGGCGTAGAAAATGGGGATCCAATCAGTGGATACGCTGCCGCTGCGGGCGAAGTGATACGCGATCAGCGGATAGTCCGCAAAACCCAGCGCCACCAGGGACGCGCCGGCAAGATAGATCCAGAACGTCCGGGAGAAGCGGGCAGCGGATTTGACCTCCTGCAAACCCTGCTCCATATCCTGCGGTTTCGGATAGAGCAGGCGGGCGGTGAGCACGAAAGCCAGATTGATCGATGCCGGGACCAGCAACACGGCGAACGCCAGGTGATAGCTGCCGTGATGGGCGAGCACGGCGGCCATCGCCAGCGGTCCGAACATGGCGCCGAACTGGTCGCAGGCCTCGTGGATGCCGAAGGTCCAGCCGTAGCCGCCGATGTGTCTGGCCGCGTGCGACAACATCACGTCGCGCGGCGGGTTGCGGATCGCGCGGCCCACGCGCTCCAGGATGATGAACACCGCCGCGCTCTGCCAGCTGTGGGTCAACGCCAGCATCGGCACCGCGCTCATCTGCACCACGTAGCCGGTGATCGCGGTGGGCCAGAAGCGGCCGGTGGCGTCGGCAAAGCGGCCGGAAAAATAGCGCAGCCCGTAGCCGGCCAGCTCACCGAAACCGGTGACCACGCCGACCACGAACGCGCTGGCCTGCATTGAGGCCAGGAACGGCCCCAGGATGCTGCGCGCGCCCTCGTGGGCGAGATCGGCGAAAAAGCTCAGCACGCCGACCAGCAGCACGAAACGCATCGCCAGGCGGCTGCCCGGCGATGCGTTCCGCGCACGAGCAGGATGGGCCGCGGTCATGGGTGGATCGTCTTTGGGGGCATCTCGAATAATCCGGGTTTGCGCAGGAGCGCACCCTGTGCGCGATGCCTTTTGCATGGGGGGCGCGGGCAAGAGCATTCGCGCACAGGGTGCGCTCCTACGCGGGCCAAGATCCGGGCTATTCGAGTCCCCCTTGGGGATGAACGGCGGGCGTCGGCTCGCGGTGCCGGTTTCTGTCTTCCGTTCGAGCTTTTCACGCGATCCGGCATGGCCGCGCCTCAGGCGTGTGCGCTGGTGCGCCGGCGACCCAGCGCCACGGTGCCGGCGAACATCAGCAGTGCCGCCAGCGCGAAGCCGAATACGGGGGAGACGACCGTCCATATCAGGCCAACCGTCGCGCTGGACACGAACTTCGTCGCGCCGTTGACGGTGCCCAGCGCGCCGTAGCTGATGGCGAGCGTGTCCGCGTTCACCATCTCCGCGGTTACCGTCGGTTCCAGCGCCTCCTGCACCGCGACATACAGACCCGCGATCAGGAATATGCCGCCAAGCAGGACCACGCTGTCGACCGCAAACCAGAACGCCAGTGCGGTGAGCGCGGCGGTGAGCGCGCCCAACGCGTAGCCGGCCACCAGCACCGGCAGGTGGCCGGCGCGATCGGCCAGTACCCCGATCGGGTACGACAGCAGCACCTGCACCAGATTGCGTCCGACGTACATCAGTCCGGCCACTTGCGCCGCGCGCACCACGCCCATGGACGGCGTGAGCAAGGTGGTGGTGGCCAGGATCAGCAGGCTGTGCGAGAAATCGCCGATGCCGAAAATGCCGACCGCGCCGAGATAGCGCTTGAACCGCACGGGCAGGCCGCGCAGCGAGCCGAAAAACTTCAGTGCGGGGTTGGGCGAGCGCTGCGGGTCCTTCACCAGCGTCAGAAAGGCCAGCACCGCCAGCGCGCCCGGAATGATCGACAGCCACAGCACCAGCCGGAACGGCCACGCCGGATCATTACCGTGCAGATGCTGCGCCCAGCCCAGCAGCGCCACGCCCAGCAGCGGTCCCGCCACCGCGCCGACGGTGTCGGTGGCGCGATGAAAACCGAATGCCCGTCCACGGGTTTCCGGGCTCACTGCCTGTACCACGATCGCATCGCGCAGCGGTCCGCGCAGCCCCTTGCCGAACCACGACGCCAGCCTTCCGGCCAGCAGCAGCGGCCAGCCCAGCGCCAGCGCGATCAGCACCTGGCCAAGCGGGGTCAGCGCATAACCCACCAGCACCAGCAACTTGCGGTGGCCCAGCTTCTCGGCGATGTAGCCGGAGACCATCTTGGTGAAGCTGGCGACCGCGTCGGCGGTGCCTTCGATGAAGCCCAATGCCGCCGCCGGTATGCCCAGCACGGCCAGGAATCCCGGCAGGAGCACCGTGGTGGTTTCGTAACAGAAATCGCCCAGCGCACTGGTGACGCCGGCGCCGACCACGGTGCGGTTGAGCCAGCCGGAGGCAGGCGCGATCCCGGTGCGCGTACTGGCCGCTTCGGGCGTGTCATTCATCGTCGTTTCCTGGTGCCTTCGTGTGGGCGATGGTTTTTTCCGGTAGCCGGCGTCTCAATGAGACCCTGCCGTGGTAATGCGATCGGCGCCGAACCGCCTTCGCGCAGGTATCGATGCCGCGGGTCGATCCGTAACCCGAGCATCATGCGCGAGCGCCAATTCTGCCGTGTTCGACGGCATGCCGGGTGTAGGACAGTTGCAGATCCTCCGCCGCAATCATTCCCAGCAACTTCTCGGCTTCCTCCTCGCTGACGATGAACTCGACCAGGATGGGCGGATCGACGCCCAGCTCATGGGCGAGAGGTCCATGCGACTCGGCAAATCGACCGGAACTTGCCATGGTGCGGACCGCGGTACCCGTTCGGATGCCAAGACGGTTGGCGAGCACCAGCAGCCACTCGTACAGGAACAGCGTGTGGTATTCCTCGAACTCGTACGTGTAGAAACGCAGGTTGATCGCTTGATGACCCACGGCTATGGCCTCCTGCGGTTCGGGAGATGCGGGGCGCACGAGGGCTATCGTCGAAAAGACGACACCTGCGCGCACCCCGGACTCCGGGGTGGGCAGGCATCATCAGCCGTGGGCGGCGGTTCGCCCCGATCGACGTGGGGCCGGAGGAATGCCATCTCCGAACGAACTGGCCTGGATCGTAGCAGGTTTATCGATTCGGCCCGTCATCCGAGCCACCGCTGAGCGATGAACAACACCGCACTGCCGCGCGGTCCCGCAACTTGCGGCTCGCGCGATTGTGGCTAAGATGCCTTCGTGGAAGCGGAGATGGCATTCCTCCGGCCTTGGGTTTCACCAGGGCGAACCACCGTGACGGCTGATGATGCCTGCCTCACCCGGAGCGTCGGGTGTGCAGGCGTCGCCGTCCGCGACGATTCCGCCTGCGTGCCTGCGCTTCTGAACCAAGGAGCAGCGTGGACATGGCGAATGACAGTTCGGGCGCTGAATCGCTGCGCTTCCACAGCGTCCTGTATCGCGGGCCGGCGGAAGGCGCCAGGCACGAAGCGCGCGAGGCACCCGCCTTCTTCCGCGACCTGAACCTCGATCAGGTCGTGGCGGCGATCACGGCGGGCCGGCAGGACTACGATCTGGCACCGTTCTTCCATGCGCCGCTGAACCGTCTCGATGAAATCGCCTATCGGCAGGCGGTGATGCGGGACCTCGAGGACGAAAACCTGTTGCATGCCGTCACGGCGTTCGCGCGGCGAATGGCCACGATGCGCGAGCGCCTCGCATTGGCGACGAAACTCCATTACTACCGGTACGAGCAGGAGCGCTGGTTCCTGGGCGCGGCCGACGCGTACTGCGAAGCCGTCGAAAGCCTCGGGCAGGATTTGCAGCAGCTTGCGGTCGCATCGCACGGCATGCGCGCGCTTCGCGACTATCTGGCGGCGTATCTCGCGTCCACGTCGTTCACCCGGCTCGCGACCGATACCGGAACATTGAAGGCCGATCTGTCGGCGCTCCGTTACGGCCTGCTCATCAAGGGCAACAGCGTCACCGTGCGCCGCTATGACGGCGAGACCGACGCCAGTACGGCCGTCGAAGAAACCTTCGCGAAGTTCAGGCGCGGCGCGGTCAAGGATTATCGGGCCGGCTTCCACGACCGGGTGGGCATCGACCATGTCCATGCGCAGGTGCTGGACCGGGTGGCACTGCTTTACCCCGACACGTTCCGCGCCCTCGATGCATTCTGCGCCGAACATGCGCAGCCTGCGGACGACCGGATCGTGCGGTTCGACCGCGAAGTGCAGTTCTACGTGGCCTGTCTGGCATACATCGACACCTTCCGGCGCCACGGCTTGAGTTTTTGCTATCCGCAGATGTCCGACAAGTCCAAGCAGGTCAGCGCTCGACAGGCCTTCGATCCTGCCCTGGCTCCTAGTCTCATCGAACGGGGAACGAGCGTTGTCCGCAACGATTTTTACCTGCGCGGGAGCGAGCGCGTCTTCGTCGTCTCCGGTCCGAACCAGGGCGGCAAGACCACGTTCGCCCGCATGTTCGGCCAGCTGCATTATCTGGCCAGTCTGGGCTGCCCGGTTCCGGGCACGCAGGCGAGCCTGTTTCTGTTCGACCGTCTGTTCACGCATTTCGAAAAGGAGGAGAGCATCGCGAACCTGCGGGGCAAGCTGCAGGACGACCTGATCCGGATCCATCGCATCCTGGAGCAGGCGACGCCCGACAGCATCCTCATCATGAACGAGATCTTTTCATCGACCACGCTCGACGACGCGCTCTATCTGGGCCGCAAGGTGATGGCGGAAATCTCGCGGCGCGACATGCTGGGGGTCTGCGTCACGTTCCTGACGGAACTGGCCTCGTTCGACGAAAAAGCGGTCAGCGTCGTGGCCGCGGTCGATCCAAACGACCCGGCGGTTCGCACCTACAGCATGGAGCGCAAGCCGGCCGATGGGCTGGCGTACGCTCTGGCGATCGCCGAGAAATACCGAGTGACGTACGACTGGCTGAAGAGGCGGATCAAGCCATGAGAGCGCTCCTGATGTACCCGGATCGGGATTTCGACCCGCCGCCGACATTGCCGCGGCACGAACAAAGCCTGCGGCAGGACCTGGAGCTGGACACGCTGCTGCGCGCCATGGCGGACGACGACGAGTTCCTGTTCGAGGTGGCGCGCAAGGCGCTGCTCGCGGGCATGCGCAACGACGCGGACACGATCCTGTATCGGCAGGAGATCGTGCGCGATGGCCTGAGCAATCCGCAGGTGGTCCGCGAACTCTACGCGCTCGCGGTGGAGGCCATCGAAGGCAAGAGAAAGAGTTACTGGAGCTTCTCCAGCCATTACCCGTCCTCGATCCTGCATGGCGCGATCGAGGTGCTGCGGATGTTCATGACGGTGCTGAAAAAACTCAGGGACAGCGCCGATGCGCACGCGGGCCGATTCAGGTCGAGGGGCTTTACCACCCTCTTTGCGATGCTGCAGAAGGAATTCAGCGACGAGTACCTGGCCAGCGTCGATGCCCATCTGACGGAACTGAAGTTCGGCGCGGGCGTCCTGCTGAGCGCGCAGCTGGGGCCGGGCAACGAAGGCGTGCATTACATGCTGCGCCGGCCACACGAAAAAAAGCCGGGCTGGCTCAAGCGGATCATGGACAAGGGACCGCCGGCCTATACCTTCCGCATCGCCGATCGCGACGTGGCCGGCGCGCAGGCGCTGTCCTCGATGCGGGACCGCGGCATCAACCTCGTCGCGAATGCGCTTGCCCAGTCGATGGAGCACATCCTGCGGTTTTTCGAGATGCTGCGAATGGAACTGGCGTTCTATGTCGGCTGCCTGAACCTGCACGACCGGCTCGCGCTGCTGGGCGCGCCGGTGTGCTTTGCGCAGCCGCAGGCTTCGGGCAGCCGCGCCCTTCGCTTCGGCGGACTGTACGACGTCTGCCTTGCGCTCAGCATGGGACGCCGCCCGGTGGGCAATGCGCTCGACGCCGACGGCAAGAGCCTGCTGATCATCACGGGCGCCAACCAGGGCGGCAAGTCGAGCTTCCTGCGCGGTATCGGCCTGGCGCAGCTGATGATGCAGAGCGGCATGTTCGTCGCGGCCGAGTCCTTCGCAGCCGAGCTGCACAGCGCTCTGTTCACCCACTACAAGCGCGAAGAGGACGCCACCATGATGAGCGGCAAGCTCGACGAGGAGCTTGGCCGGATGAGCGCCATCGCCGACGGCATGGTGCCCGGTTCGATGCTGCTTCTGAACGAATCCTTTGCCTCCACCAATGAGCGCGAGGGGGCGGAGATCGCCCGGCAGATCGTCGGCGCCTTGCTGGAAAAGGGCATCAGGATCTTCTTCGTGACGCATCTGTACGCGTTCGCGCACAGCCTGTTCGAACGCCGGATGCACGAAGCGATCTTCCTGCGCGCGCAGCGACTCGCCGACGGCACGCGCACCTTCCGGATCGGCGCGGGCGAACCGCTGCAGACCAGCTACGGCGAAGACCTGTACCGGGAGATCTTCCCGGCCGAAACGGAAACCACGGCACGCCAGACTCGCAGGAATCCGTAGGAGCGCGCTTGCGCGCGATGCTCTTGCTACGCCCCTGGCAAAGAGCATCGCGCGCAAGCGCGCTCCTACCGGTGAAAGGGCATCCCGGCAGGTGCCTAGCGAACGAAGGCGGCGCGTCCGGCGAACCGGGCGCGCTCGCCCAGTTCGTGTTCGATGCGCAGCAGGCGGTTGAACTTGGCGGTGCGTTCGCCGCGGCAACCCGAGCCGGTCTTGATGTGGCCGCAACCCAGCGCGACGACCAGGTCGGCGATGAAGGTGTCCTCGGTTTCGCCGGAGCGGTGCGACACGTAGCAACCGTAGCCGGCGGCCTTCGCCTGCGCGGCGCATGCCATCGTCTCGGTGACCGTGCCGATCTGGTTCGGCTTGATCAGGATGGAGTTGGCCACGCCCTCGCGGATGCCGCGCTGGAGCAAGGTCGGATTGGTGCAGAAGATATCGTCGCCGACCAGTTCCACCTGGCCGCCGAGTTGCCGCGTGATGTCGGCCCAGCCTTCCCAGTCGTTCTCGGCCAGCGGGTCTTCCAGCAGCACGATCGGGTAACGCTGCAGCCAGTCGTCCCACAGGCTGATCATGGCCGCACTGGTGCGCTCGGACTGGTTGGACTTGAAGAAGCGGTAGCGGCCGTGGTGCCACATCTCGCTGGCCGCCGGATCCAGTGCCAGTGAGACGTCGTCTCCCGGACGGTAGCCGGCCGCCTCGATGGCTTCCATGATCAGCTCGATCGCCTGCTCGTTGCTGTGCAGGTTCGGTGCGAAACCGCCTTCGTCGCCGACGCCGGTGGCCAGCCCGTGCGCCTGCAGCAGTTTCTTCAGTGCGTGGAACACTTCCTCGCCCATGCGGATGGACTCGGCGAAGCTTGCCGCATGGTGCGGGACGATCTTGTACTCCTGGAAGTCCACGGTGTTGTCGGCATGCCGGCCGCCGTTGATGACGTTGAGGCAGGGCACCGGCAGCAGCATCGCATCGTCGCCGCCGAGATGGCGATACAGCGGCATGCGTCGCGAGTTGGCCGTCGCACGGGCGTAGGCGATCGAGACGGCGAGGATCGCGTTGGCGCCGAGCTGCGCCTTGTTGGCCGTGCCGTCCAGCTCGCACAGCCGGCGGTCGAGCGTCGCCTGATCGCCGGCATCCTTGCCGACCAGCGCGTTGGCGATCTCGCCGCGCACGTGCTGCACTGCCTTGAGCACACCCTTGCCGCCGAACCGGCTGGGATCCCCGTCGCGCAGTTCCACCGCTTCGTTCATGCCGGTGGAGGCGCCGGAGGGCGTCATCGCGGAGCCTTCGGAACCGTCCTCCAACTGCAGCCAGGCCGCGACCGTGGGGTTGCCGCGGGAGTCGAGCACTTCGATCGCGTCGAGTCGGGTGATGCGCATGAGGGTCGCTCCGGTGATTGATGGGAAGGGACGTGAATGGCACTTGCTTGAGTGCCGTCATTCCCGCGAAAGCGGGAATCCAGCGCCTTTAAGCATTTGGAGGCCACGGAAGGCACTGGATTCCCGCTTTCGCGGGAATGACGAAAAACATGATTTCGCGCTTAAGTTAAGTGCCATCGGAAGGGACGTCCATCATCGCGTTGGCGATGGCAGGTCGAACAGCTTGCGTACATCGATGTCGCCGAATCCCGCCCATGGCGAGGCGGCATGTTCGAGCAGGGCATCGGCCAGATCGCTCTTGTGGTCTTTCATCGACTCGATCTTCTCCTCGATGGTGTCGTCGCACAACAGCTTGTAGACGAAGATGGGCTGATCGCGCCCGATCCGGTGGGCACGATCGACCGCCTGCTGTTCGACCGCGGGATTCCACCACGGGTCGTAGTGGATCACCGCGTCGGCCGCCGTGAGATTGAGCCCGACCCCGCCGGCCTTGAGGCTGGCCAGCAGGATCGTCACCTCGCCGCTCTGGAAGCGGCGCACCGGTGTGGCGCGATCGCCGGTTTCGCCGGTCAGCAGCGCATACTCGAATCGAGCCGCATCCAGCGCCTTGGCGATCAGCGCAAGCATCGAGGTGAACTGGCTGAACACCAGCACCTGGCGGCCGTCGTCGCGCAGCGAGTGGATCAGGTCCAGCAAGGCATCGAGCTTGGCCGAGGCTGGCGGATCGTCCAGCGCCTCGATCAGGCGCGGGTCGCAGCAGACCTGACGCAGGCGCAGCAGCGCCGAGAGCACCACGATGCGCGACTGTTCGGCGCTGTAGCTGGCCAGCGCCTCGCGCACCCGTTCGCTCTGCGCCAGCCGCAGCGACTCGTAGAGCTGGCGCTGGCCGGCGTCCATCGCCACGCGAAGCACGGTCTCGGTCTTGGGCGGCAGCTCGGGCGCGACCGCGGCCTTGCTCCGGCGCAGCAGAAACGGCGCGATGCGCTGGCGCAGGATCGCCATCCGCGCATCGTCGCCATGGCGCTCGATGGGAATGCGGAAGCTGCGGTTGAACGAGCGATAGTCGCCCAGATAACCCGGCATCACGGCGTCCAGATGCGCCCACAGTTCGCCCAGATGATTCTCCAGCGGCGTGCCGGTCACCGCGATGCGATGGGATGCGCGCAAACGTCGCACCGCGCGCGCGGTCTGGGTCAGCGGGTTCTTGATCCACTGCGCCTCGTCCAGCACCAGCAGCGCGTAGTCGATGCTTTCGAGCCGGGCCAGATCGTTCGCCAGCAGCGCGTAGCTGGTGACGATTACCTGCGCGTGCTGCAGCGCTTCATGCTGTGTGGCGCGCAGCGGGCCGGTGAAGTTGAGGCAGTGTAGCGTGGGCGCGAAGCGCGCGATCTCGTCCAGCCAGTTGAACACCAGACTGGTCGGCGCCACGATCAAGGCGGGCCGGTTCAGCCGTCCGGATTCCCGTTCCAGCAGCAGGTGCGCGATGATCTGCACCGTCTTGCCCAGGCCCATGTCGTCGGCCAGCACGCCGCCGAGGCCGCTCTGCCGCAGGGCCTGCAGCCACTGCAGGCCCTCTTGCTGGTAATGCCGCAGCGTTCCCTGGAATGAGCCGGGCAGCAGCGCCGGCGGCGCCGATTGCTGCGCCGCGCGCAGCCGCGCCAGCATCTCGGTGATGCTCGCCGCGTGCGCACCCTGCAGCGCGATGCCCTGCTGCTGCAGGCTGTCGGTCAGGGCCATCGCCTGCGCGGGCGACAGGTCGAGCCGGTTGCCGCGGCGCTTGCCCGGCGCTTCGAGGCATTCCACCAGCGGCGTCAGCCATTCGCGCAGTCGTGTCAGCGGCAGCGGCAGAAAGCGCTGGGTGCCGATCGGCGCCAGCCAGCAGGCGTCGGCCGACTCGTGCGGCGAGCGGGTCAGCGCAAAGGATCGGCGCGCGAGCCCGTCGAGAATGATCGGCAACATGTCGATCTCCTCACCGTCGAGCAGGGCGGCCAGCTCGAACTGCGTCCAGCCCGCTTGCCGGCCTTCAACGAGGGTAGCCTGCAGCGGAGTCTCGCGCGGCAGCACGGCGAACGGCAGCTCGGGATCGTATTCGGTGCGAAAGCCGGCGGAGCCCAGCGACTGCACGATCGCTTCCAGCGCGGCGAAAGTTTCGGCGCCGCCCCGGTGGTGCTGACGGTGGCCCAGTGCCTGCGTGTCGGGCGCCGGTTGCAGGGTGCGTCGCGCGTCGGGGAGCAGGCTGACGAGCGCCACCATGTCGGCTGCGGCCAGCGCTCTGGCTGCTCCCATTTCGTCTTCGACCGCGCGGCGAAGCTGCACGTACTCGCCGCGCTGGTGCACGATGACCTGCTCGCGCCAGGGTTGCCCGGCCAGCGGCAGGCGGCAGCCGCCGTAGTCCGCCCAGGCGTGCAGGTGCAACACGTGATCGCCGCGCTCGGCGTTCCGCGCGGCGCCGATCACCAATACCGGTTGCAGGCCGGCCTTGATCTCGCGCAATGCCGGCGGCGCCGGCGGTGGCGGCACGCCGGCCAGCAGGGGGTGCGGCGGCCAGTCGGCGATCAGCCCGGTTTCCGCGGGCGGGATCGGCGGCATGTGCTCCAGCATCGACCACGTGGCCGGCGCGAGCGCGAGCTTGCCCAGCTCGCCGCTGGATTCGTCCAGATAGTGCAGGCCATCCAGCTCGAGCAGCCGAACCGCGTGCGCCTCGGGCCATGCCAGCGCGATGCGCGCCTGGCCGTGCTGGTCGTGCGACCACTGCCAAGCCGGTTGGCGCAGGCCGCCGGCCGCCATCGGCTGCAGGGTTTGCGCGTGGTGGCAGATTCCCGCCTCGAGCAGTTCGCCGAGCAGCGTGGCGCCGGCATGACCTTCCAGCACATAGCCCGGCTCGTTCGCGCGCAGACGCCGCTGCCCGATCGCCAGCTGGGCCTGCCACATCATCGCCTGGCGCGAGAGGTGCGAATGCGCCCGCGCGTGTTCGGCCGACAGCCAGCGCTGCGGCTGATGCAGGCCATCGCTGCCGTGGATGAGGATCAGGCGCGCCACCAGCCGGGCCGGCTGGCGATCGCTGTCGGTGTCGAGCAGACACACCAGCTGGCGCGATTCGCGGCAGTCGATCGAAGCGGCGTTCGGCACCGGTTCGCGGATCGTGCCGATGCCCTGCTGCCAGCGCTGCAGCGGGGTCATCGCGCGCGGCCAGTCCAGCAACTGCTGCAGGCGGATCAGCAGGGCCGCCGCGTGCGGGCACAGCGGCTGGTCGCAGCTGCAGCGGGATTCGAGCGCGGTCTGTCCGAACAACGGGTACACGTAGACCGTGACCAGGCGGCGGCTGCCCTGCACCTCGACCAGCTCGCACTGCAGCGCATCGGCGCGGCTGCCCTCGGGCTGAAACCAGGCCAGCGGCTTGCGCCACCCCTGGGCGTGCATGGCCAGCACCTCGGCCGCCTTCAGGGTGGTGCGACTGAAGTGCGCCCCCAGCGGCAGCTGCCGAATCGTATCCATCAGCATCCGCCGCGCCTCATCGGTGTGGGTCGATGGCGTCGCCTGCGGCTGCGGGTTCATGCGTTGATCAGATGCCCGGTTTCGTTGACGGCATGGACGGTGATGCGATTCTCGCGGTGCGACACGCTGCTGATGCCGCAGGGCGCCGGGTCGAACAACCAATAGCCGGACAGCGGCAACCCCAGCAGGTGACACAGCAGCACGCGGATCACGCTGTCGTGCAGAACGAGTGCAACCGTGCCTTGCGGATGCGCATCGAGCACGCTGCCCACGGTGGCGACCACCCGTGCGGCAACCTCCTGCAGGGACTCTCCACCGGGGACGCAGCAGCGATCAGGGTGGCTCATCCAGCATTCGAGTTCATGCGGCCAGCGCACCGACACGTCGGCGAGGGGCAGGTTGGTCCAGGCCCCGTAGTCGATATCGGTCAGGCCCTGATGCGGCACGGGGTTCAAATGGAACGCTGCATTGATGATGTCCGCCGTGCGCACACAGCGGGTGAGCGGGCTTGAGTAGATGGCGTCGATGGCCCACCGTTCGCGCAAGGCCTCCCGGGTCAGCTCGGCCTGCCTCACGCCCCTGGCGGTCAGCGGGAGAACAATGCGTCCACGGAAGGCGGGCGGATCGATGCCATCGACCTCGCCGTGACGAATCAGGATCAGGTCGGTCATCGCGCCGGCTCCCGCGTGTGTCGTCCGGCTGGCCATGGCGATGCCTTGCCATGGGAGGGTGGATCGTGCGGTTCGAACATGACTCTCCTCCCGAGTGCGGCTGGTCGAGGGCGCGCTGCGGATCGGACTCTTGGAAGGGAAGTCATGGCCTACCAAAGGCACGCGAACCGGGGACGGCGCGTTGTCGGTAGGCATCATCAGCCTTGCGGCGGTTTCTGAAGCGGAGAGGAATGCCATCTCCCGCCAGCGACGATAGCGCGCGTCCCGACGTCCGGCAAGCCACTGTCGATGGGCGACCTCGCCGCGACGGACCCGGATGTTTTCCGCGCGGCCGCCGCATGCTAAGTTGTCGACCAGGTGATGGAGTTCACCTGCGACCGCTCCCGAAGCCCGGCAAGCTTCCGGGGCTGATGACTCCTACATGAAAGGCCGCCTCGGGTAGGAGCGCACTCTGTGCGCGAATGCTTTTGCCGCACGTGAAGAAAAGCATTCGCGCACAGGGTGCGCTCCTACAGGCAACCCGAAGGCCATCTGCAAGGAGTCCCGCCGTGTCCTGCAGCGAGCGATCGTACGTTGCGCCATCCGTCTTGGCTGTCCCGCACTTTTGCGGCGGGACGCACTGATGTCGCCTGGTTCCGCCAACCCTGTCGAGACCTGCAGGCATACGCTGGCGTCGGCGCTGGAGCGGGCGCGCGCCTATCTGCTGGAACGGCAGTCGCCCGGTGGCGGCTTCTGCTTCTACCGCGGCTATTACGTGGAAGAACCCAACCTTTCCGACACCTGGCACGCCGTGGCGGCGTTGACAGAGCTGCTGGGCGAAGTCTTGCCCGGGAAGGACAGCCATGCCAGCTTCATCATCGGGCAAGCGATCGCGCCGCAGCCATTCGCGCTCTATTGCCGGGTGCGTGCCCTGCTTGCGTTGGGCGTCGACGATACCCGTGCGGAGGAGGTGAGATCCGCGGCGGTGGCGCTTCAGGCGCATCTGCCCGACCTGGCGAAGTATCCGTCGCTTGCCGCCGCGCTGCAGCGACTCGAATGCACGTTGTGGCTGAAGCGGCACTTCGGTCTGGCTTGGGACCCCGCCGATCTTGCGCTCGCGTTGCGGCAGGGTGAGCACGCGCAAGGGGGCTTCGGTACGCCACCGAACCTGCTCGACACCGCGGCGGCGATCGCGGTGCTGATGCTTTGCGGTCGCCCGCCCGCATCGCGTACCGGCGAGTTCGTCAACCGCATGGCCGTGCCCGGATTCGGGTTCCGCCTGACCGCCGGCTCGCTGTCCCCCCATCTGGAAACGGTATGCGCCGGCATATGCAGCTGCCGCCGCTTGGGTCTGCCCATTCCCCACGCCGAGGATGCCGCCGCCTTCGTGCTGAGCTGCCAGACCGGCAATGGCGGCTTCGCCCGCGCGGCCGGCGCCTTGCCGCATATCACATTGACCCATCTGGCGCTGGCGACCCTGGCCCGGCTCGTGGCGCCGCAAGCGCTGCGCGACATGATCCCGTCCCGCCGCAGCGCATAGGGGCTTGCCGATGAACACCGCCTACGAATCCTCCCATGCCGCACTCGCGGCGGTGATCGCGGAGGCGGCAGACATTCCGTGGATCAGCGCGTCCGTGTTCCGGTCCGATGGCCTGCTGGGAATCTCGAATAGCCTGGCTCTCGACACCTGTGTAGGAGCGCACCTTGTGCGCGATTGCTCTTCTTCACGCGCCGCAAAAGCCATCGCGCACAGGGTGCGCTACTACCCCCAGTGGATTCCCGGCGAGCACTCGCCTTCCGGCCCGATCGGCAACGTGGCCGGGCTGACCATCACCGCCAACGGCAAGCAACTACCGTGGAAGCGCGACCCGCATGACATGTTCGCCCTGCACATGGACCTTCCCGAGGGCGTTAGCCAGCTCGATCTGTCGTTCCATACCGGTCGCTGGGACGCGGCGGCCGGTTCGGCACCAGCACCTCGTCGACGCCGGACCTGGTCGGCGACATCGTAGCCAAGCGCAAATAACCGCATCCGCCCTCCCCCGTTGTGAAGAGGGCGGGGGTGAGGTGGCGTGCCTGTTTACGGCATCGGCCTGTCCAGACGGCAGGCCGCCCGCATCTGAAGACCAAAGCGTTCATTAGCGAGCGGGTTTCTTGAAACGGTAGATAAACTGGCTGGTGTGGCCACGGATCGACTTGTCGAACACCTTGATGTCGAGCGGATCCCTGGGGTTCAGCAGTGCATCGCTGGAGCCGTCGAACACGAAGCCTGCCGATTCCACTTCCTTTTTCACCACCGTGGGATCGATCCGGTGCAGCGTGTTGGTGTCGCTGGTGCCGGAACCGGCCGGCGCCATGTGGTCGATCACGATGAACACGCCGCCCGGCTTCAGCGCGTCGAACACCTGCCTGTCGAACTTCGCCATGTCCACCGGACCCATGAACGGATCGTGGTAGTCGTGGTAATTCTGGCAGGTGAACACGACGTCCACCTTTTGCGGCGCACTCAACATCGCCGCCGGTTGCTTCGACAGGCTGACATTGGCGTAATGCGGCGTGGCGGTCAGCTTCTGCCACTCGGCAAAACTCTTGGTGGCGTATTTGGCCATCTCGTTCGGCCACACCGTGTACACGTGGCCCTTCGGCCCGACGATCCGACTGAACACGCGCGTCCAGTAGCCCGATGACGGGACGAGTTCCAGCACCTTGTCGCCGGGCTTTACCCCGGTGAAAGTCATCACCGCGGCCATCTGGCGGCGTACATCGTCCTTCCTGTCCGCGGCGCGGGCGGGATCGTTGATCGCCCTGGTCACGTAAGCCGGTACCACGCTTGATACCGCGTGCGTTTCGGCGAATGCGCCGGCGGGGATCACGAGAACGGCCAGTACCATCACAGCCAGCACACGCATGACACTTCTCCTCGACACGGAAGCAAGCCGCCATGGTGCACCCGCGGCGGCGTGACCGCATGCCGCACCGCAACGAGCGTTCCGATGGACCGCTTGATGGAACGGGCAAAACGGGGCTGGTCGGCATATCCCGTCCGCAGGACGGTATCCAGGAGCGAAACGCCCCGGTCGAGCAAAGCGGCCATTGAGAGCTGCCTGGGCGGCCAGGTCAGGATCATCGCCTGCATCGCTTGAGGGGTATTCCATGAGCGGCGATCGGCGTGCTAACTTGAATCACGCAATCGTACAGGGTGATGGAGTTCACCTGCGACCGCTCCGGGAGTCCGACAAGCTCCAGGGGCTGATGACTCCTACAGGTAGATCGAAGGCTATCCCGCAAAGGAGCCAATCATGGCCTGTACCACCGTGTCCCCCGGTTTCATTCCGTCTGGCCTGCCTGCGGCCCGCATGGCGCGGCCACCTGGGAGCCCGCCGGAGCGAAGACAGCGTGTCCATCCGGAGCATGTCGAATATCCCGTCCGGCATCGCTGACGCGCCGGCATGCTCAGGGACGTCCTCGCCCAGATAGCCCAGGTGCTGACAGTGCTGTTGCTGTCGCCCTTGCTGCAGGGGTTCATCCTGCGTTACGAGGAGCGCGCGCAGCGCGCCCGCGGTCCGTCGCTGCTGCAGCCGTACCGGGATTTGCGCAAGCTGTTCCGCAAGCAGCTGGTGGTGCCGGACACGGCCAGCTGGATTTTCTGGACGGCGCCGATCGTCGCGTTCACCGCGATGCTGACGGTGCCGATCCTGATTCCCGTGCTCACCAATTATCCGCTGCCGCTGTCGGACATGGGCGACATCCTCGGCGGCGGCCTGGTGCTCACGGTCGGTACGTTCTTCGTCAATCTGGCGGCGCTCGATTCGGGCAGCGCGTACGGCGGCATCGGCGCGAGCCGCACGGTGATGATCACCATCCTCGCCGAACCGACGCTGATCCTGGTGTTCGTCGGCATCACCCTGATGGCGCACGCGATGCTGCCGTTCGTGGTGAACCATCTGCTGGTTGCCAACCCGGCGATCTACTGGGGGCCGACCCACCTGTTCCTGGTCGCCGCGTTTTTCGTGCTGCTGCTGGCCGAGACCGATCGGCTGCCGATCCACTCGAGCACGCACATCGAGGTGTACATGATCGAGGAGGCGCGCGTGCTGGAGTATTCCGGACCGCTGCTGGCCTTGCTGAAATGGTCGGGGATGATGAAGCAGTTCATCCTCTACACGATTTTTTGCCACGTCCTGCTGCTGCCGTGGGGGCTGTCGAAGCAAGGTACGGCTCTGGGCTTGGCTGGGGCGGTGCTGGCCATCCTGATCAAATTCGGCGTCGTCGCCGGCGCCGTGATCGCGGTGGAAACCGCGCAGGCGCGGCTGCGCTTCTATCGCTATCAGGAGCCGCTGGCCGTCGCCTTCCTGCTGGCCGTGCTGGCCATCGTCGCGAACCAGATTCGATGAAGAGCCTGATCCAATGAAGAACCTGATCCGATGAACGCCATGCTCGCCACCCATCTCGATCCCCTGGCTGCCTCGCTGTTCAGCCTGCTGACGATCGCCAGCCTGCTGCTGGCCTTCGTGATGCTGGGCTCGCGCTGGCTGAAGGATTACATGCTGGCGTTCGCCGCGCAGTCGTGGTTGATCGGCATGCTGTCGGCGCTGGTCGGCTACTACGGCGGCTACCGCGAGTTGTACTGGGTCGCGCTGCTGACGGTGCTGTTTCGCGGCATCGTGCTGCCGTGGTTGATCCTGCGCATCCTACGGCGGCTGAACACCGCGCGCGAGCTGCACGAAATCCTCAGCACCTCGAGCAGCCTGGTGATCGGCGCCGCCGCGGTGATCTTCGCGCTGGTGGTGGCGATGCGCCTCACGGCGGATCTGCACATCGTCTCGAACGTGGTGGTGCTGGCGTTGACGGTGATGTTCTCGATGAAGCTGATCGGTTTTCTGATGCTGGCGCTGCGGCACGAGGCGATCAGCCAGATTCTCGGCATCCTGGTGCTGGAGAACGGCATTTTCCTCGGCGCGCAGATCCTGGTGCCGGGCATGCCGCTGATGATCGAGCTGGTGCTGCTGTTCGACCTGCTGGTCGCGGTGGCCTGCTTCGGCGTGCTGGTGCGCTACCTGCTCACCCACATCGGCAGCACCAGCAGCCGCGACCTGCGCAGGCTGACCGGATGAGCATGGCCGCGCGCATCCTCGTCCTGCTGCTGTCCCCCGCGCTGGCCGTGGTGCTGGGGCTGGCGGTGCGGCGTGCGCGTTTCAGCGAGTACCTCAATCTGGCGGCGAGCGTGGCGGTGCTGCTGGCGGCGTTGCCACTGCCGTTTGCCGCCGCCAGGCCGGCCACTTTTCTGGACGGCTATCTGCTGGTCGATCCGCTGGGCGCGTGGGTGGCGATGTGCGTGGCGGTGGTGTATCTGCTGTCCTCGATCTACGCCATCGGCTACATGCGCCATGACGCGAGTCGCAAGGCGCGGTTGCCCTTGTTCTATGCGCTGCTGGCCGGTTTCGCGCTGACCATGCTGATCGCGCCGCTGGTCAACAGCATCGGCGTGTACTGGATCGCGATCGAACTGACCACGCTGGTCAGCACCTTCCTGGTCGGCTTCGAACGCAATGCCGAGAGCATGGAGGCGGCGTGGAAATACATCATCGTGGTGTCGTCGGGCATCAGCCTGGCGCTGCTGGGCACGACGCTGTTGTACTGGGGCGGCACGTTCGTCTACGGCGAAACGTATCAGCTGACCTGGGCGTCGCTGGTGCACGCCGCACCGCAGATGCCGCCGGTGCTGCTGAAGATGGGTTTCCTGCTCACCCTGATCGGCTACGGCACCAAGGTCGGCCTGGCGCCGATGCACACCTGGCTGCCCGACGCGCACAGCGAAGGCCCCGCGCCGGTGTCGGCGATGCTGTCCGGCGCGCTGCTCAACACCGCGATGGTGGGCATCGTGCGTTTTCTGGCGGCGACCGATGCGGCGGGGCAGGGCGCGCTGCCGCATGCCGCGCTGGTGATCCTCGGCGTGTTCTCGCTGCTGGTGGGGGCGCTGTTCATCGTGCGGCAGCGTCAGATCAAGCGGCTGATGGCCTATTCGAGCGTCGAGCACATGGGCGTGCTGGCATTGGGTTTCGGTTTCGGCGGCACGCTTGGCGTGGCCGGCGCGCTGTATCACATGCTCAATCACTCGCTGGCCAAGCCCCTGCTGTTCTTCGGCGCGGGCAACGCGATGCATCGCTACGGCAGCAAGCGGATCGACGACATGCGCGGCGTGTGGCGGATGTTTCCGGTGTCCGGCGCGCTGTGGCTGTGCGGCGCGGTGGCGATCACCGGCGCACCGCCGTTCGGCCTGTTCCTCAGCGAGTTCGCGATACTGCGGGCCGGCTGGGGCGGGCCGTATCTGTGGGCGGCGATCGCCATGCTGGTGCTGCTGATCGTGATCTTCGTGGCGTTCCTGAATCACTTCCGCGCGATGTATCTGGCCGAGTCTCCGGCCAATTCCGACGAACTGCCGACGAGCGCCGTACCGATGGAACGCGAGAGCTGGTACGCGGGTTGGCGGGTACTGCCGATGGCCTTGCCGCTGCTGCCGCTGTTGTTGCTCGGGGTGTGGTGGCCCGCCTCGTGGACGGCGTTGTTCCACACGATCGCGAATGCCTTGGGAGCCCATCCATGAGCATGAGCCCGCGCGTGGAATACATCCAGGTCGCGCCGGACGCGCTGCAGGAGCGGCTGGCGCAGTTGCTCGACAGCGGTGGCCGCATGCAGATGGCGTATGCCTGGTTGCCGCGACCGGCACTGGCCGAGGTGCGTTATCTGGCGGCACCGGGCGCGGGGCAGCCGCTGCAGGTATGGGAATGTCGGGCGGAGCATGCGCACCTGCCGAGTCTTGCGCTGCGCGCGCCGCTGCTGGGCTGGTACGAGCGCGAGATGCAGGATCTGTACGGCCTGACCTTCGACGGACATCCCGAACCCTATCCGCTGGTCGTCGATGGCGCGGCGCGTGGCATCGCCTTGATGCCGATCGAGGGGCCGCCGCGTCCGTCGCTGCGCGCGCCGCTGGTGTTGCCCGAGGTGCGCGATCCGCAGGTGCAGTTGCTCAGCTTCGGGCCGGTACGCGCGGATGTGATGGAGTCGGCGCAGTTCCTGTTCTTCTACCTGGGCGAGGCGGTCATGCACTACCAGCCGCGCCTGTTCTTCAAGCATCGCGGCATCGAGACACGCTTCGAAGGCGGCGATCCGCTGGCCGGCTGCGTGCTGGCCGAACGCGTATCGGGGGTGGGCAGCGTGGCGCACGGGCTGGCCTATTGTCAGGCGGTGGAGGATGCCGCCGATTGCGTGGTGCCGTTGCGCGCCCGGCAATTGCGTGTGCTGCTGGCCGAATTGGAACGTCTCTACAACCATCTGCATTACTTCGGCGCGCTGGCCGATGCCACCACGTTGAAGGTGGGCCAGGCCGAGGGCCGACTGCTGGAGGAGAAGATCAAGCAACTGGCGGGACGGCTGAGCGGCCAGCGCTTCATGCGCAATGTGCTGATGCCCGGCGGGCTGCGCCGCGATATCGCCGTGCCCGCCGATCTGCCGGACACGCTGAGCCGTTTGCGCAACGAAGTGGAGTCGTATCTGCTGCAGCTCGAACGCACCACCAGTTATCTGGATCGCCTGATCACCACCGGCGTGCTGACGCGCGAAGTGGCCTTCGATCAGGGCGCCACCGGGCCGGTGGAACGCGCATCGGGCCTCGACCGCGACATGCGGCGCGATCATCCCTACGCGGCGTATACCGATCTTCCCGTCGCCGTGCCGTTGGCGGAGGAGGGCGACGCCTATGCACGGGCGCGGGTGCGCGCCGCCGAGGTGCGCGTCAGCTTCGACCTGATCGAGTTGCTGCTGCCGCAGCTGCAATCTGGCGAGGTACGCGGGGCGTGCATTCCCAAGCCTGCAAGCTGTGGTTTGGGCTGGGCGGAGTCGCCGCGCGGCTCGCTGTATTACGCGGTGCACATCGATGCGTACGGACGGCTCGCGCGGGTGAAGATCAAGTCGCCCTCGTTTTCCAACTGGCGCGCGTTTCCGTTCACCGTGCACCAGAGCAACATGATGGACTACGCGATCAACGAAGCCAGCTTCGGCCTCGCCATCGCCGGCTGCGACCGCTAGGAGACAGATATGTCATTGTGGACGCTACGAGGACTCAGGTCAGGCCAAGCCACCACCGACTGGCCGCAAAAGGCCGATGGCGACCATGGTCAGCACGGCACGCTCGGCATGCCGCGAATCACCGCCGAGCACTGCGGCGACGAGTGCCGGCGCTGCGCGCAAACGTGCCCGACGCAGGCGATTGCACTGGACACGCGCGGTCATCTGGCCGAGCTCGACTACGGCCGCTGCATTGCCTGCCAGCTGTGCGTGGAGGCGTGCCCGTCCGGTACCTTGCAGTCCAGTGAAGCGTGGGCGTTCGGCGTGCGCGAGCGTGCCGATCTGGAATGGTCGCTGGAACCAAGGCCACTGGCTTCCCAGCAGTTGGCGGCGCACATCGAGAAGAGCTTCCGCGGCAGTCTGCATATCCGCCACGTCGATGCCGGTTCCTGCAATGGCTGCGAGTCCGAATTGCAGGCGCTCAACAACCCGTTCTACAACCTGCACCGATTGGGCGTCTTCTTCACCGCGTCGCCGCGCGCGGCGGATCTGCTGCTGGTCACAGGCAGCGTGACAGCGGCCATGCAAGAGCCGCTGCTGGCGACCTGGCAGGCGATGCCCGAGCCACGCCGCGTGCTGGCCTGCGGTACGTGCGCGGTGAGCGGCGGTGTCTGCGGCGGGACTTACGCCAGCGGCAACGGGCTGCACGGCATCCTGCCGGTGGACATCTGGCTGCCGGGCTGCCCGCCGAATCCGGCGGCCATCATCGAAGCGCTGCTGCTGTTGCTCGAACGCAAGCCGCAACGTGTGCACGGAGGCCGCCCGCATGAGCGTTGACCGACGGAGGTCACCCGATGAGCGCTGAGCGGTTGATCGCGCTGGCGGCGGCGCTATGGGTGCTGGCCATCGTGCTGGGCTGTGCGGGGCGCGGCCGCGTGCTCGCGCGGGGCGCGCTGGCCGGCGGCACGGTCGCGATCGTGCTGGCCGCGCTGCGGCAGTTGCCCGCCGGCATGCCGTTGCCGATCACGGCCTGGCCTGGCGTGGTGGGCGGTCGCTTCCAGCTTGCGCCGGATGCGTTGTGGCTGCTGCTGTTCGGCGCCATCGTGGCGTTCTTTGCGACGGCACTGGGCACGCCGGCCGCGCGCTGGCGCAGCTGGGTCGTGGGCGCCGGCCTGAGCATGCTCGGCGCGCTGGGTTGTTTCGGCCTGCAGGACGCGGTCGGCTTTCTGGTGGCGTGGGAAGTGATGAGCCTCGGTGGCGCCGTGTTGCTGATCGGCGAGCGTTTGGGCCCGACGCGCGAGGGGCGCGGGTTGCTGTTCATGCTGGCGCTGCTGGAGGTTGGTGCGCTGGCCCTGCTGGCGGCCGTGCTGATGATCGCCCGCTCGGTGGGCAGCATCGACCTTGCCGCATTCGCCGCTCTGGCCACGCATCCCGTGGATGGCTACACGCTGCTGATCGGCGTGCTGCTGTTGATCGGTTTCGGTGCCAAGCTGGGCCTGTTACCGTTCTACGAGTGGTATCCCGGTGCGTACGGACAGGGCAGCGGCGCCAGCGGTGCGCTGTTGTCGGGCATCGTGCTGAACGCGGCGTTCTTCGCGTTGGAGCGGGCTTTCACGCTGTGGCTGCCGGGCGGCGGTCTGTTGGCCATCGTCACGGTGGCGGCGGGCGTATTGAGTGCGATCCTGGCGGTGCTGTACGCCTTCCAGGAGGATGACTGGCGCCGGCTGCTGGCGTTCTCCTCGGCCGAGAATGCCGCCATCGCGGTGACCCTGCTGGGTGCCTCGCAGGTCTTTCGCGGCGAGGGGTTGCTGGCACTGGCTTCGCTCGGTTTCGTGGTGGCGCTGCTGCATCTGGCCGGGCACGCACTGGCGAAAGGCGCGCTGATGCTGGCGGCGGATGGATCGTTCCGTGCGACAGGCAGCTATGCGGTGAGTCAGCAGGGGGTCATGCGGCACAGCCCCTGGCTGTATGGCGTTGGCGTGGTGTTTGCCGGCATGAGCCTGGCGGCGATGCCGCCGCAGGCCGGTTTCGTCAGCGAGTGGTTCACGTTCCAGACGCTGTTCCAGGGCTTCCATCTGAGCGGGCTGGCCGGACGCTTGACGCTGTCGCTGGCCGGTGCCGGCATGGCGCTGACGGCGGCGATCGCGTTGGCCACCTTCGTCAAGCTGGTCGGCTTGGGCATTCTTGGCCGGCCGCCCAACGAGGCGATGCCGGGCGTCGGTCGCGGCCACGCACTGGCATGCGGCTTGCTCGGGTTGGCCGTGCTGGCGCTGGCCGTGGGCATGCCATGGTGGCTGCAAGGGCTGGACGGCGCCGTGGCGAGCCATTTCGCCGGGCAGAGCAGCGCCGCGTTGCACAAGGGGCTGCTGCTGGTGCCGCTGACCGACACGTTCGCGTTCATCTCGCCGACCCTGCTGGTGATCGTCTGTCCGTTGCTGGCCTTGCTCCCGTTGGCGTGGCTGCTGCGCGCACGGCGGCGGTTTCGCGTGCGCCACGCGCCGGTATGGTACGGCGGCTGCCCGGCGCCGCCCAACGGCATGACCACGGCGTTGAGCTTCTCCAACGCGATGCGCACGTTCTACAGCTTCGTCTACCGGCCCGAGAGCGAGATCAGGCACGAGCACAGCGGCAGCGCTTATTTCGTGCGCCAGGTTCACCATCGTGCCGACGTGTCGCCGCTGTTCGAGGCGGCGGTGTTCCGCGGCCCGACGCGTATCGTGCAGTGGCTCGCGCACAAGCTCAGCCCGCTGCAATCGGGGAACATGAACGTCTATCTCGGCCTGGTCGGTTTGCTGCTGGTCCTGGTCATGGCCGTGGCCCTGATCTGATGCCGACGAACGGCCAGCGACAGTGCATCCAGTATCTGCCGACCCGCATCGAGCACGTGGTGCAGGACGGCATGCGCCGAAATCGCTGCAGACGTCACACGATCACTTCACCGCTTCGATGCTGCCGACGATGCCGAACTCGGCCGGGAATTTCGCCCAGAACAAGGGAGCGCCGTCTTGCTGGGCGATCTTGAGCATGGTGGTCGTTTCATCGTCACCCAGGATGAATTCCACCAGCACGGTGTTCTCTCCGGCGAGCTCGAAGAAGTGCTGCTCGTGCATCACGCCGTGGCGACCGTAACCGGCGATCGCCTTGAAGGCGGAACCGCCGTGGATACCTTGCTTCTTGGCCTGCTCAAGCAGCCATTCGTACAGCAGCATGCCGCGATGCTTCTGGTTCTCGTGCATGTAGAAACGAAGCGAACAGCCTTGCATGGAGCCTCCTTCGCGGAATTCGCTTGGAAACCGGACAGGCAGGCATCATCAGCCTTGCGGCGGTTCGGGAGGATGCCATCTCCGACTTCCACGTTAATCGTACGTCGCGGAAGAAACAAGCCGGTGTTCGGCGGGCCGTCGTCACGTCGTCACGTCCATCGGCGGGGGCACCGGCGTATCATCCCGGCCGCATGGGCGATGGAGTTCGCCGGCGACCGCCAAAGCCCGACAGGCTGCCAGGGCTGATGACTGCTGCGCCACTGGAAATTCCCGCCACTGGAAATTCCCGGAGTCGAGTGATGTGCCGCATCGCCTCCTGCCGCGGCTGGTCTTGCGCCGCCATCGCCGGTCGGTGCTGTCGCCGCGCTCCGCAGCGTGCGGGTGCGCGTTCGTGACGACTTTCTTCTGCCCGCACTGCTTTGCCGAGATCGAGCCGACATCGCTGGTCTGTCCGCTCTGTGGCATCGATATCGTCCAGTGGCGTGCCCATCCATACAAGAAGCGCCTGGTGCATGCCCTGGGGCATCCGCTGGCGGACGTGCGGATGATCTCCATCGAGGCGCTTGGGCGTCTTGGCGATCCGGACGCGGCCATGCCGCTGGTGCAATGCGCGCTTGCGCGTCCGGTGGATGTGACGCAGGGACTGGCGATTGTCAGCGCCCTCGCAACGCTGCGGCGCGACGAGTCATGGGCCGATGCCGTTCGCCTGCTCCGCGACCACCCCGCGCGAGCGGTCGCCCGTGCGGCTACGGAATTGCTCCCATGCTCGTGAGCATGCTGGAAGACGATGTCCTGGAGCGGGCGGCGGCCCATTCTCTGGAAATCCTTGGCTCGCATGGCCGGGCAGCCATTGCGCAGGCGTTGCCGATGTTGTTCGAATCGGCCGGATCGCGCGTGCGCAGTCGGCTTGCCGTGATTCGCGCCATGCTGGTCTTGCGGCGTATGCATGCGACCTTGCCGCACGGGAGTGCGAACCGTGCACTTGCGGATGGCCATCCGGCGATTCGTGCGGCTGGCGCGCTCTTCGACGATGCGCCGGACCAGCGACATGTGGCCGAACTGATCCGCGGCGCGCTGAGCGACTACGCGCCGCTGGCTGTCCTGTGCCGCGAGCGGCTCGCCCAGCGTGGGCCCGAATTTGCCGATGCGGCACTGGAAGCACTGCGTCGCAATGCCGAACCGGACATCTACGGAAACCTGCACCCCCTCCCAAAGGAAGCGATTCGCTGGCTGACCATGTAAAACACAACCGTTCAGTCATCCATTCGAACGACGCCCCTGTAGGAACGCACCCTGTGCGCGAATGCTCTTGTCGCGCGTTTGGTAGGGGCGCACCCTGTGCGCGATGCTTTTGCCGCGCGTGAAGAAGAGCATTCGCGCACAGGGTGCGCTCCTACAGATCGTCGCCGGCCGCCGCCGCGCGGACCGTCGGGGGCAGCGGAACCGGTTTGCCGAGGCGCCGGTCGATCCACACCAGCACGGTCCGGCCGTCGCAGTAAACGCAAGCGGCATCGGCGGCATCGACGATGCGATGCGACAGCGTGATCGAGCTGTTGCCCAGGCGTTCGCAGCGCAATTGCACGTGCAGCGACGCCGGCCAGGTGATCGGCTTGCGGTAGTTCAGTTCGCTGGCGGCCAGGATCGGCGCGGATTCCTCGCTCATCCAGTCGTTCACCTGCTGCAGCCAGAGCAGTCGTGCTTCCTCGATATAGCTGAGGTAGGTGGAATTGTTGACGTGGTTGAACGCATCCAGGTCGCGCCAGCGCACGGGCAGGCTGGCGACGAACAGCGGGGCGCCTTGCGCAGCTGTCGAGGTATCGATGGCATCCGCTTTGCGCGGGTCGGTCGATGGCTGCGGCTTCATGGGCGCTTCTTCCGTGGGAAGGGTTTGTGCTTGTCGGCGCTGGCGATGTGTTTGGTTGCGGCCTTGACCCTTTTTTCCGCACCCGGCGCCCTGGCGGCCTTGCCCGCCTTGGCCAGCTTCAGATGCGGTGCGAGGAAGCGTCCGGTATGCGATCCGGCGTGGGCGGCCACGGTTTCCGGGGTGCCGGCGACCAGGATGCGGCCACCGCCGGCGCCGCCCTCGGGGCCGAGATCGACCACCCAGTCGGCAGTCTTGATCACGTCCAGGTTGTGCTCGATCACCACCACCGTGTTGCCCTGGTCGACCAGCTGGTGCAGCACGTCGAGCAACTGCTCGATGTCGTGGAAGTGCAGGCCGGTGGTGGGCTCGTCGAGGATGTACAGGGTGCGCCCGGTGTCGCGCTTGGACAGCTCCTTGGACAACTTCACGCGCTGCGCCTCGCCGCCGGACAGCGTGGTCGCGCTCTGGCCCAGCTTGATGTAGTCCAGCCCCACCGCACGCAGGGTGTCGAGCTTGCGCGCGATCGTCGGTACGTTCTCGAACAGTTTCAGCGCGTCCTCCACCGTCATGTCCAGCACGTCGGCGATCGTGTGGCCCTTGTAGTGGATCTCCAGCGTCTCGCGGTTGTAGCGCTTGCCGTGGCAGAGGTCGCAGGGCACGTAGACGTCGGGCAGGAAATGCATCTCCACCTTGATCAGCCCGTCGCCTTCGCACGCCTCGCAGCGGCCGCCGCGCACGTTGAAACTGAAACGCCCCGGCGTGTAGCCGCGCGAGCGCGCTTCGGGCACCTGCGCGAACATCTCGCGCAGCGGCGTGAACAGGCCGGTGTAGGTGGCGGGATTCGAGCGCGGCGTGCGGCCGATCGGCGACTGGTCGATATCGACCACCTTGTCGAACAGCTCCATGCCTTCGACGGAATCGAACGGCGCCGGTTGCGTGCCGGCGCCGTTCAATTCGACGGCGGCGAGGCGGAACAACGTGTCGTTGACCAGGGTCGACTTGCCCGAGCCGGACACGCCGGTGACGCAGGTGAACAACCCGGCCGGAATCGCCAGGTCGACGTTTTTCAGGTTGTTGCCGCTGGCGCCTTTCAGATGCAGCCACGCCTCGTCGTCGAACGGCCGGCGACGTTCCTGCGGCACCTCGATCGCGCGCTTGCCGGACAGGAACTGGCCGGTCACCGAGCGCGGCGCGGCGAGCAGATCCTTGACCGTGCCCTGCGCCACGATCTCGCCGCCGTGCACGCCGGCACCGGGGCCGATATCGAGCACGTGATCGGCCATGCGGATCGCGTCCTCGTCGTGCTCGACCACGATCACCGTGTTGCCCAGATCGCGCAGCCGCGTGAGCGTGCCCAGCAGGCGCGCGTTGTCGCGCTGGTGCAGGCCGATCGAGGGTTCGTCCAGCACGTACATCACGCCGACCAGGCCGGCGCCGATCTGCGAGGCGAGGCGGATGCGCTGCGCTTCGCCGCCGGACAGCGAATCGGCCTGGCGATCCAGGGTCAGGTAGTTCAGGCCCACGTCGTTGAGAAAGGTCAGCCGCTCGCGGATCTCTTTGACGATCTTCACCGCGATTTCGCCGCGCCAGCCGGCGAGCTTGAGCGTGCCGAAGAATGCCAGCGCGTCGTCGATCGAACGGTGGGTCAGCGAGGGCAGCGCGTGGTCGGCCACGAACACGTTGCGTGCCGAGCGGTTCAGGCGCTGGCCCTGGCAGGCCGGGCAGGGCTGGTCGCTGATGTACTTGGCCAGCTCCTCGCGCACGGCGGCGGATTCGGTTTCCCGGTAGCGCCGCTCGAGGTTCGGCACGATGCCCTCGAACGGATGCTCGCGGGTCACCTTGCCGCCGCGCTCGGTGAGGTAGCGGAAGGCGATTTTTTCCTTGCCGCTGCCATGCAGGATGGCCTTCTGGACGTCCGAAGAAAGCGTGTTCCACGGCGCGTCCACGTCGAAACCGTAATGCGCCGCCAGCGACAGGATCAGCTGGAAATAATGCGCGTTGCGCCGGTCCCAGCCCCGCACCGCGCCGCCGGACAGCGGCAGCTCCGGATGGCCGACCACGCGCGCCGCGTCGAACACCTGAGTCACGCCCAGACCGTCGCACTCCGGACAGGCGCCGACCGGCGAGTTGAACGAGAACAGCCGCGGCTCCAGCTCCGGCAGCGAGTAGTCGCATACCGGGCAGGAGTAGCGCGACGAGAACATCTGCTCCTTCGCGTCGGCATGGGCCGCTCCTGCGCTTCCTGCGACGTGCATGGATGCACTAGTGTCGCTGGAGGCAGGATTGCCGGAGCGACCGCCCGCGGCATTCGCACTTCCACGTGCAGCATCCATGTTCGCCACGATCGCCAGGCCGTCGCCGAGCCGCAGCGCCGTCTCGAACGATTCGGCCAGGCGCTGCCTGATGTCCTCGCGCGGACGGAAGCGGTCGATCACCACCTCGATCGTGTGTTTCTGGCGCAGCGGCAGCGGCGGCACGGCATCCAGGTCATACACGCTGCCGTCCACGCGGGCGCGCACGAAACCCTGCGCGCGCAGCTGGTCGAACACCTGCACGTGCTCGCCCTTGCGCTCGCGGACCACCGGTGCGAGCAGCATCAGGCGTTGCTCCGGATCCAGCGCCAGCGTGGCGTCGACCATCTGGCTGATCGTCTGTGCCTCCAGCGGGATGCCGTGGTCGGGGCAGCGCGGCGTACCCACGCGGGCGTACAGCAGGCGCAGGTAGTCGTACACCTCGGTGATCGTGCCCACGGTGGAGCGAGGGTTGTGCGAAGTGGATTTCTGCTCGATCGAAATCGCCGGCGACAGTCCCTCGATATGATCGACGTCGGGTTTCTCCATGATCGACAGGAACTGCCGCGCATAGGCCGACAGCGACTCCACGTAGCGTCGCTGGCCCTCGGCGTAGATGGTGTCGAAAGCGAGCGAGGATTTGCCCGAGCCGGACAGGCCGGTGATCACGATCAACTGGTCGCGCGGCAGGTCGAGGTCGATGTTCTTGAGGTTGTGCGTGCGTGCGCCGCGGATGCGAATGGTGTCCATGACGCTCGGATATGGGGGGAACTCCTACTATACCAAGCCATTCGCGGCCAGAGCCCGTGGCGCCGGCGCGGCCCGCAAATCAGTGGCGGAGCCGGCGGGGACGGCTTGGCGCGGGGGCGGGGCCGGGGTGGAATGGCACTTACTTAAGCGCGAAATCATGTTTTTCGTCATTCCCGCGAAAGCGGGAATCCAGCGCCTTTAAGCGTTTGGAGGCCACGGAAGGCACTGGATCCCCGCTTTCGCGGGGATGACGGTGCTTTAAGTAAGTGCCATTCGGGCCGGGATGGTCAGTATTTGACCAGCATGCCCGCGGGTCGTTATAATCCGCGGTTCGTCAGATCCGACAAGGTCATGGCGATACCCAAGAGAATAACTAAAGAAGGGAAGTTACCCATGAGTGAGTTACCCATGAGTTATGCAGTCATCAAGACCGGCGGCAAGCAATACCGCGTCCAGCAGGGCGATGTCCTGCGCGTGGAACTGCTGAACGCCGAAGAGGGTGCTACGGTGAACTTCGACCAGGTGCTGCTGCATGGCGCCGGCGAAGCGGTCGTCGTGGGCGCACCGCTGGTTGACGGGGTCACCGTCAGCGCCACCGTGCGCAAGCACGGCCGTGCCGACAAGATCCGCATCATCAAGTTCCGCCGGCGCAAGCACTACAAGCGCCAGCAGGGCCACCGTCAGCATTTCACCGAAATCGAGATCACGGGCATCAACGCCTGATTCAGCCGGAGTAGATAGTCATGGCACATAAAAAGGCAGGCGGTTCCACCCGCAATGGTCGCGATTCGAACCCGAAGTACCTGGGCGTGAAGATCTACGGTGGCCAGGCCATCGAGGCCGGCAACATCATCGTGCGTCAGCGCGGCACCCAGTTCCATCCGGGCACCGGCGTGGGTCTGGGACGCGACCACACCCTGTTCGCACTGGTCGACGGTACCGTCCAGTTCAAGATTCGCGGCGAGAAGAACCGTCGCTTCGTCGACGTCGTGCCGGCGTAAGCCTTTCGCGATGCGGCCACGAAGGCCCCGCTTCGGCGGGGCTTTTGTTTTTAAGCGGGGAACAGGGTACGGGGAACAGGGGACGCGTGCTTCCCGGTAACCTGTAGCCGGCGTTCTGCGTTTTCCGCTCTCAACTTGACGGATCTCAAAGCTCGTCATTCCGGCTTTCGCCGGAAT
>SCRF01000007.1 GCA_004322005.1 Rhodanobacter sp. | reverse complement strand
GGCGGCTGTCGCGCGCCAGCGCGGCGAGCTGGTCCTCCGGCACCGTGCCGGCGTCGTACAGCAGGCGGCCGAGCAGGGTGCTCTTGCCGTCGTCCACGCTGCCGCAGGTGATGAAGCGCAACAGGCCGCGGCCCGCGTCGGTGGCGGTGGTGGCGGCCATCAGAAGTAGCCCTCCTGCTTCTTGCGCTCCATCGAGGCGCCGGGGTCGTGGTCGATCACCCGGCCCTGCCGCTCGGAGCTGCGCGAGTCGGCCATCTCGGCGATGATCTTGTCCAGCGTGTCGGCGGACGATTCCACCGCGCCGGTGAGCGGGTAGCAGCCCAGCGTGCGGAAGCGCACCAGGCGCGTTTCCATCGCCTCGCCCTCGCGCAGGGTGAAGCGCTCGTCGTCCACCATGATCAGCGCGCCGTCGCGCGCCACCACCGGGCGTGGCGCGGCGAAGTACAGCGGCACCACCGGGATGCCCTCGCGGCGGATGTACAGCCACACGTCCATCTCGGTCCAGTTGGACAGCGGAAACACCCGCACGCTCTCGCCCTGGCGGATCTGTGTGTTGTAGGTGTGCCAGAACTCCGGACGCTGGCGCTTCGGGTCCCAGCGGTGCTGGCCGTTGCGGAACGAGAACACGCGCTCCTTCGCGCGCGACTTCTCCTCGTCGCGGCGCGCGCCGCCGATCGCCGCATCGAAGCCGTGCCGGTCCAGCGCCTGCTTCAGCGCCTGCGTCTTCATCACGTCGGTATGCATAGTGGCGCCATGGACGAGCGGCGAGATGCCCTGGCGTACGCCCTCCTCATTGATGTGCACCAGCACCTGCACGTCGCCGGCCGCCGCCACCTGGTCGCGGAACGCGATCATCTCGCGGAACTTCCAGGTGGTGTCCACGTGCAGCAGCGGCATCGGCGGCTTGGCCGGGTGGAACGCCTTGCGCAGCAGGTGCAGCAGCACCGAGGAATCCTTGCCGATCGAATACAGCATCACCGGATGGCGGAAGCTGGCCGCCACCTCACGGAAGATGTGGATGCTTTCCGCCTCCAGTTCGTCCAGATGCGAATATGTCGGCGCGTTGTCTGTGCTCATGCGTGGAACCCAAGCTGGCCTTGCGCGGGCGCGCCATCGCGCGCCGGTCATCCGGCCATGTTACGCGATCGCCGGCGAGGTTCCGAAATAACCTGAGTGCGGCATGTCGCACGTGTATGGCATATGCCTTTCTATGAAATCTACGGGCAAGCCCGCCTCCTGAGATCATCAAACAACCGGCTTCTCGTTCGTCATCCCGGCGCAAGCCGGGATCCAGCGTCTCCAAGCCCTTGGGCATCCAAGGCGCTGGATGACTCGCTACGCTCGCCCCTTCGGGGCCAGCCTCCGGCTGTTCAACGCTCGCATAGCTCGCTTTTGTCCAGCTTGCGCTGGAATGACGGACGTTTGAGGTTTGCTCCTGCAGGCGTCCCGTTGCGCGGCCGGGTGGTGCGATCGGAGTTGCCGGGGGCCCTCAGGCGATCGCTGGATACACCGGATCGGCATCCAGCGTGGCCGCGCACACCGCGGCCAGTTCCAGCAGGCGCAGGTCCGAGCCGCGGGCGCCGACCAGTTGCAGGCCCACCGGCATGCCGTTGGGCAGCATGCCCATCGGCAGGCTCACGGCGGGGCAGCCGGCGAGGCTGGCGAAACTGGTGAGATCGGCCTGCGAATCGGGCACCGGGCCATCCAGCGGGAACGCGCCCTGCGGCGTGGTCGGCAGCACCAGCACGTCGACCTGGGCGAACAGCCGGCGCATCTTCAGCGTGGCCGCGTCGAGCACGCGGTCGGCCACCGCGTAGTCGGCCGCGCTCTTGCCGGCGGCGTAGCCGAGCAGGCGGCGGAAGCGTTCCGATACCGGGCGCCCGGCATCGGCCAGGTCCACGGCGAAGGTGCCGAGCATCTCCGCCTCCATCAGGAGCAGGCCGGCGCGACGGGTGCGCGCGAAATCCCAGTCGGCGAAGTCGACCGTGCGGCGGTCGCCCAGCGCATGCGGCAATTTCGCCAGCGCCGCCTCGAACACCTCGATCACCTCCGGCTGCACGCCGACCGTGGCCAGGTCGGGGATCAGGCCCGTGCGCAGGTTGCCCGGCTCCCAGTCCGGCGGCGCGAACGCCACCCGGCGCCGGCGCGAGCGCGCGTCGTCGGCGTCGTAGCCGGCCAGCACCTGCAGCAGCACGGTGAGGTCGTCGGCGCTGCGCGCCAGCAGGCCCACCGCATCCAGCCGGCGCGCCGCCGGCACCAGGCCGCGCGCGGAGATCTCGCCGTGGGTGGGCTTGAGCGCGTACACGCCGCAGTAGCTGGCCGGGATGCGGATCGAGCCCAGGCTGTCCGAGCCCACCGCCGCCGCGGCCAGGCCCGCGGCCACCGCCGCTGCCGCGCCGCCGGAGGAACCGCCGGCGGTGTAGCCGTGACGGTACGGGTTGTGGGTGGCGCCGAAGTGCGGGTTGTCGGTGACCGCGCCCAGCGCGCCTTCGTCCATGTTGGTCTTGCCCAGCAGCACCGCGCCGGAGGCGCGCAGCCGCGCCACCACGTGTGCGTCCTCCCGCACCGGCTTGCTGCGGCCAGGCAGGCCGACCCGGGTGGGCCAGCCGGCGATGTCGAAGTTGTCCTTCAGCGCGATCGGAATGCCGTCCAGCCGGCCGATCACGCCGTCGCGGCGACGCCGCTCGGCCAGCTCCGCCTGATCCTGCAGCAGGCCCGAGCGCTGGTCCACATAGGCATGCAGCTGCGGATCGATCCGCTCGATCGCCTGCTGGTAGACGTCGGTCAGCGCCTGCGGCTGCACGCGGCCCACCGCCAGCCAATGCAGCAACTGGCACAGCGAGGCGCGGCGCAGGTCGAGATCGGCGATCGGCGACATGGAATTCATGAACGCTCCCTTGGGTTGGCCCGATTATCACCGCCCCCGGTGAAGCGATTGCAAGCGGTAGCGCAGCACGCGTTGCCGCACGGCGCGCGAAAACGGACAATGGCGGCTCGACCCATACCCGTGCGCACGGCCACGCCTACGCCACCACCCAGCTTCAGGGAGTCCACCATGAGTGAACGCGAAACCATGGAATACGACGTCGTCGTGGTCGGCGCCGGTCCGGCCGGCCTGTCCTTCGCGATCCGCCTGAAGCAGATCAAGCCGGACGTGAGCGTGTGCGTGATCGAGAAGTCATCGACCATCGGCGCGCAAATCCTCTCCGGCGCGGTGATCGAGCCGCAGCCGCTGGACGCGCTGTTGCCCGGCTGGCGCAACAACCCGCCGCCGATCTGCGTGCCGGCCGGCAAGGACGAGTTCTACCTGCTCAGCAAGACCGGCGCGCGCAAGCTGCCGATGCCGCCGGGCATGCACAACACCGGCAACTTCATCGTCTCGCTGGGTGCGCTGTGCGCCTGGTTGGCGCCGCAGGCCGAGGCGCTGGGCGTGGACGTGTTCCCCGGCTTCGCCGCCGCCGACAACATCTACGACGAGAACGGCGCGGTCGCCGGCGTGCGCATCGGCGACATGGGCGTGGCGAAGGACGGCTCGCACAAGGCCAACTACACCCAGGGCATCGACATCAAGGCCAAGGTCACCGTGCTGGCCGAGGGCGCACGCGGCAGCCTGACCAAACAACTGGTCAAGCGCTTCAAGCTGGACGAACAAAGCGACCCGCAAGGCTATTCCATCGGCATCAAGGAGCTGTGGCAGGTGCCCGCCGGCCGCGTCACCCCAGGCAAGATCGTGCACAGCTTCGGCTGGCCCGCCGACAACCGGACCTACGGCGGCGGCTTCCTCTACCACCTGGACGGCGACCGCATCGCGCTGGGCTATGTCAGCGGGCTCGATTACAGCGACCCCGAGTACAAGCCGTGGGAAGCGTTCCAGCAGTGGAAGCACCACCCGCTGATCAAGCCGCTGCTGGAAGATGGCAGCATTCTTTCGGCCGGCGCGCGCGCCATGGCCACCGGCGGCTACCAGTCGCTGCCCAGGGTGGAGATGCCCGGCGCGCTCCTGATCGGCGACACCGCCGGCCTGCTCAACGTGCCCAAGATCAAGGGCACCCACCAGGCGATCAGGAGCGGCATGCTCGCCGCCGAACACCTGGCCGGCAAGCTCGACAGCGCCGGCTTCGACGCAAAGCTGCGCGGTTCGGCGGTGATGGCCGAGCTGAAGAAAGTGCGCAACGTGAAACCCGGCTTCAAGAAAGGCCTGTGGTTCGGCATATTCAACGCCAGCTGGGAAACCGCCACCGCCGGCCTGTCGCCGTGGACACTGAAGAACAAGGCCGACTGGTCCAGCCTGCACAAGCTCGGCGAATACGAAGAGCCGAAACGCGACTACGTGCAGCGCACGCTGCCCCCGCGCGACCGCCTGGCCGGCGTCTACTTCGCCGCCACCGAGTACGACGAAGACCAGCCCGTACACCTCAAGGTGGCCGACACCGACATCTGCGCCACCAAGTGCGTCGAGGAATACGACAACCCCTGCACCCGCTTCTGCCCCGCCGCGGTCTACGAAATGGTGGAAGACACCAGCGCCCCGCACGGCAAGCGCCTGCAGGTCAACGCCGCCAACTGCGTGCACTGCAAGACCTGCGACATCAAGGACCCGTACGAGATCATCACCTGGGTCACGCCGGAGGGTGGCTCGGGGCCGAATTACCAGAACCTCTGAGCTTGCAGCTGTCCATTGGCTCGCCCGATTGGCGACGACGCTTTTCCCTTCTCCCTCCGGCGACCGCTAGGGAGTCCCCTTGCGGGTGAGAAGGTGGCTCGAAGAGCCGGATGAGGGTTCGGCGAAGCGACGCTTAACCCGCTTTCCCCTTCTCCCCTCGGGAGAAGGTGGCTCGAAGAGCCGGATGAGGGTTCGGGCGAAGCGAGACACCACAGATCCGTCGAAACTTGCATCCCGCGCCACACCCGAACCCTCACCCCAACCCCTCTCCCGACGGGAGAGGGGCCTCCTGCAACAGGGCATTTTCGCCGCCACCGAGCACGATGAGGACCAGCCGGTGCACCTGCACGTGGCCGACACCGACATCTGCGCCACCCGCTGCGTCGAAGAATACGACAACCCCTGTACCCGCTTCTGCCCGGCCGCGGTCTACGAGATGGTGGAGGACGTCAGCGCCCCGCACGGCAAGCGCCTGCAGGTCAACGCCGCCAACTGCGTGCACTGGAAGACCTGCGACATCAAGGACCCGTACGAGATCATCACCTGGGTCACGCCGGAGGGCGGCTCGGGGCCGAATTACCAGAACCTCTGAGCTTGCGGCTGTCCATTGACCCGCCCGATTGGCGACGACGCTTTTCCCTTCTCCCTCCGGGAGAAGGTGGCTCGAAGAGCCGGATGAGGGTTCGGGCGAAGCGAGACACCACAGATCCGTCGAAACTTGCATCCCGTGCCACACCCGAACCCTCACCCCAACCCCTCTCCCGACGGGAGAGGGGCCTCCTGCAACAGGGCATTGCGGTCAACCAGAGGTCATGGCACGCCGGCAACCTGCACTGGCGACTCAAGCGCCTCGGCTACCGGTGGCAGCGGACAAAGACTTCCCAGAGCCGGTTGCCGCCACCTTTCGAGGCCTTCCAGGCTCGCCAAACAGCGGGAAACCAGTTGCTGGCCGCAGCGGAAGCGTGAAGCTATACTTGTATAGCACTGCACCTGGAGAAACCCGATGCTCGCCATTCGACTACCTGAAGCTATCGAACTGCGCCTGGACGCACTGGCGAAAGCTACTGGCCGGACCAAGACCTACTATGTCCGCGAGGCCATCGTCGAGCACATCGACGATCTGGAGGACCTGTATCTTGCCGAACAGGAGTTGATCAAGGTCCGCGCAGGACGCAGTAAAACCATGTCACTGGCTGACGTCATGAAGCAGTATGACCTGGCGGATTGAGCTGTCATCCCTCGCCCAGAAAAACATTCACCAGTTCGATCCACAAACACGCCAGCGCATTCTGAAATTCCTGAGCACTCGCGTCGCGCCATTGGACGACCCGCGCAGCCTCGGCGAGGCGCTGAAAGGCTCCAAGCTTGGTGATTTCTGGAAATACCGAGTGGGTGATTACCGCATCATCGCTGACATCCAGGACGGCGTCTTGTGCATTCTGGTGGTTCGCGTCGGCAACCGCCGCGAGGTGTACCGATGAACCCGTTCCACCGGGTGAATGCGCACCGCCGCGCTCCACGAAATCCGTGAGGTCGAGGGCTCGCATGAAATCGCCTCATGGGTCACGCCGGAAGCCGGCTCCGGGCCGAGTGACCAGAACCTCCGAGTGGCCGAGGGCAGTCCGCTGATCGGCAACCTGCACTGGCGAGTCAAGCGCCTGGGCTACCTGTGGCAGCGCACGCGCGCCAGCCTGGCGCTGCGCGGCTGGCGCGGCACGCTGGCGCGCGTGCGGCAGGAGTTCCAGTCGCGCCCCGAACTGGACGAGGCGCTGGCCCTGCTGCCGCTGGACGAACCGTTCGCGCCGTTCGCGCTGCCGGTCAGCGACGAGCCGCGAATATCGGTAGTCATTCCGGTCCACGGCGAACTCGCCCATACCCTCGCCTGCCTGCGCTCGCTGGCGCGGCACGGCACGCAGGCGCCGTTCGAGGTGATCGTGGTGGACGACGCCTCGCCGGACGCCAGCGCCGCCACGCTGGCCCAGGTCGGTGGCCTGCATCTGCTGCGCAACGCCGCCAACCTCGGCTTCATCGGCAGCTGCAACGCCGGCGCCGCCATGGCGCGCGGCGAGTTCCTGCTGTTCCTCAACAATGACACCCAGGTCACGCCCGGCTGGCTGGATGCGCTGCTGCGCTGTTTCGCCGAGCGGGCCGACTGCGGCATCGCCGGCAGCCGGCTGGTCTATCCCGACGGGCGGCTGCAGGAAGCGGGCGGCCTGGTGTTTGCCAATGGCAGCTGCTGGACCACCGGCCGCTTCGAACCGCGCGACGTGCCGCTGTTCCGCTGCCGTCGCGAGGTCGACTACGTCTCCGGCGCCTCGCTGCTGATCCGCCGCGAACTGTTTCAGCGCATCGGCGGCTTCGATATGCGCTACGCACCGGCCTACTACGAGGATGTCGACCTGGCGTTCGCGGTGCGCCGGCTCGGCCTGCGCGTGTACTGCGAGCCGGCCAGCACGGTGATCCACTGCGAAGGCATCAGCGCCGGCACCGACCTCGACCGCGGCATGAAGCGCCACCAGCGGCCCAACCAGGCGAAGTTCGTCGACAAATGGACGGCCGAACTCGCTGGCCAGCCGCCTGCCGGCACGCCACTCGAGCGCGCGATCCGCTGGCGCCGGCGCGGCCGCGTGCTGGTGGTGGATGCGATGACACCGGAGCCTTCGCGCGACTCCGGCTCGCTGCGCCTGTGCGCGATCCTGCGGCTGCTCGACGAGCAGGGCTGGAGCACCGCCTTCCTGCCCGACGACGGCCGCGCCAGCCCGGCGGAGATCGACGCGCTCGGCGCCCTGGGCTGCGAAGTGCTGTGCAAGCCGTGGGTGGCCGACCTGCCACGCTGGCTGCGCGAGCACGGCGGCGAACTGCACGCGGTCATCCTGTGCCGACACACCGTCGCCGGCCAGTACGCCGCGCTGGTACGCCGGCATGCGCCGCAGGCGAAGCTGCTGTTCGACACGGTGGACCTGCACTTCCTGCGCGAACGGCGCGCCGCCGAACTCGGCGGCAGCGCCATCATGGCCCGCCAGGCGGAAGCCGCGCGCCGCAGCGAGCTGGCCCTGATCGAACAGGCCGACGTCAGCTTCGTGGTCAGCCCGCACGAGCGGACCTTGCTGGCGCGGCTGCTGCCGCAGGCGCGGGTGGAACTGCTGTCCAACATCCATCAGGTGCACGGCTGCCGGCAGCCGCACGCGGGGCGGCGCGATCTGGTCTTCATCGGCGGCTACGGTCACCCACCAAACAGCGACGCGGTCCGCTGGATCGCCAGCGAGATCCTGCCGAAGCTGCGCCAGGCACTGCCCGACCTGCGCGTGCATGTGCTCGGCGACATGCCGGATGCGGTGCGGCACGAACTGGCCACGCCGGGCCTCGTGTTCCACGGCCGCGTGGCCGAGCTGGCGCCGTGGCTGGACCGCTGCCTCGCCACGCTGGCGCCGCTGCGTTTCGGCGCCGGCGTGAAGGGCAAGATCAACATGTCGATGAGCCACGGCGTGCCGGTGATCGCCACCACCCTCGCGGTAGAAGGCATGCAGCTCGCCGACGGCGTGAACGTGCTGGTGGCCGACGATGCGCCCGCCATCGTCGAGGCGGTGCGGCGGCTGCAGCGCGACGAAACGCTCTGGCAGCAGCTCTCCACGCGCGGCCTTAACAACGTGCAGCAGCATTTCTCCGCCGCCGCAGCAGCCGCCGCGCTGCATCGCGTGCTGGATTGACCATGCGCGCGCCAGCGCCGATGCTTCCGCATCACCACCGATAGATCACCATGCCCGCCCGCGACTTCGCCAAACGCTGTCTGTTCACCGTGCTGCGCACCGGCTTCCGGCTGACCCCGATGCCAGGCGCCACACGCGACCGGTTACGCCAGCGCTTCCTGGACCGGCACGCGGACCTGCTGCCACGGGGGCCGCGCGGCCAGTCGGCCGATGCATCGCAAGCCGAGCACCGGCCACGCAGCCAGGCCGCCGGACGCGCGATCGGTTTCGTCCCCCGGCGCCTCGGCACGTTGCCGACGCCGCTGCCCGCCACCGTGGTGGCGTTCTACCTGCCGCAGTTCCACCCAATTCCAGAGAACGACGCGTGGTGGGGCGAGGGCTTCACCGAATGGCACAACGTGACGCGCGCACTGCCGCAGTTCGAAGGGCACGCGCAGCCGCGCCTGCCCGGCGAGCTGGGTTTCTACGACCTGCGCCTGACGGAGACGATGCGCCGACAGATGCAGCTGGCCCGCGAGTACGGCGTCGGCGCATTCTGCAGCTACTTCTACTGGTTCGCCGGCAAGACCCTGCTGGAAACGCCGCTGCGGCAATGGCTGGCCGATCCCACGCTGGACCTGCCACTGTGCCTGTGCTGGGCCAACGAAAACTGGTCGCGGCGCTGGGATGGACGCGCCGACGACATCCTGATCGGCCAGCGGCACAGCTCCGCCGACGACCTCGCCTTCATCGAACACGTTGCGCGCTATCTCGCCGATCCGCGCTACCTGCGCGTCGGCGGCAAGCCGCTGCTGCTGGTCTACCGCCCCGGCCTGCTGCCGGACCCGAAGACGACTGCGCAACGCTGGCGCGAGTGGTGCCGCGCCAACGGCATCGGCGAGATCCATCTGGCCTACGTGCAGAGTTTCGACCGGGTCGACCCGCGCGCGATCGGCTTCGACGCCGCGGTGGAATTCCCGCCGAACAACACTACGCCCGCACCGATCACCTCGCGGCAATACCTGCTCAATCCGGACTACCGCGGCGGCGTGCACGACTGGCGCGAGCTGGCGCGGCAATCGATGGCACAACCCGAGCCCGCCTATCCGCGCTACCCCGGCGTCAATCCGGGCTGGGACAACGAGCCGCGGCGCAGCGGCGGCGGCCGCGTGTTCGCGCACGCCTCGCCACGCGGCTACCGCGACTGGCTGCGCCATGCCATCAATACCGCGCAGCGGCGCTTTCCGGCACAGCCGCTGGTGTTCGTCAACGCATGGAACGAATGGGCCGAAGGCGCCGTGCTGGAACCGGACAGCCGGCTCGGCCACGCCTGGCTGGAGGCCACCCGTGCCGCGCTGCAGCCCGCGCCGGCCGCCGATACGCGCCCCTGCGCGGTCATCCATGTCTGGTATCCCGAACTGCTGGACGAGCTGATGGCAGCACTGCACGCCAGCGGCATCGACTGGCGCATCATCATTACCACCGCCCACAAGCGCGAACAGGCCGTGCGCGAACGCGTGTCGCAGCTCGGCCTCGACGCCGAGATCGACGTGTTCGAGAACCGCGGGCGCGACATCCTGCCGTTCCTGCACGTGGCCAATCGCCTGCTCGACGAGGGCGTGACGACCGTGCTCAAGCTGCACGGCAAGCGCTCCACCCACCGCCAAGATGGCGAGACATGGCGGCGCGAACTGCTCGACAAACTGCTCGCGCCCGAACGTGCCGGCCGTATCGCCGCAGCCTTCCGCGACGACGCCACACTGGGTCTGGTGCACGCCGAAGGCCACCTGCAGCCGCTGGACTACTACTGGGGCGCCAACCAGGCCAACGTCGACTATCTCACTCGCCGCCTCGGCATCACGGCGCCACGGGTGGAACACGACAGCTTCATCGCCGGCAGCATGTTCTGGCTGCGCCCGGCGGCCTTGCGCCCGCTGCTGGATGCCCATCTGGACCTAGCGGAATTTGAGGCCGAAGCGGGCCAGCTCGACGGCACCCTCGCCCACGCCGTCGAACGCGTGTTCAGCCTGGCTGCCAGCGCCCGGGGTTTCAGCACGGCCAGCGTGGCCGGCCTACTCGGCCTCACCGAAGCGGCACCCGCGCGGTACCCATATGCGCGACGCAGCGGCTGATCGCCTCCACCGCGTCGCAACGCCGCACCGCTGCCCATTTCGTACGATTGTTCGATGCCGGGTAGAATGGCAGTTTCGCACCCCTTGCCGGGGCAGCCAACGAGACAGGAATCCCCGATGAAAATTCTGGTCGGCTACAAGCGCGTCGTGGACTACAACGTGCGCATCCAGGTCAAGCCCGACGGCAGCGGCGTGGTCACCGACGGCGTCAAGCTGTCCGCCAACCCGTTCGACGACATCGCGCTGGAAGAGGCATTGCGCCTGCGCGAGAAAGGTGTTGCCGAGGAAGTGATCGTGGTCGGCATCGGCCCGGCCGACCTCACCGCCCACCTGCGCAATGGCTTGGCGATGGGCGCGAACCGCGCCATCCACGTGGTTGCCAGCGACACCGTGCAGCCGCTGACCGCTGCGCGCGTGTTCCTCAAGCTGATCGAGAAAGAGCAGCCGGGGCTGGTGATCTTGGGCAAGCAGGCGATCGACGACGACGCCAACCAGACCGGCCAGATGCTCGCCGCGCTGTGGGATCGCCCGCAGGCCACGTTTGCCAGCAAGGTCGAGATCGCCAATGGCAAGGCCACGGTGACCCGCGAGGTCGACGCCGGCCTGGAAGTGATCGAGGCGGAACTCCCGGCCGTGATCACTACCGACCTGCGCCTCAACGAGCCGCGCTTCATCAAGCTGCCGGACATCATGAAGGCCAAGTCCAAGCCGATCGACACGATCGAGTTCGGCACGCTCGGCGTCGAGGCGCACGACCACCTGAAGACCACGCACTACGCGGCACCAGCCAAGCGCAGCAAGGGCGTCATGGTGAAGGACGCGGCCGAGCTGGTCGCCGCGCTGAAGCAGAAAGGCCTGCTGTAAACCCCAATTCCGGATGTTGGAGCCCGCTCGCGCGGCGATGCTCTTCCTTCAAGGCCCAGAACCGAAGCATCGCCCGCAAGCGGGCTCCTACAACAAAAGCTGCGGAGACACACATGAGCAAGATCCTGGTCATCGCCGAACACCTCGGCGGCAAACTCAACTCATCCACCGCGCGCGCGGTGAGCGCCGCCATCGCGGTGAAGGGCGAGGCGATCGACGTGCTGGTGCTGGCCGACAGCGCCGACGCCATCGCTGCCGAGGCGGCGAAGATCGAAGGCGTGAGCCGCGTGCTGACCGTGGCCCGCAGCGAGAACGCGCATGCGCTGGCCGCCGTGCTGGCGCCGCAGATCGCCAAGGCCGCCGCCGGCTACAGCCACGTGTTCGTGCCCTCCACCACCTTCGGCAAGGATGTCGCCCCGCGTGTCGCCGCCCTGCTCGGCGTCGCCCAGGTCAGCGACGTGATGAGCGTGGAAGGCGCCCACACCTTCAAGCGCCCGATCTACGCCGGCAACGCGATCATCACGGTCGAAGCCGATCCCGCCCACGCCGTGGTCGCCACCATCCGCTCCGCCTCCTGGCCGGCCGCCGCCAGCGGCGCCGCCAGCGCGCCGGTCGAGGCGCTGGCCATCGACGCCTCGCTGCCCACGCACACCCGCTTCGTCGAGCTGAAGCAGGGCGCCAGCAACCGCCCCGACCTGCAGAGCGCCAGCAAGGTCGTCTCCGGCGGCCGCGGCGTCGGCTCGAAGGAGAACTTCGACATCATCTTCAAGTTCGCCGACAAGATCGGCGCCGCCGTCGGCGCCTCGCGCGCCGCGGTGGACGCCGGCTACGTACCCAGCGACCTGCAGGTCGGCCAGACCGGCAAGATCATCGCGCCGGAGCTGTACATGGCCATCGGCATCTCCGGCGCCATCCAGCACCTCACCGGCATCAAGGACGCCGGCACCATCGTGGCGATCAACAAGGATGGCGAGGCGCCGATCTTCGAGGTGGCGGATTTCGGGCTGGTGGGAGATTTGTTCAAACTGATTCCGGAGCTGGAAGCCGCCTTGGGTTGAGCTTGTGCCTGGATGTTCTGCAAGATATTGCGGAACATCCCTACCCACTGTCATTATTCGGCAACCTTTCCCTTTGCCGAAGCTGTCATGACAGGCCTGTCAAACGATTCAAGACAGCCGCGTTACCACCTCCCGAAAAATTTTGCTGGAGGGGATATGTACATGCGGCTATGGTCTAGGCAAGCCCGACCGGTCTTCGTCATCGGTTCGTATCGATCGGCCACCAGCGCACGGACCTGGGCGCTGGGGCAGCATCCCAATCTCTTCCCGCTGGAGGAAACCCATTTCCTCTACAAACTGGCCGTCGACCTAGAGAACCTCTACGAACTGGGTACATCGCCCGGTGAACGTTCGTTCCTCGGGGTATCCCAGCATACGTTTCGCGAATTCCACAGCTACTTCGGCCAAGCCTGCAACAACATGGTGATGGATGCACGCCGACGCATCGTCCGGTACAGCAAGGAAGCTGCCCTGCGGGACAAGAGTCAAGTATCGGACAACGTAAAGCTGCACCGTGGCTGGTGGCAGCCCAAGCGTCGATGGGTCGACGGCACTCCCGAGAACGCACACTTCGTGCTTCCGCTGCTCCGGTTGTTTCCCGAGGCACGATTCATCCACATCCTGCGCAACCCCCGCCGTGTGGCTGCCTCGCTGATGCATTTCTCGACCGCCGGAGCAAATGACTACGCGGAAAAAGACGCCTACCAGACATGGACACGCTTGGTTCGCGACGCCGCTCTCAGCGAGCAGGCGCTGGGACCCGAACGGGTCATGCGCCTGATGCACGACGACTTGCTGGGATCACCGCGCGACGCGCTGGCCAAGTGCCTGGCATTCATCGGCGAGAAGTACCACCCTGACTGCCTCATGCCGCTGCGCGAGAAGATGAATAGCTCGCGCTATGAGGATCCGGGCGATTGCAGCGTCGAAGCCCACATCGAATCCGACACACCGTGGATCAGGGAGGCTTTCCAGCTGTATGCGCAGCTGCTGGACGACAAGGAAACGCTCGAAGGCGGAGCCTCTGCGGCCCGCAGCCTGCTCTTGGACAATCTGCACGAATACCGGACTAGTCTGCTCCCGACCACCAACGAACAGCTTTCCAACACAAACTTCGAATACGAGAAGCAGATTGCCGAATTGCAACTTGAGTGCAGAGCGTTGCAGCTTCGCCTGAAGCGCATCGAGCAACCACTGGAAGTGCTTGAATGGGGGCCTTCGGACATCCGGGCAGGCATCCCGTTCAACCAGCAACCCGACGGAAGCTCAGCCATCTGGATCAGCACGCGTCACGCCCTCCCGGGGACCCAAGTCGTCCTGGGCGGAATGCCCCTCGCCTCCGAAGTACACGATGGAGGCAATCTCGTCACCGCTGTCGTCCCCGCCCATATCACAGCTGGACCCGGTGTTCTGGAGATACACCTTCACCATGAGGAAGGCGGCGAAACTTCCCAAAGCATTGCCGTCCGGGTTATGGAAGCAGCAGGTGGAACCTCAAGTGCGTCGAGCGCGAGAACACAGGTCGTGGAACACTGAAAACCGGACCACGTTTCCCCATTCAAGGCTGCCGTGAATGGAGCCGGAGGCCGCTTGACAAAGCACCCAGTCCACCGAGTTCACGCATAGGTATGTGTTCAAGGCCGCTACTTGGTGGCGATGATTATCGGTTGCATATCGCCAATATGGCCGTACTCGCTGGACCAGTAGACATCGACCCTCGCCGTGCCGAAACCGGCTGCCTTGAGATCTTCAAGCAACTCCCAGCCGAAATGGTAGTAGCACAGGATGCCACCTTGGGGATCGACTGGATCGCCGTGATATTCCGGCGGAAGCAGGTGCTCCACGCTGCCGTCCGGCGCGATACGCGCACGCACGACATTGTTCTCTGTCAACAGCCCGAACGGAACGGACAGAATCAGAGTGCCACCAACCTTCAACACCCGCCTGAACTCCGCAAGCGCCTTTCGGTAATCCGGTACGTGCTCAAGGACATCAAAACTGAGGACGCAATCGAATAAATTGCTTCCGAAACTGAGCACGGTCACGTCTTCATGACGAATCCCGCGTGCATCGACACTACCGGGAAGGTGACCATCGCCAAGGAACTCGCTTTTTATAAGCCTTGCATATCTGCGCGAGAGACAGGCAGCCAGCGGTGTAACTTGTTCCGTCAGGTACATGGATGCCCTTTTCGGGGCCATCCGTTCAATCACCTGCACACACAGACGCAAACGATTGTTGAGTCCGCAACGTGGACAAACCAGCCGCTCGCGCCAATTTACATGAATGCCATCGGAGTAGTTTCGGTCATACAGGAATGTCCGTTTCCTGGAACAAACCCAGCACTTTCCTTCAAAAGCGCCTTCCCCGAACCTCTCCAGCCTGTCGGTCAACTGCTGTTCAAGTAGCTGTCGCCTATGTACTTCCTCGCTGCACGATTCAAGAAGACTCGTACATTCAGCGAGCGAAGTGAGTGAGTAACTCCAGAGTTCCTGTCGCGCAGGGGCGGCTTTAAACCGCGCGTTGATCCATGGCAATATTTTTGACACGAATGACCGACCTGAAGGACTATTCAAGATTCCACTGTGATTGCAATTACATCGCCACGAAGCGCCTTTACAACATTAATTCAACTTACGCTTTCACGCTCAGCGCCACTCCATATCTCCGTATATCACAGAGCACACGACAAGTGATCATCATGAATTAAAAGAAGAGCATCCGATATCTATTCAATGAATTGGTCCACGGGTACCAGATCTTGCGCAGCGTAACGCGTGCAAGGCACCGCGGCAACTGCTAACCTTGGAGGCCCGCATTTCACCAAGGACTCCGGAGAAACCGTATGCACAAGTACACTGTCCTCGTTGCGACGACCCTGTTGGCTCTCGCCGGTTGCCAACAAGAGTCTGGCCAGCCCCCCTCTGCCCCATCGCAAACCGCACAGCCGCAAACCGCTCAGGCACCTTCGGATCAAGTTACCGCAGCGGTCTCGAATCCAGCAATTTCGGTGACTCCGGGTACATTGCAAAATTGCGATGGCTCTGTTGCCACCGTCCACTGGGATGCGAGCAAGGCCGGAGCCAGTACAGCCAGCACGGAAATATGGGTCGGTTCGTCGAACGCCGATGCCAAGCTTTTTTCGGCCGGTGGCAACACCGGCGAGGCCAAAACCGATGCCTGGACCCGACCCGGCACCCATTTCTTCCTCAAGAATAAAGAGGATGGGAAGGAGCTTGGCCAAGTTGTCGTCGGCGGCCCTGCCTGTCAACAGCCCTAGCACAGGGCACCGCCAGCGTTTTCATGCGCGAGCATTAATTGCTGTTGGACTTCTCGACGCGGAAGGGATCCGGAATGGCGGGTATATGCATGCTTGCCATTGCCCGTTAATTGCAAATGCAAATCCATTTTTCGACAATTCGATGACTAATATTCCTGTTAATTCCCTGGATCGACATATCACCCCCCTTAGCAGCGAGCTGATGCGGGCTTGCGCTGCCGTCGTAGCAAGCGGTCATTATGTTCTCGGCCCAAACGTAAAGGCGTTCGAAAGCGAGTTCGCCGCATACTGCGGCGTCTCTGATTGCGTCAGCGTAGCCAACGGTACCGAGGCGCTGGAGCTGGGGCTCCGCAGCATCGGTATCTGTCAAGGCAAACGAGTGGCCTTAGTCGCGAACGCGGCCATGTATGGCACCACCGCAGTGCTTGCATGCGCGGCCGAACCCGTTTTTGTTGACATCGACCCCTCCTGCCACACGCTTTCCCCAAAGGCCCTCGAAGCTGTGCTTGCCACCGGCCCGATCGATGCATTGATCGTGACTCACCTATACGGCAGGCTGGCCGACATGCGATCCATCCTGGCATTGGCCGACAAGCATGGTTTCGCCGTGTTCGAAGACTGCGCGCAGGCCCATGGCGCGCGCGACGCATCCGGCCGACGTGCTGGCAGCTTCGGCATCGCTGCCAGCTTCAGTTTCTATCCGACCAAGAATCTCGGAGCCCTTGGCGACGGCGGCGCTGTCATCACCAACGACCCGCAAGTCGCCGATACGTTGCGCAAGTTGCGCCAGTACGGTTGGACTGCCAAGTACCGCAATGAACTGCCCGGCGGCCGCAATAGTCGCCTGGACGAGCTGCAGGCCGCCTTTCTGCGCACGATGCTGCCCCTGCTCGATGGCTGGAATGCGCGCAGGCGCGAAATCGCCAATCGCTACTCCCGCGAAATCCGCAACGAGCGCATCCAGGTGCCATCGACAAGTGGAGAAGAATATGTTGCCCATCTTTATGTGGTGCAAGTATCGGACCGGGCCGGGCTCCAGCAACACTTGGCCGGTGCTGGCGTTGGCAGCGACGTGCATTATCCGATCGGCGACCATCGTCAGCCTCTCTTCCACGATCGTTTCATCTCCACCGACCTGCCGGTTACCGAGGCGGCGTGCGGAAACGTCCTGACCTTGCCGTGTTTTCCCGAATTGACTAACGACGAAGCCACGCGGGTGATCCTGGCATGCAACGACTTCTGAATCCGCGCTACTCGCTCGTCGTTCCGGTATATCGCAATGCGGAATCGATCGACGCGTTGCTGACTGCAGTACGCAACCTCCAAACACAACTCGACGACGGTCTTGAAACCATATTCGTGGTCGACGGCAGCCCGGATGACTGCCACTGGCAACTGCAAACCAAACTGCCAGCCAGCGGTCTGCGTGCGAAGCTGATCCTGCTGTCACGCAATTTCGGTGCATTTTCCGCCATACGAGAAGGTCTGCTGCATGCGAGCGGAAGCTATGCCGCCGTAATGGCTGCAGATCTGCAGGAACCACCGGAACTGGTGCTTGAATTCTTCCGGCGGCTGGACCAAGGCGAGGGTGATGTCGCTTTCGGAGTGCGCGAAGCCAGACATGATCCATGGTTGTCACGCCTGATGGCCAACATTTTCTGGCAGATTTACCGGCGATTCGTGCAGCGGGACGTGCCAGTGGGCGGCGTGGATGTGTTTGCCGTCAACCGCCAGTTCCTAGACCGCGTGGCGGCATTCAGCGAAGCGAACGGTAGCCTGCTGGGTCTGTTGTTCTGGATGGGCGGTCGCAGGATCTTCGTGCCGTACACTCGCCGTGAGCGCGCCCACGGAAAAAGCGCTTGGACCTTCCGCAAGAAGCTCACCTACCTGCTCGACAGTGTGTTCGCGTTTACCGACGCGCCAATCCGGCTGTTGCTCGCCTGTGGCATGGCCGGCCTTAGCCTTTCCGTTGCCATGGGCGCAGCTGTTCTCATGGCTCGCCTGCTTGGCCTGGTGCTGGTGCCAGGCTACGCAGGCACCATGCTTGCCGTCCTGTTTTTTGGTGGATTGAACGCGCTTGGACTTGGCTTGGTCGGCAACTATGCCTGGCGAGCCTATGAGAACACGAAGCATCGGCCTCTCAGCATTCCCATGCTCATCGAAGAGTTCACCCCATCCACCCATCCGGACTCAGCTTGTGCAACAACTGAACCCTGACCTCATGGCGCACGCCTGGATTTCGCCGCTGGCCATGCTCGGCGCGAATGTCCAAATCGGCCCCGGCGCGATCATCAACGGCAGCTGCGAGATCGGCGACAACTGTATTGTTGGTGCTGGCGCAGTCCTGGACCCCGGTGCCGATGGCGCTCGCATCGTCGTTGAATCCGGTGTCAGGATCATGGCTTCTGCGGCTGTTGCTGGGCCGGTACACATCGCACGCGGGGCATTGATTCAACCCGGCGCGGTAGTCATGCGAAGCGTGCCGCCTCACGCCGTCGTGTCTGGAAACCCGGCGCAAATAACCGGTTACACCACGGCCGGGATCGACGCCGCACACATCCCCGGGACGCAGCTGCCCGAAATACCGGGCAAAACAGCCACGCGGGTTCGAAACGTCACCTTGCACCGGCTGTCCAAGGTACTCGACCTTCGCGGGAATCTTACCGTCGGCGAGTTCGGACGCACGCTGCCCTTCGAGGCTAAGCGCTATTTCATGGTGTTCGGGGTACCCAATGCGGAAGTGCGCGGCGAACATGCGCATCGCACTTGTCACCAGTTCCTGATCTGCGCGCACGGCAGCTGCAGCGTCGTTGCCGACGATGGTCATGCCAGGGACGAATTCGAACTGAACGATCCTTCAATAGGCCTGCATCTGCCTCCGCTGACCTGGGGCGTCCAGTACAAGTATTCGCATGATGCCGTCCTTCTGGTGTTCGCATCGGAGTTCTACGATGCAGCCGAGTACATACGCAGCTATGGCGAATTCATGGATCTGGTTTCTCACAGGAAAGTCCCATGAGCACGAAAACCGTCAGCCCCCTTCTGCAGAGCCACTCCATGCGTGACCTGCAGGATGGCATTGCAGGCGCGGGCGTGATATCGCCACACGCATTCATCCGAGGACTCGACGCCGACTACGATCGCAACATCATGCTTGATCAGTGGCTGCGCCCCTTGGGCGAGGCCGACGATCTCCGCTTCTGTTTCGGGTATGACGACGGCACCGAACGCTGGGTGTTGATGGAGCGCTTGGCGTGGGACTCCGAGTTCTTCGGACGCGGGATGGCTCGCCTCAACGCCGTCCTCCAACCAGGTATGCCCGCACCCTTGCGGGCCGATGTAGGCCCCAGCATCGAGGCGACCCGCACAGCCCTAGAGCAGGCGCGCACTCGAGACGTCGACTATGTATTCTGCCCCGTCAGCCCCAACGACCTACCCACCATTCGCGTACTGAGTGCTTGCGGCTTCGACCTGATCGAAACTCGTTGCCATTACCATCGTCCGCTCGATGCCCCGCCAGTGGAACGCCATCCCACCCGCCTGGCCACGGCCGCCGACGTGCCGTCGCTGGCACGCGCCGCACGGGTCATGGTGAATCCCTTCGACCGCTTCCACGCCGACCCTGCTGTGTCGGAGGAAGATGCCGACCGGCTCATGGAGCGCTGGGTGGAGGCCTCCATAGTCGGCGGGTTCGCGGATGCCACGATCGTCCCGGACATCGATGCACCAGAAGCTTTTTGCACCGCCAAGTACCATCGTGAACACTGGGCCGGCTGGGGGTGCAGGCTTGCCCAGCCGGTATTGAGCGCCGTGGCACCCAGACACAGAGGCTGGTACGTGAAGATCATTTCCGAACTGGACGAGCATTTGCGCGGTATCGGCGCCGAACACTCCTTTCTCATCACGCAGATCACCAACAACGCCGTCATCCGCAGCTGGGAGAAGCTGGGGTATGGGTTTGGCAAGGGTGAGCACATTTTCCGCAAACTGCTCTGACGACGAGCCATCATGACTGAGAGCAACGAACTACTGACGGCGAGCTGGAACCTGGGGCAAGGTACGCCCCGTGAACTCCTTTCGACCATTCTATCGAAACGCCTGGATGAGGTACTGGTGGAAGCAGGTGACATCGATCAACTTCGACAGATCGAGCGCCTCGGCTTTCCTCTGGAGCCGGCGTCGACTGAGTACAGCGGCGGGCGCGCTGCAACTCCAATGCCTGGTAACGCGCACGCTCATGGCCTGCATCGTTGCATACTGCTTCCGCACCTTTCCTACTCAAGGCTGCCGGTGCAACAGCGCCAGTTCTCGGTAAGCACCGAGGATGTCCATCGCTACGGTGAACAGAGCGGCGATCTCAACCCGCTGCACTTCGACGACGACGTTGCACGCAAGCATGGATTTGCCGGGCGTATTTCCCACGGCATGCTGTTCAACGGGTGGTTCACCCGGCTGCTGGGAACCGAATTTCCAGGTGCAGGCACGATCTACCTTCGCAGCACCTGTGTCTATCTGGGTCCGGTGTACCCGGATACCCCCTACACGGTGCGGGTCTCCACGCCGCGCCACGACCCGTCACGCGGCACTTATCGCATCCTGGCGCAATTGTTTTCCTCCGATGGGCATCATGCCACCATCGCCTATGCCGACGTACTGAACCGCCCGCCGCGGTGAACCTATGCCACTTGCACGCGTCCTGTCGCACAGGCACATTTCCGTCGAGGCGATGCGTTTCCTCATTGGCGGCGGCACCAACACCCTGCTGTCATATGCCATCTACTGGTTGCTGCTGAGCCGGCTCAGCTACCCATTCGCCTACACCATCAGCTACGCGGCAGCGATATTGACCGGCTTCGCCATCAACACCTGGTTCGTTTTCCGCACCCCTTGGTCATGGCACAAGCTAGCCGCTTTTCCACTGGTGCAGCTGCTCAACTACTTGCTAGGCTTGGGCATCGTCACCGCATGCGTCCGTTATCTCGGCGTCGACGCAAGGATTGCCCCCGTGCTGGCCACCGTAATCGTACTCCCCGCGAATTTTCTACTGACGCGCAGCTTGATGCGGTTTCGGGCACCAGAGTAATCCAGCAAAATCCGAGCCATTCACTCTGTCGTCGCTGTGCATGAATGCCAAGGCATTCATGCACAGAAGATCGCACCCATCAACCTTGGTCAATCGCCGATAAGCTTGATCGAACTCAGCTCCACAGTTCCTGTCGCCCCGTCGTGCAAATTGGCATAAACCGTTCCTTCGCGCGCGCCCGCTGGCGCCACCACTACGGCGACGAAGTTCTGGGCCACCTTGCCGACATCGACAACCTTGATAAAGGCACCGATGAAATTTCCTCTTCCGTCAGCCCAATTTATCTGAATCCGCATTGGAACCGCATTACCGACAAGTGCTTTAGCTCGATAGACGATCAGCTTGTGATCTAGATCGGAAGCCGGTGCCTTCAATGTCCCAATCACGCCAGAACGAAGCTCAGCGGCACCGGCAGTCATCGCCATATTTCCATCCCAATGCCATGCACTCCACGCCTCCTGACCTGCTATCGTCTGTCCCGAGTCTGGTGCTATTTCGTCCGGATGCTGAAGAACTACCAGTTGCCGGTGCCCGATGTAGGCAAATACCGATTCGTTATTCGAACCTGGCCCGAGGTAATACAGACCAAAGTCATGATCACGACTAGTCGTGACACCAGGATCAACCTGTATCTGCGAAGCAAAGTTCAGTCTGCCGAAGACACTACCTGATGTCCCGTCATTTCCAAATCCACCGTAACCGCCCAGCACCCATTGCCCACCATTGTCGGGAGCATTGAGAACAATACCTCGGCTACCTTCTGGCCTGAGTCGATTTAGAGGTGCTGCGACCGCGGACGCCATCCTAGATGCCTCCACGTTGTATATCTTGAACTGGGAACCCGCCACCAGGTAGGTCAAGTTCGTAACGAATAGCAGCAGTAAATATGCTGCACGCGCACGCCCAAGGTGCATACCGAGAAATACGAGCAGCACCAGCGCGGGAGTCATCCATCTCCCTTCCTGACGTGAGGCATCCGGCAGGCTTGCCACACCGATAAAGGCAGCCATCAGAAGAGTGATTTCCATCACCCTGCCCCACGCAACTCCCTTGCGACCGAGCGTCAAAGCAAAAGCGTAGACCAGTCCGAACAAGCAGGCCAACCCAATGATAAGCGCTATATGCAAGCCCCCTGAGAACTGCAGGGATCCGACCAGCCACTGGTGGCCAAGATTAATACCTAGAAAGACATTTCCAAGATAGGTCAATGCCCGCTCGATAATGCCGAACGAGATAGCAATCTGCGTCCCATTGGTACCCGTTGTCAGCGGCAAGGATCCCTGCAACCTGATGGCCACAACAAACAGCAACACCGGTACGACAGAAAGCGCCAAACCTACACCAAACGCCTTATGATCGAGCGCTCTGCCACCCCTCATCAAGGATCTAGCCATCATCACGATACCGAGTGCGATGGTACCGGCCATGTACCTTTCGTGTATGAATACCGCTAGCACACACCCGAATGCAGCAAGCGCGACACGCCACGTTTGACTGATCTGCCCAAATGCTTTCGGTGCCATCACCAGAGCCACGGCAAGGAAAAAGCAGAGCGCACTCAAAGACTCGATTGTTCCGGCAACGTAGTCGTAATACGACACCATCGAGAACCGCGACGTGATGATAATTGCACCCGCTGTTAGAGCAACCAACCTCGATGTCGCAAACTGCGCCCTAGCCACATGGTACCCAAGCGCAGCCAGTGAACCGATCGAGCCCACGATAAGCAGCATGAAGATATATCGTGGCGCTTCACAATACGCAGCAATTGCCCATATGCCGTTGAATATCAGTCGCGGCTTGTACTCGTTCAATCCTGAATATATCGACCAGATTGTTGCCCCGGGCTTGTAAGAAAAATAAAATGGAAGAATTTCATCCCCGAAGTAGTATGGATGAAATGCCATCATGCCCATGATCAGTGTTACGGCGACAAGCAACAGGTAATCTGCCGCATTCGCCCCACGACCCACTCTAATCATCATAGATCCAACTCACGCGAAATATAGAATAGACTTTTATTTGCCGAATAAATCAGACGATTCTTCATAAGCCCAGCTGCCAACCCTGCCTGAAGATCGGTTTTCTTATCACCGATAATCGCACAATTCATCGCCTCGATCTCGAAATCGGCAAGGGCGGCAGAGATCATTCCGGGTGATGGCTTCCTGCATTCACACCCAGGCGCAAACTCTGGATGATGCGGGCAGTAATATGTTGCAACAAACGGCGTGCCTTTCAACGCAAACTGTTCGTGCACCCACCGCGTATAGGCCATGAACTCCTCCACGCTGTAGTACCCGCGCGCGATTCCCGCCTGATTTGTAACCACGACCAGCAGATAGCCGGCCCGCTGTGCCTCCGCACACAACTTGAAGATGCCCGGCACCCATTCGGTGTCCTCCGGCTTGTGCACGTAGCCGTGGTCGACATTGATCACGCCGTCCCGGTCCAGGAACAACGCCTTGCGGGGCGCGGGGATAGCCGCCAGCAACTCCTCCGCATGGGGATCCAGATACGGTTTGGCGATTTCGACCGGCATCACGCGACACCGAACAGGCTTTGCGCCTGCTTGTAGTCTTCCGGCACGCCGATGTCGATGAATCCGCTGGTAGCATCGAATCCACAGACCCGTCCCGCCACCGTGAGCGGTGCGAGCACGCGGGTTTCGAAGGAGAATGCCGGCTCCGTCGGCAGCGCCCGGATGGTTGCGGAAGTCAGGTAGTAGCTTCCCGCGTTGATGTAACCGGGGCCGTTCTCGCCCTTTTCCCTGAAACCTTCGATGCGTGTTCCATCGCGGACCACGGCTCCGTAACGCGCAACGTCACCCACTCGGGCTAGCGCCATGCCCAGGTCGGCGCCAGACTGCCGCGTGGCCCGCTCCAATGCATGCATGTCATAGCGCAGGAAGGTGTCGCCGTTGAGCACGTGTGCCGCATCCCCTCGCAGCATGTTGCAGGCCTGGCGCACGGCACCACCCGTGCCGAGGGGCGCGGACTCAATGGAATAGTCCACCTGGATGCCGCTCCACTCCTGCCCGATGGCGTCGACCACGCGTTCGGCCAGGTATCCGGCAGCCAGCACTACGTGACGCATACCCTCTTCGGCGAGGCGATCGAGCAGCCAGGCAAGAAACGGCCGCCCTGCCACCGGGGCAAGCGGCTTGGGTACGCCGCTGACGACGGCCCTGAGACGAGTGCCCAACCCACCCACCAGGACGATGGCTTCGTCAGTCGCCACGCGGGAACATCTCGGCCTCGATCAGGGCGCAAAGCATGTGTCCCAACGCCTCGTGCCCTTCCTGGATGCGCGGCGTTTCGCCGGAGGGTACACGGAAGCACAGGTCGCACATGCCGGCCATCTTCCCGCCACCCTGCCCCGTGAGACCGATCGTCATCATGCGCTTCTCGCGGGCCGCCTCGATGGCACGGACGATGTTGCGGGAGTTGCCGGAGGTGGAAATAGCGAACAGCACGTCGCCCTGCTGCCCGAGTGCCTCGACCTGGCGGGCGAAGACGTAGTCGTAGCCGTAGTCGTTGCCTATGGCCGTCATGATGCTGGTGTCGGTGGTCAGCGCGATAGCCGGCAACCCTGGCCTGTCGTAGTAGAAGCGGCTGACCAGTTCGCCAGCCCAGTGCTGTGCGTCAGCGGCGCTGCCGCCGTTGCCGGCGAACAGCAGCTTGTTGCCACGCTTCAGCGCCTGTACGGAAAGGTCCACCGCTTGCAGGATCAGCTCGTGCAGTGCGTCGTCGTGCGACATCTGCTGCAGAAGACTGACCGTCTTGTTGAATTCGACGCCGATGCGTTCCTTCAGCGCACTTGCCATGACCGTGCCCCTTGCTGGGTAAAGTGGAAATCGAGGATGCTGCCGCCTTCGTTGCACAGCGCTCGGCTCAGCTGCAACCGCGACGAGGGGTCGCAGAGAAACATCATGAAGCCGCCGCCGCCCGCGCCGGAAACCTTGGCCGCCCGTGCTCCGTTCATGAAAGCGACGCGCTCCACCGATTCGATCAGCGGATTGCTGATGCTGTTGGCCGTTTTCTTCTTGGCTTCCCAGCCAGCCTGCAGCGTGGTCTCCAGGCGGCGCAGATCGCCTTTGAGCACGCACTCCTTCATCTGGACGGCCTCTTCCTTGAGCCGATGCATGGCGTCGATTGATGCAGTGTTCTTGTCGCCGATGTTGCGGGACTGCTGGTCGATGATGTCCGCCGAGGCACGCGAGACACCGGTGAAATACAGCACCAGCGAGGCTTCCAGTTCGGCCCACACCCAGTCCTTCACCCGCAGCGGATTCACGACGACGCGGTTGTCGCCATAGAACTCCATGAAGTTGAAGCCGCCGAAGGTGGCCGCGTACTGGTCCTGCTTGCCGCCGGCAAGTCGAAGGTCGTTGCGCTCGATGTCGTAGGCCAGGTGGGCAACTTCGTACTCCCCCAGCGGGAGGGAAAAATGCTCCACGAAGGCCTGCAGCAGCGCCACCACCATCGTGGAAGACGAACCGAGCCCCGAACCGGGCGGCGCGTCGGAGAAGGTCTGCACCTGCAGCGCGGGCATGCGCCCGTTCAGATAGTCACGTACCACGCGCGTATAGACGCCCTTCAACAGCTTGAGCGGACCGTGCGGCGGCAACTCCCCGTTCCCTAGTACAAACGATTCCTCGACGCCGACGTCGATCGCCTGGAAATGCACCTTGCCGTCCTCGGAATCCCCGACCAACGCATAGGCATAGCGATCGATGGTGACGTTCATGACATGGCCGCCGTACACGTCGCAGTACGGTGATACGTCGGTGCCGCCGCCGGCCAAGCCCAGTCGCAGCGGCGCGCGCGCGCGCGTGGCCATAGGCGAGATCATGGACGCGCTCCCGCGCGGGGGAAGCGCTGGCGCCAGTAGGCCAGCATGTCGACGACTGTTTTCTCCAACGGCACGCCCTGCGCCCACCCGGTGGCGGCCACGAGGCGGGTGGAGTCGCCGAAGATGACCGGCTCGTCACTGGGCCTGAGCAGGGCAGGATCCACCGCCACCTCGGCCGGCACCAGTGCGTGATGGCGCACCAGGTCGACCACCTCCTGGATCTTGTAGGCGCGCGAACCACTGATATTGTAGACCTCGCCGGGCTGCCCCCGTTCGGCAAGCAGTTCAAGGGCACTGGCCAGGTCACGTACATCGGTGATGGCGCGATGGGTCTGCAGGTTGCCCACCTTCAGCACCGGCGGCAGCAGTCCCGCTTCGATCCGTGCCATGCGCTGGGTGAAGTCGGCGCAGACGTCGCCTGACTTGCGCGGTCCCGTGGTGTTGAAGATACGCGCGCACACCGATCGGATCCTGTTGTTGTACCAGTACTGCAAGGCCAGCATCTCGGTGGCGGCCTTGCTGACGCCGTAAGGATGCATCGGCCGCAGCGGGTGGCTTTCCTTGACTGGCACGTCCTCCGCCAATACCTCGCCGTACTGCGCGCTGGAGCAGGCGACCACCACGACGGGGTCGATAGCGGCAGCCTTGATCGCCTCGTAGACGTTGGCCGTACCCACCACGTTGGTCTCGAGCGTTTCGATCGGCGCCTGCCAGGACAGAGCCGGATAGCTCTGGGCCGAAAGCAGGTAGATCACGTCGGGGCGCGACTGATCGATGACCTGATCCAGCTGCTCCCGATAGCGGATGTCGCAGTGGACCAGCCGATCCGCATACGGGCGCCATTCGCTGGAGTCGACCGTCGCGTGGTAATGCGTGCCCACGACCTCGTGGCCGGCGTCCAGCGCCCGCTCCATCAGGTAGGAGCCCACAAATCCGGTTGCACCGAGTATCAGAATTTTCATTGAGCTGCCTTGCTATCCACTAATTCGTAGTCCCGGACTCACCGGAAGCGACGCTTTGCAGCCTCGACCAGGTTCGGCCAATCCATATCGCGGGAGACGATACGCCACAGGGCAGCCTCAGAGAACCGCTCGCGCACGAAATCCTGCGACACGCGCGATATCCTCTCCCAGAGCACATCATCATTGAGCAAGGTGACGATCATTGCAGCCATGGTCGCCGGCTCATCGCTCACCTGCAGAAAGGATTGCGCGTCCTGCAGCCCTTGCGCGCCGGTACCGGTTGTCACGCAAGGCAGACCGAAACGCATTGCTTCGATGACCTTGCCCTTCATGCCGCCGCCGAAACGCAACGGAGCCACCGCCACGCGTGATGCGTGATACCAGCTCGCGAGCTCCTCGTCGGAAACGAAGCCGGTGACAGTCACGAGGTCGCTGCCCAGCGCCTTTACATCGTCCGTGGGATTGGAACCGACCAGATAAAGATGGGTACCGGGCGCCGCATCCTGCACCAGCGGAAAGACTTCCGACACGAACCAGCGCGCGGCATCGACGTTCGGTGCATGGGCAAACCCGGCTACGAAAACCAGGTCGCGCCGCTCCGCCAAATTGCGCTCGGGTGCCTCGGGGAAACTGTCGAACGCGTATACCGGAATGGTGTGCGTCTGGGCCTTGTGCCCGTTCTGCCTCAGCCAGCTTCCAACACGCTCCGTTTCGCCATCGGCCGGGTAATAGATGGTGTCGACCCGCGACCAGACTTCCTGCTCCATCAAGACGAAGCGCTCGCGCTCGCGCTGCAGCTCCTTACTCGGCTGGATCTTCAGCTGCTCCTCAATACGCAGATAATGGATATCGTGTCCGTAGTAGAGGATGTGCGCCGCCGAGTAGCGCCGAATGACATCGATGAATTCGATCGACACGTGCGGACGGCTAAGCAGGACGCAGTCCACGAAGCAGCCATTCTCGCGCATCCAGTCCTCGAAGCCCTTGTGGTACTCCGGGCCATAAATGACCTCGATGCCGGCATCCTGCAGCAGGCTCGTATAGACCGGGTCATACCACAGGTTATCCGGCCAGAACTTCACTTCGATGCCCTGTTTACGGAACATCTGCATGAACTGCCACATCGTACGCGACCCGGCATCCCGATCCGGCTGCGGGATGTAGTGGTCGACGACGAGTACGACCGGGCGACCGGACGTGCGTCCACGGGCAAGCGCCACCTGCTCCCCATTGGGAAAATGGTTCGCCTTGAGCTCCTGCTTCCAACGTTCGCGGAACTTGCGCTGGTTCTCGACCTGGTACGCCTTGATGCCGGCATTGAGGTCGGTGCCGTGCGAGATGCCTTCGTGATGGATCACCACGGACCGGGGCTGGTAATAGACTTTCAAGCCGTGCGCACGCACCTTGAACGCCAGATCGGTGTCCTCACAATAGGCCGGCACGTACATTTCGTCAAAGCGACCAAGCTGCGCGAACAACTCGCCCGGAATCAGCAGCGAGGCACCCGAGCAGTAGTCGGTTTCACGCAGATAGTTGTAGATGCTTCGCTCGGGATTGTCGAGGCGACCGTAATTCCAGGCACTGGCATCGTTCCAGACGATGCCACCGGCCTCCTGCTGGCGACCGTCCGGGTAGATCAGCTTGGACCCCACCATGCCGCAATCGGGGTGGCGATTGAACACGTCCAGCATGGCATCAAGCCAGCCCTCGGTAACCTCCGTGTCGTTGTTGAGCAAGTAGAGATACCTGCCTCGAATGAGCGTCGAGGCCCGGTTGCATGAGCGCACGAAGCCGAGATTTTGCGGATTTTCCTCGTAGCGCAGGCCGGGCACGTCGCGAAGGCACGCCATGCTGATGTCACCGGAGGCGTCCTCCACGACGATCACCTCGAACGGTACGGACGGCTGATGCCCGGCTATCGAGCGCAGGCAGCCTAGGGTATAGCCCGGCTGGCCATAGGTCGGAATGACGATGCTGACCAGAGGTTCGGCAAAAGACGGGAACTGGAGGCCGGTAATGTCCATCGTGGGAGCCTCCACGACGGGTGAAGCCGCCGCAGGAGATATCCCTACGAGAGGCGGCGGTGCCGTCACAGGCAATGGCCCCGCGGCCGTCCGGACCCGGCGTGCGCGCAAAACGGCTGGCAGGTTGCCCCTGGCAAGGTGGCCTATCAATCTCAACGGGGCCGTCATGCGCCAGGATCGTGACTCCCGGATGTCGCGCAACTGGGTATGAGCGAGTACCGCATCGACCTCCAGCGACCGGATACGCGCCGTCAGTCGTTCGTTGGCTCTGCTCTGCGCCGCATGCAATTCGGCGAGATCGCGTAACTGGGAGGCCAGCGACTCGCGTTGGCGACGCTCCTCGTCCATCTCCTGTCTTGCAAGAGACAACTCGGCTTCAACCTTGCGGCGAGCATCCACCACATCCTGAATCTGCTGCTCCAATGCCCGCAAGCTCCCTGTTGATTCGCTGTACTGCTTCGACAGTTGCACGTGGACATCGTGCAATGTTGCATATTCCTGCTTGTAATCCAGCAGTTCCCGATTGCAAGCAGTAATACTATCACGCAAAGCCATGCCTTCGGCCTGACTTTCGGCCAGTAGTGTGGTTAGCCCGGCAGATGCTGCCTTGGCGCCCTCGGCGTCTTCTGTGAGCTCGCCAATACGGTTCCTGGCAGCCATCAGCTCGACATCCAGCCCCTTCACTCGGGCGGAAACGCCCTCATGATCTTCCACTGCCTTTGCATGTACCGCCTGCAAGCTTGCAAGCTGGACATCCAACCCTTGCGCCCGCACCTGCAATTGTTTGTAGTCCGCAGCCATCCGGGCCTGATTCACGCGGAGCTCGTGTAGCTCTCCCTCCAGCACGGCGAGCCTGGCAGATGCCGCCTTGGCATCCTCGGCGTCTTCCGTGAGCTCGCCAATGCGGTTCCTGGCAGCCATCAGCTCGGCATCCAGCCCCTTCACTCGGGCGGAAACGCCCTCATGATCTTCCACTGCCTTCGCATTTACCGCCTGCAAGCTTGCAAGCTGGACATCCAACCCTTGCGCCCGCACCTGCAATTGTTTGTAGTCCGCAGCCATCCGGGCCTGATTCACGCGGAGCTCGCGTAGCTCCCCCTCCAGCACTACCACATCCCCTCCTTGCGCTTTTTCCAATTCCTCGATGCGTGTCCGTGAGGCCTGCAATTCGGCGACCAGACGTTTTGCCCACGCGGAAATCTCTTCATGATCCGCGGCCGTCTTTGCATGGACTTCACGCAGGTCGCGGAGGTCTCTTTCCAGCCCCTGTGCCCAGGCCACGGCCTCCTCATGATCAGCCGCCGTACGGCCGTGACGTTGGTGCAGATCGCTCAGCTCCGCGTTCAATCGGGTAGCCCAGCGCGCAACTTCGCGATGGTGGGTATAGAGATCCTCTGCTTCGGAGAACAGGACGGATGGATGGAGCCGCTGACACGCATCCACAAGTTTCCCCGCGACGGCGATGAAATACACCGGATCGGACAAGGATGCCGCGCGCTCAGCTACCTCAGAACCAGTGTCGGTCAATGCATCGTACGTGCGGCTGGCGGACTCGGGCTGCAGCGTAAAGATCGACGATCCGACTGCAAGCCGCTGGCCGAAATAGCAGATGTCATCGAACTGTTCACGGAGTACGGCGTCGAATTCGGCGAAGTCCAGTTCCTTGACGTGGAATTCGTTGTGGTGCCCTGCCTGCTCCGAGTAGACGACACGGTTCGGCGAAGAAATGACCAGTAACCCATTGGGCCGCAGGACGCGGCCGATCTCGCTGAGCATCTCCCGATGGCGATCGTGATGCTCGATGGTCTCGAAGGAGACCACCACGTCGACGCTGTGATCATCCAGCGGGATCCGGGCGGCGTCTCCGCACAGGAACTCCAGCCCCTGGACGCCGCCATACGTGGCGCGGGCGTGCTCGACCGCGCTTTCGGCAATGTCCACGCCCTTCACACTGCGGGCCTGGCGGGCCAGCATCACGCTCCCGTAGCCCTCGCCGCACGCGATGTCGAGCACATCCTTGCCGGTGACAAGTGGCTTGCACCACGCGTAGCGGTGCAGGTGCTCGTGGCGGATCTCTCCTTGCTCCGTCGGCACATAGCGCTCACCGGTGAACTTCATCGGCTACACCTCCACCTGTTCGATCTCGATTGCATGCATGGGAATGCCGACCAGGCCGTGGCGCATGGTGCTTTCGTGCGCCTTGAAGTTGATTGCATCGTGGATCCAGTGTTGCTGGGTGTGGTTCTCCTGCGTGCCGGTAGCCAGCGCAACGTCGACCGAATAGTCGCCGCTGGGCAACACCGGCATGCGGAAACGGAAATGTGCACGCAGGCGGATGCCAGGCTGCGCCTGGACAGGCCGCTCGCGGTAGCTGACGTAGGTGTTGTCGCCGAAGATCCGCTGCCCCAGCCGATCCTTCACATAAAAGCCGAAGATCGGCGCACCAATCGCCTCCAGCACCTCCACGTCGATCGCCAGGTCGGCGACCTCGCCACCCGCGATCAGCCGGTGCGCCTTTCCCTCGCCATCCAGCAGTTGCACACCGACGATACGCGCCGCCCCGGTGCCGAACTCGGAATGTATCCGCTCCGGATCGAACTCGAACACCTCGACCAGGTTGCGCATCACCCCTCCGTTCAACAGGGCCCTGCGGGGGTCGATCACGTCCTCCGGCATTGCATAGCCGTCATTAACCGCGGTTACCTCTCCCTCCATCGCTACCTTCACTTTCACCGATTCACCCAGCGTGGCCCGGTCAGCCGCGTGCTGCTCGGCGAGGTAGCACTCGACGACGTCGCGCGCAGGGCCGTCCATCACTTGCCTGCCCTTGTCCAGCCAGATAGCCCGGCTGCACAGGTTGGTGACCGCGCCGGTATCGTGGCTCACGAACAGCAACGTTCCGCGCTTCTGAAACTCGCGCAGGAAGCGCATACACTTCTGTGTGAAGCGCACGTCGCCGACGCTGAGCGCCTCGTCGATCACCAGCGTATCGGCATCGACGTGTGCAGCAATGGCGAAGGCGAGGCGCACATACATGCCACTGGAATAGGTTTTCACCGGCTGATCGATGAAATCACCGATGTCGGCGAAATCCACGATCGACTGGAATCGGGCGCGCAACCGGCTCTCCGTGATGCCGTAGAGAAGCCCGCTCAGGTAGACGTTTTCCCTGCCGGTGAACTCCGGGTTGAAGCCCGCGCCAAGCTCCAGTAGCGCGGCGATACGCCCGTACACGGCCACCGAGCCCTCCGTGGGGTGCAAAGTTCCACACACCATCTGCAGCAGTGTTGACTTGCCCGAGCCGTTGCGTCCGATGATGCCGACCGTCTCGCCGCGACGCACATCGAACGACGCACCGCGCAAGGCCCAGAACTCCTTGAAGTAGGCACGCTGCCCGCGGCCGAACGCCTTGTCGACACGCGGCATGATCATCTGCTTGAGCCGATCCGCAGGCTGCGCATAGATCTCGTAGCGCTTGCCTAGGTCCCGGACACAAATGCTCAGTTCGTCAGAGGACATCAGCGAATCCCTTGCGGCTGCGCTCGAACCATGCAAAAGCCAGCCACGCGAACAGCCCGGAAAGCAGGGTGTAAAGCCCGAGCATCCCCCAGGCCGGCTGCTTGCCCCAGATCAGCACGTCCCGCGATGCCTCGACGATAAGGGTGAGCGGATTCAGGTACATCCAGCTGCGGAACTCCGCCGGAATGAACTCCTTCGGATACATGATCGGCGCGAGGAACATCAGCGCCGTCGTGAGGATGCCGGCGGCCTGCTTGAGATCGCGCAGGAATACGCCCAGCGATGCCAGCAGCCAGACGACTCCCGCTACGAATGGCAGAAAACAGGCTACGACGATCGGGAACAAGACCACCGTCCATGGGACCGAACCGCTCACTATCCATTCGATAGCCAGCAGCACCAGCGTCGACACCAGTAGGTGGAACAGGGCCGATCCAATGACGCTCCATGACAGTGTTTCCAGCGGAAACACCACCTTCTTGACAAAATTCGTGTTCTCTACGATCAACGTCGGAGCGCGGTTGGCGCACTCCGCGAACATCGCGTTGATGTTCAGCCCTGCGAACAGGATGATCGCGAACTCGAAGCGACCGCCCACCTGCTCGTTCCAGCGCGAATTGAAAATGACGCCGAAGACGAACGTGTAGATCATCAGCATCAGCAACGGATTGAAGAACGACCACAGCAGCCCGACGAACGAGCCGCGATAGCGCCCAACAACATCGCGTCGCGCCATCTGCAACACCAGGGAGAGGTTGCGAAACAGGGCGCGGTATGGGGAGGTAGGGTCGATAAGCCGGTAGGCTGAAATCATGGTTTTCCGTGAGGTGTAATTACTGACGCGGTTCCATCCGGCATCGCAGGATGCCGTTTACTGGCTGCCCCGCCATTCAAGGCGCGGCAAAGCGAATGTCCGATACTGGAGCAGTCAATCCAGTGCCGTTGCTAGTTCCAGGCGCAGGTCATCAATATCCTCCACGCCCACCGACAGCCTCACCAGCCCGTCACTAATACCCAGCCGCTTGCGGTTGGCTAGAGGCACCGAAGCGTGGGTCATGATGGCCGGATGCTCGATCAGGCTTTCGACGCCGCCCAGCGATTCCGCCAGCGCGAACAACTCACAGCGCTCCAGCATGCGCCGCGCCTTCTTCAGGCCACCCTTCACCTCGATCGTGACGATGCCGCCGAAACCGTGCATCTGGCGCTTGGCCAGAGCGTGCTGCGGATGGCTCTTCAGGCCGGGGTAGATCACCCGCTCGATGGCCGGGTGCTTCTGCAGCCACGCCGCCAGTTCCAACGCGCTGGCACAATGTTGGTGCATGCGCAGATGCAGAGTCTTCAGGCCGCGCATGGCGAGGAACGCATCGAACGGGCCTGCGACCGCGCCCACCGAGTTCTGTAGGAAACCCATCGGCTCGCCCAGTTCCTTGCTGCCAGCCACGACGATGCCCCCGACCATGTCGGAGTGGCCGTTGATGTACTTGGTGGCCGAATGCAGCACCAGGTCGGCGCCGAACTCCAGCGGCCGCTGCACCATCGGCGAGCAGAACGTGTTGTCGACCACCAGGATCAGACCGTGTTTCTTCGCGAACGCGGCCACCTTCGCCAGGTCAACCAGCTTCAGCATCGGATTGGTCGGCGTCTCGGCCCAGATCATCCGGGTGTTCGGCTTCAGTGCCGCCTTCAGCGCCGCCGTGTCGTTCAGGTCGATGAAACTGAAATCCAGTCCGGCCGAGCGACGGCGCACCCGCTCGAACAGTCGGTAGGTGCCGCCGTAGAGGTCGTCCATCGCGATCACGTGGCTGCCCGAGTCGAGCAGGTCCAGCACGGTCGCCGCCGCAGCCAGGCCGGAGGCAAACGCGAAGCCGGCCACGCCGCCCTCTAGATCCGCTACGCAACGCTCGTAAGCCATCCGCGTAGGATTCTGCGTGCGCGAGTACTCGTAGCCCTTGTGCTTGCCCGGGCTCTCCTGCACGTAGGTCGAGGTCGCGTAGATCGGCGTCATGATGGCGCCGGTGCTGGGGTCTGGATGCTGGCCGGCATGGATAGCACGGGTGCCCATTCCCTGTTCACTGCGTTGTTTGCCGCTTTTCATCGCCCTATTTCTCCCAACCCGCCGAACGGGCCACCTGGATGAGGATCAAGCCGATGATTCTAGCCGCTAAGGGGTAACTGTCGGACAGACGGATGAAGATGACGTTCATCTCAAAGTGAGCAAACTGTCTGCTTTTCAGTACCTTCCTTGCACCGGTACCTGCGTGGATATGACCAGTGCTTGGTCATCGCGTCCGGAACCGGCATCATTTGCTGCCTGCTGGGCGTTCGAACCGCCGTGCAGCCCCACCCAGTTGAACCCAGGACATATTGATGAACGAATCATCCACAGGGAGAAAAACGGTGCTCGTCACTGGCGGCGCCGGCTTCATCGGCGCCAATTTCGTGCTGCAGGCGATAGCCGACGGCCTGCGCGTGGTCAATCTGGACAAGCTCACCTACGCCGGCAACCTCGACACGCTGGCCTCGCTGCAAGGTGATGCGCGTCACGTTTTCGTACACGGTGACATCGGCGACCGCGCCCTGGTGGCGAAACTGCTGGCCGAGCACCAGCCCGACGCCATCGTGAACTTCGCCGCCGAGTCACACGTGGACCGCTCGATCGACGGCCCGGCCGAGTTCGTGCAGACGAACGTGGTCGGGACGCTGGGCTTGCTGGAATGCGCCCGCGACTACTGGCGCAGCCTGGACGGCACAACTCGCGAGGCATTCCGTTTCCTGCACGTGTCCACCGACGAGGTCTATGGCTCGCTCGGCGCCGAGGGCAAGTTCACCGAGACCACGCCGTACGCGCCAAACTCGCCGTATTCCGCGTCGAAAGCTGCTTCCGACCACCTGGTGCGCGCGTTCCACCACACCTACGGCCTGCCGGTGCTGACCACCAACTGCTCGAACAACTATGGGCCGTACCAGTTTCCAGAAAAGTTGATTCCGCTGGTGATCGCCAAGGCGCTGGCCGGCGAATCGTTGCCGGTCTACGGCGACGGCAGGAACATCCGCGACTGGCTGTTCGTGGGTGACCATTGCAGCGCGATCCGTCGCGTGCTGGATGCCGGCCGCTTGGGCGAAACCTACAACGTGGGCGGCAATGCCGAGCGCGAGAACATTACCGTGGTGAAGGCGATCTGCGCGCTGCTCGATGCACGTCGCTCGCTGGCCGACGGTCGCGCGCGCGAATCGTTGATCACCTACGTTAAGGATCGCCCCGGCCACGACCGCCGCTATGCGATCGACTCCAGCAAGCTGCAGCGCGAGCTGGGCTGGAAACCCTCGCAAACCTTCGAGAGTGGCATCGCCGCCACGGTGGACTGGTATCTCGACCACCAGCCGTGGGTGCAGCGCGTGCTTGACGGCAGCTACCGCATGGAGAGGTTGGGCGCATGAGCACGAAGGGCATCATCCTCGCCGGCGGTTCCGGCACCCGGCTGCACCCGATCACCCGCGCGATCAGCAAACAGCTGCTGCCGGTGTACGACAAGCCGATGATTTACTACCCGCTGGCCACACTGATGCTGGCTGGCATCCGCGAAGTGCTGATCATCAATACGCCGCACGAGCAGGATATGTTCCAGCGCCTGCTCGGCGATGGCTCGCAGTGGGGCATCGACATCCGGTATGCGGTGCAGCCGTCGCCCGACGGCCTGGCGCAGGCCTTCACTATCGGCCGCGACTTCGTCGACGGCAAGCCGAGCTGCCTGGTGCTGGGCGACAACATTTTCTACGGCCACGGCTTTACCGAGCGGCTCAAGCGCGCCGCCGCGCGTGAGCATGGCGCCACCGTATTCGGTTACTGGGTGAAGGATCCGGAGCGCTATGGCGTGGCCGAGTTCGATACCGCCGGCAAGGTGATCGGGCTGGAGGAGAAACCGACGCAGCCAAAGTCACATTACGCCGTCACCGGTCTGTACTTTTACGATGGCCGTGTGTGCGACTACGCCGCTTCGCTGAAGCCTTCGCCGCGCGGGGAGCTGGAAATCACCGACCTCAACCGCTGCTACCTCGACGATGGCTCGCTGCACCTGGAGCAGCTAGGCCGCGGCTTTGCGTGGCTCGACACTGGCACGCATGAGTCGTTGATGGAAGCGGGCAACTACATCCAGACGATCGAGAACCGGCAGGGCCTGAAGGTGTGCTGCCCGGAAGAGATTGCTTATCTCAATGGCTGGATAAACGCCGAGCAGTTGCTGGCACTGGCCGTGCCGCTGGCCAAGACCGGCTATGGCCAGTATCTGCAGCAGCTGACCCGACAAGGCCATGCGCGATGAAAGTGGTCCAGACGGCCCTGCCCGGCACGCTGATCATCGAGCCGCAGGTGTTCGGCGACGCCCGCGGTTTCTTCTACGAGAGCTACAACCAGGCCAAGTATCGCGAAGCCGGCATCGACCACGTGTTCGTGCAGTCCAACGTGTCGCGCTCCGCGCGCGGCGTGCTGCGCGGCCTGCACTACCAGTGGCCGAACCCGCAGGGCAAGCTGGTCAGCTTGATGGAAGGCGAGGTGTACGACGTGGCGGTGGACATCCGCCGTGGCTCGCCCACCTTCGGGCAATCGGTCGGCGTGATGCTGACCGCCGACAACCATCGCCACTTCTGGGTGCCGGAGGGTTTCGCGCACGGCTTCTGCGTACTATCGGAGTTTGCCACCTTCACCTACCAGTGCACCGCACTGTACGATCCGAAGGCCGACGCCGGCATCCGCTGGAACGATGCCTCGCTCGGCATCGACTGGCCGATCAGCGAGCCGCTGCTGTCGAACAAGGACGACAAGACGCCGCTGCTCGCGGACGTGCTGCCCGAGCGTTTGCCGACGTACACCGCATGAGCAAGCCGCGTCAGGCCGTTTTTTCTCGTCATTCCCGCAAAAGCGGGAATCCAGTGACTTCACCGCGCGCCCATGCAAGGACGCTGGAAGACTCGCTGCGCTCGCCCCTTCGGGGCCAGCCTTCGGCGACTCAATGCTCGCACAGCTCGCATTTGTCCCGCTTCCGCGGGAATGACGATGCTTGTTCGAGGCGCCCATGAATATCCTCCTACTCGGCGCCAACGGCCAGCTTGGCCGTGCGTTCCGTGACCAGGGCGGTTTGGCTGCACGCGGCGAGTTGATCACGGCGAGCCGTGATGGCGTGCTGGCGGCCTGTGGCCCCGGCGAGACGGCCGACCTGTCGACTCCCGAATCGCTGCCCGCCCTGCTCGACCGCCTGCGGCCCGACGTGATCGTCAATGCCGCCGCGTACACCGCGGTCGACCGTGCCGAGCAGGAAGAGGCGCTAGCCACCCGTGTCAACGGCGAGGCGGTCGGCGTGCTGGGTCAATGGGCCGCGGCGCACGGCGCGCTGGTGATCCACTACTCGACCGACTACGTGTTCGACGGCAGGCAGGCGCAGCCGTACGCCGTCGACGCGCCCACCGGCCCGCTCGGCGCCTATGGCCGCAGCAAGCTCGCCGGCGAGCAGGCGCTGCGCGGCAGCGGTGCCGATCACCTCACCTTCCGCACGGCGTGGGTCTACGCCGCCCATGGACACAACTTCCTGCGCACCATGCTGCGCCTGGGCGCGGAACGCGACGAGCTGCGCGTGGTGTCCGACCAGCACGGCGCACCGACCGATACGATGCTGATCGTGCACGGCACGCTCGCCGCGCTCGACCGCTGGCTGCAGTCGGATGGCGCGCAGCGCCGTGCACTGGCCGGTACGCATCATCTTGTCGCCAGCGGCGCGACGACCTGGCACGGCTTCGCCAGCGCGATCTTCGAACAGGCCGCGGCACAGGGCCTGCTTGCCCGCCAACCGCGGGTAATTCCGATCAGCAGCGCCGAATTCCCCACGCCAGCCGTGCGTCCAGAGTGGTCACTGCTGGACAACACGAATTTCCAGCAGCGGTTTGCCGTGCCTCTACCGGACTGGCGCGACGGCTTGTACAGCGTGATTGCCCAACTCGGCAACCACCCGCAGTAACTCACCCGAGGGCGCTACGCTCGTTTCGTAGGGCGGGCATTGCCCGCCGCGTTGGCTCTGGCTCAAGATCTGGCGGGCGGTGCCCGCCCTACGGCTGGATCAGGATCTGGTCGTTGCGGGATAATGGCGGTTTCCAGCGATATTTCAACTTCACGCTGCCTGACTGGCAGCACGGCCTGCATGATGTGATACGTAGGCTGGTCACGACAAACCACTGAAAAGGACAGTTATGTTGATCCCCCTCATCCTCAGCGGCGGCAGTGGCACCCGGCTGTGGCCGGTATCGCGCAAGAACCTGCCCAAGCAGTTCCTGGAACTGGCCGGCAAGGGTACGCTGTTCCAGCAGACCATCGCGCGCACCCGGCAGCTGCCGGGCGTCGCCGCGCCGATCGTGGTGGCCAGCGAGGACCACCGCTTTCTCGCCGCCGACCAGTTGCTGGAAATGGACATTACCGACGCCACCATCGTGCTGGAGCCGCTGGCCCGCAACACCGCGCCGGCGATCGCGCTGGGCGCGCTTGAGGCCTTGCAGCGCGACGCCGACGCCATGCTGCTGGTGCTGCCGGCCGACCACCTGATCGGCGACACCGCCGCCTTCGTCGAGGGCGTGAGGCAGGCAATGCCGCTGGCGGCGCAGGGCTGGCTGGTCACCTTCGGCATCCGCCCGGATCGCGCCGAGACCGGCTTCGGCTACATCCGCCGCGCCGAGGCGATCGACGGCCACGGTTTCCGCGTGGAGCAGTTCGTCGAGAAACCCGACCTGGCCACGGCCGGGTCGTACCTCGCCGACGGCGGCTACGACTGGAACTCCGGCATGTTCCTGTTCAAGGCTTCGCGCTACCTGGAGGAGCTGGCCGCGCATGCGCCGGCGATGCTGGCCGCAGTGCGCGCGGCGCATGCGAAAGCCACCGCCGACCTCGACTTCGTGCGCATCGACCGGGACGCGTTCGCGCAGGTGCCGGACGACTCGATCGACTACGCGGTGATGGAAAAGACCCGGCGCGCCGCGGTGGTCCCGGTCAGCTGTGCGTGGAGCGACATCGGCTCGTGGTCGGCGCTGTGGCTGACCGGCGACAAGGACGCCGATAGCAATCTGCGCGAGGGCGACACCATGGCGGTGGACACGCGCAACTCGCTGCTGCGCTCGCACGAGCGCCACCTGCTTGCTACCGTCGGCATCGACGACCTGATCGTGGTGACCACGCCGGACGCCACCCTGGTGGCGCACCGCGACGCCGCGCAGGACGTGAAGAAGATCGTCGAGCAGCTGAAGGTCGCCGGCCGCAGCGAGCACTCGCTGCACCGCGTGGTGTACCGCCCGTGGGGCAGCTACGACTCGCTGGAGGAAGGCGGGCGCTTCCAGGTCAAGCGTATCGTGGTCAAGCCCGGCGCCAGCCTGAGCCTGCAGAAGCACCATCACCGCGCCGAGCACTGGATCGTGGTCTCCGGCACCGCCGAGGTCACCTGCGACGACAAGGTGTTCCTGCTCGGCGAGAACCAGAGCACCTACATCCCGCTGGGCAGCAAGCACCGCCTGCGCAATCCCGGCAAGGTCGCGCTGGAGCTGATCGAGGTGCAATCCGGCAGCTACCTCGGCGAAGACGACATCGTGCGCTACGACGACGTCTACGGCCGCGCCTGAGATCAGACCTTAGCGCCGTAGGAGCCCGCTGGCGGGCCGATGCATTTCAAAAGCATCGCCCGCCAGCGGACTCCTACGGATTCAGGCGGCTACTCGACGGTCACGGATTTCGCGAGATTGCGCGGCTGGTCGACGTCGGTGCCGCGCATCACGGCGACGTGGTAGGCGAGCAGTTGCAACGGCACGGTGAACACGGCCGGCGCGATGAAGGAGCCGCCGGATTCGACGCGCAGCATGGCGCCGTGACCGGCCATGTCGTCCATGCCGGCGGCGCCGTCGGCGAACACGATCAGGCGGCCGCCGCGGGCGCGCACTTCCTGCAGGTTGGACTTCAGCTTGTCCAGCAGCGGGCCGTTCGGCGCCACCGCGATCACCGGCATGTTCTCGTCGACCAGCGCCAGCGGGCCATGCTTGAGCTCGCCGGCGGCATACGCCTCGGCGTGGATGTAGGAGATCTCCTTGAGCTTCAGCGCGCCCTCCAGCGCCACCGGATACTGCACGCCGCGGCCAAGGAACAGCGCGTGCTGGCGGTGGATGAAGTCGGCCGCCAGCGCGATGATCGCCGGCTCCAGCTGCAGCGCGTTCTCGACCGCCCGCGGCAGGTGCTGCAGCTCGGCGCACAGCGCCGCGTAGCGCTGGTCGTCGAGCCCGTGGCGGCGGGCCAGCTCCAGCGTGAGCAGGGCCAGGCCGGCCAGCTGGGTGGTGAAGGCCTTGGTCGAGGCCACCCCGATCTCGGGGCCCGCGCGGGTCATCAGCTTCAGGTCGGCCTCGCGCACCACCGAGGATTCGGGCACGTTGCAGATCGCCAGCGTGCCGAGGTAGCCGCGCCGGCGCGATTCGCGCATCGCCGCCAGCGTGTCGGCGGTTTCGCCGGACTGCGAGATGGCGACGAACAGCGTGCCCTCGGGCACCACCGCCTCGCGGTAGCGGTATTCGCTGGCCACCTCCACGCTGACCGGCAGGCGCGCGTACTCCTCGATCCAGTACTTCGCCACCAGGCCGGCGTGGTAGCTGGTGCCGCAGGCGATGATGTGCAG
>SCRF01000077.1 GCA_004322005.1 Rhodanobacter sp. | reverse complement strand
GGGCCATGCCCGCGCATGCCGCCGCATGATCGGGGCAACGACGCAATCCGCGATCTGACCAAACGACTCGCCCGGCATGCGGTGCCCGGCAGCGGTCGTGGGCATGCGGGACTTTCGTCACTTGTCATCCGGCAGACGATGCCTGCACAGTCGCCGAAATCGCCTGCGCGCAGCGGTTGTACCGTGCGCGTCCCGCTTTCGCACCGAGGAAAAGACCACCATGCGCAACCGCTTCCGTATTCTTCCCCTGGCGATTCTTGCTGTGATCGGCATCATGCCGGCCATTGCCGCGAAGGTGCCGGCGCAGTCGCCGCCAGTCCGAGCGCCCGACAAGGGGCCGTTCGCGCAGTTGCACTTCCGCAACCTGGGGCCGGCCATCGCCGGCGGTCGCGTCAGCGCGGTGGTCGGCATCCCCGGCAATCCGCTGACCTACTACGTGGGCGCTGCCGCCGGTGGCGTGTGGAAAACCAGCGACGGCGGCGAGCACTTCAAGCCGATCTTCAAGCACGAAGCGTCCGCTTCGATCGGCGCGCTGGCGCTGGCGCCGTCCAACCCCAACCTGGTCTGGGTGGGTACCGGCGAAAGCAATATCCGCAACGACATCATGGACGGCGCCGGCGTGTATCTGTCCACCGACGCAGGCAAGACCTTCAAGCGCATGGGCCTGCGCGACGCCGGCCAGATCGGCCAGATCGTGGTCGACCCGCTGAACCCCGATCACGTGCTGGTGGCCGCACTGGGCCACGCGTGGGGACCGAACGCCGAACGCGGCGTGTTCGAAACCACCGACGGCGGCAAGAGCTGGCACAAGACGCTGTTCGTCGACGACCAGACCGGCGCGATCGACATCGCGATGGCGCCGGGCAACCCCGAGGTGCTGTTCGCGGCCACCTGGCAAGTGGTGCGTCATCCATGGAACCTGGTCGACGGCGGCAAGGGCAGCGGCCTGTGGCGGTCCACCGATGGCGGCGCCAGCTGGAGGCGACTCAGCGAAGGCTTGCCCAAAGGCCCGCTGGGACGCATCGCGGTGGCCACCGCGCCGAGCGACCCCGAGCGCGTCTACACGCTGATCGAGACCAAGCCGGGCAAGGGCCTGCTGTTCGTGTCGCACGATCTGGGCGACAAATGGAGCGAGGTCAGCGACAACCACGCGCTGGACGTGCGGCCGTTCTACTTCTCGCGCTTTGCGGTGTCGCCGGTCGATGCCGACAAGCTCTATTTCATGTCGTTCTACCTGATGGAATCGGACGACGGCGGCAAGACCGCGCACATCGTCGACAAGAGCGTGCACGTGGATCATCACGCGCTGTGGATCGACCCGACCCAGCCACGGCGCATCCTCCAGGGCAACGACGGCGGCGCGTACCTGAGCCAGGACGGCGGCAAGAGCTGGCGCTTCCTCGACGGCCTGCCGATCGAGCAGGACTACATGGTGGCGGCCGACAGCAAGACGCCGTACACCTTGTGCGCCGGCCTGCAGGACAACAGCGGCTGGTGCGGGCCGTCCAGCTCGCTGGCCGACAAGGTGGTCAGCGGCAACGACTGGTTCAACGTGGTCGGCGGCGACGGCCAGTACCTGGTGCCGGCCGGCGACGACCTGATCTACAACGACTCGCAGGACGGAGCGATGGCGGTGTTCCATCGTGCCAGCAAGCGCAGCGACTTCGTGATGCCCTACCTGCACGGCCCGGCGTTCGTGAACGACCTGCCGCTCGACCAGGTGAAATACCGCTTCAACTGGACCAGTCCGATCGCGGTCGATCCGCAAAATCCGAAAACCGTCTACCTGGGCGGCAACGTGGTGTTCAAGTCCACCGACGCCGGCCTGCACTGGACGCCGATCAGCGGCGACCTTACCCGCAACGACAAGCAGAAGCAGGCGCTCTCCGGCGGTCCGGTGAACCTCGACCTGTCCGGCGCGGAAACCTACGACACCGTGCTCTCGCTCAGCGTGGCGCCGTCCGACGGGCAAGTGCTGTGGGCCGGCACCGATGACGGCCTGGTGCAGGTCAGCCGCGACGGCGGCGCGCACTGGAGCAACGTGACGCCGGGTGGTGCGCCGAAGTGGGCGCGCGTGTACCAGGTCGGCGTGTCGGCCAGCGCAGCGGGCACCGCTTACGTGGGTTTCGACGCGCATGAGCTGGATGATCGCCATGCGCATGTCTGGCGCACCGACAACTACGGCAAGAGCTGGACGCGCATCGACAAGGGCCTGCCGAACGCGCCGGTGTTCGTGGTGCGCGAGGATCCCGCGCACGCTGGCGTGCTGGTGGCCGGCACCGACATCGGCGCCTTCCTCTCGCGCGACAACGGCGGCCACTGGTCGCCGCTGCAGGCACATCTGCCGACGGTGCCGGTGGTCGACGTGAAATTCGTGCAGGGCGACCTGGTGCTGGCCACCCACGGCCGTGGCATCTTCGTGTTCGACCACTTCGCACCGCTGGCCGAATACGGCGACAGCGTGGCCAAGCAGCCGCTGCACCTGTTCACGCCGCGCGCCGGCACCGAGTTCATGCGCTGGTCGCGCGGCGAGGGCGCCGAGCCGCTGTATACCGTGCCCAATGCGCCCGACGGCGTGGTCATCGACTACAGCGTGCCCAAGGCGGTGAAGGCGGCCAAGGGGGCCAAGCACGGTGCGGTGACCATCACCGTGCACGATGCGGCGGGCCACCTGATCGCCACCCGCTACACCAACGCCAAGGCCGGTGTGAATCGCACCGTGTGGAACATGCGCTACGACGGCGCCACCCGGCTCGATTTCGACCAGTCCGAGCGCGAGAAGAAGGCCGCCAAGGACGGCAACAACCCCGGCGGTCCGGCGGTGTTGCCGGGCACCTATCAGGTCACGGTGAGCGCAGCCGGCCACAGCGCCAGCGAGAGCGTGCTGGTCAAGGCCGACCCCAACCAGGCGCCTGCGATGGCGGCCCAAAAAGCCGTTCTGCAGCACGCGCTGGCCGCACGCAGCGGGCTTGGCGCCCTGAACGACATGCTCAACCGGGTCACCGCGATGCGTGCCACGCTCAAGCAGTTCGAGGCCAACGCGGGTGACGACGCCCGCTACGCGAGTGTCCTGGCGCAGGCGAAGAAGCTCGACGGCGAACTGGGCAAGTTCAAGCACAGCATCTACGCCAAGGGCGTGCAGCACGACGTCATCGAGGACGACCTGAAGGAACTCTCCGACCTGCACGGCGGCATGCAGGCGCTGGCCGGTTACGGCTTCAACAGCCTGCAAGGCCAGTTGCCGCCACCGGCATTGCTGGAGCTCGAACGGGAGCTGGAGGCGAAGGTCGGTGACCGGATCGACCGCTTCAACGCGCTGTTGGCCGGCGACGTGGTTGCCTACAACCGCGCCGCCTACGCCGTCGGTGCACCGACCGTGATGACCGGACAGCCGGTGAAACTCGCGCCTGTCAGCTTGTAACGCACGTGCAGCCGGGGCCGTCGATCATGACGGTCCCGGTGTCTGGTCGGGTGCCGGGACCGCCGCAAGGCGTCCGTCATGCACCGCGGCTTCATGGTTCGGGTATGTTTGCCGGCACATCTTCGGGCTCAAGCACGAATGCGGACTGCATGGCATCGTGCGCAAGCGCGCTCCAAATCGGGGTTATTCGGGATGCCACTGGGCGATGGGGGCGTTCCGGCTTTCGCGGAGCACCCTGTAGTCGATAACCATGCGTTGTCTTAGACTGGCAAAGCGCATGTCGGATGCGCTCTCAAGGGGATGATCTGGTGAACGAACTCGTCTATAGGAACGAGACGACGTTGCGCGCCATCGCGCTCGGGCTGTCTATCATTATCTGGTTGTTGCTGTTGTTCGGTACCGTCGGTGTATTGCTCATATACCTGCTGTTGTTCATGCTGTTTTCCATCGCAGCTCACTCGGCATTGATCGCTCATTTGCGCGGTAACGCGATTCCCATCAACTCGAAGCAGATGCCGGACCTGTATCAGCGCCTGTATGCATGCGCGCGCAAACTGGATATGACTGTGCCTGAGGCTTATCTGGTCAATGGCAACGGTGTGCTCAATGCGTTCGCGACGCGCTTTCTCGGGCGCAGTTTTGTCGTTCTGATGTCGGACGTAGTCGACAGCATGGAGGACCGGCCTGGTGCGTTGGATTTTTACATTGGCCATGAGCTGGGCCATCTGCGCAGGCACCACCTGGCCTGGGCGAAGGTGTTGGCGCCAGCGTTGTTCCTGCCGCTCATCGGCGCGGCCTATTCGCGTGCTCGCGAATACACCTGCGATCGCCATGGCCTGGCGGTCTGCGAAAATCCGGAAGATGCCCAGTATGGTCTGGTCGCCCTTGCTGCAGGCAAGCAGCGTTGGCGTGCAGTCAACCTGGCGAACTACAGTGAGAGTGCAGCCGTCACTCCGGGTTTCTGGATGTCGCTGCACGAGTTGGCGGGGGACTATCCTTGGCTGAACAAGCGTCATGCCTGGCTGCGCGCACTTGCCGAACAACGCAAGCCAAAGCTCGGTGCACGCAATCCGTTTGCCTATCTGGTCAGCTTGATCTTGCCGCGGGTGCCTGGGCTAGGCATTGGCGGCGGTGTGGTAGTGATTGCATATATCGCGATCCTGGCTGCCATCGCTATTCCCGCCTATCAGGACTATTTAGGCCGTGCGGCCGTGAGCGTGGCGATATCGGACAGTGCGCCATATCGTGAAGCCGTGACTCGGTACGGAACAAGCCACCACCAGTGGCCTGCATCGATGGGTGAGTTGGGCCTGGCGCCCTTTGCGGGCGATCGCAATGTGTCCAGCATCAGTCTGGGAGCCAATGGCATGCTGACCATCGGCTTCGTCAATAAGCCGCTGCATGATCACGTCTTGCAACTCACGCCGTACGTGCGCAATCAAACGATCCATTGGTCGTGCGCCGGGGACGTTCCAGCCAAGCTGCTGCCGCCGTTCTGCCACAGCCAGCAATAAGCGACATCACGTCCGGAGCAGGCTGGGCTGGCTCAACCTGCCCCCGTTTTTCGATCTCGCGAAAACTCGTAGGAGCGCACAGGGTGCGCTCCTACGGTATTCGTGGGGTTGGAGTTCCGCCGATGGCTTCGGCCACTTGTGCCCGATCAGGCCACATTGACTCCTATCGCTTTCCGCTCGCGCCAGTGCGGTACGCCGGGCCAGTCGCTTTGTGCCGCATCGCCGGCCAGCGTCCTTGCCACTTCGTGCCGGTCCAGATGCGGCGCGAACTGGCCGATGAACTCCAGCATGTATTCGCGCAGCACGCTTTCGCGGCGCAGCACGATCCAGGTGGTGCAGCGGGGGAACAGGTGGTCGGCGGGCAGCAGGCACAGGTCGGTGTCGCTGTCCTGCATGGCCATCTCGGCCAGCACGCCGATCCCCAGGCCGGCACGCACGTAGGTCTTGATCAGGTCGGCGTCGCCGGCGGTCATCACGATCTGCGGGGTCAGGCCGACCGCGTCGAACGCCCGCCGCAGGGACGATTCCGCCTTCAGCGACGATTCGTAGCTGACCAGCGGCAGGTCGGCCAGTTCGTGCAGCGTGGGCGGCTGTTCGCGCGCGGCCAGCGGATGCCCCTGCGGCGTCACGATCACCCGGTGCCAGTGGTAGGCCGGCAGGGCGATGCCGGACGCGGGCGGTGCGCCGGCGCTGCTGATCACCGCCATATCGACGTGGCCGGCTTCCAGTTGCGCCAGCACGTCGGCATCGCGGGTCGGCTGCAGGTGCACGCTGACCTGCGGATAGAGGTTGCTGAGCGCGGCGATCGCGGGGGGCAGGGCGAAGCGGGCCTGGGTGTGGGTGGTGGCGATGCGCAACTCGCCGTGCGCCTCGTTGCGCAGGTCCGCCGCGATCGCGCGGATGTTGGCCGCTTCGGTGAGGATGGCGCGGGCGCGTTCGATCACCTGCTCGCCGGCGTGGGTTATCGCATCGAGGCTCTTGCCCTTGCGCACGAACAACTGGAAGCCGAGTTCGTCCTCAAGCTGCCGCAGCTGCTTGCTCAGGCCGGGCTGGGTGGCGTGCACGCGCTCGGCGGCCAGCGTGATGTTGAGGCCGGAGTCGGCAATGGCGATGAGGTAGCGCAGCTGGACAAGCGTCATGGCGGATGGCTCGTGAACGGTCGGGGTCGGTGCTTTGGCGCGCGAACGGAACACGAGAACATCGCGTGGCACGGGCGGGCATCATCCCTGGCACGGCATCGCGGGCGGCGGGCACGTCGCCCCGGATGGTCTGCTGGTCGGTTGCATTCATATTCATGCTATGGACGTCTATACGTCCGATGCTGCAGTGTGTCAAGTTTTCCCGCGGGATGGCCGGCTCATAACGTCGCGGCATAAGCAGGGCGATATATATCATTTGCAGGTAGCGATGCGGCTTCGTAGCGTGGCATAGTCCCCGTTGCAGCCGTGTGCAGGTCCCGACCATGAAACTCTACCCGCTGTTCGCCGATCTTTCGCAGCGCGCGGTGCTGGTCGTGGGCGGGGGCGCCGTTGCCGAACGCAAGATCCAAGCGTTGCTGGCCGCGCAGGCAGTGGTGACGGTGAATGCCGTCGAGCTGACCGGCCAGCTGCAGCGCTGGGTGGCCGAGGGCCGCATTGCGCAACGTCGCGAAGCGTTCCGGGACGACTGGCTCGATCGGGTCTGGCTGGTGGTGGCGGCCACTTCGGATCGTGAGGTGAACCGGCAGGTGGCCGCGGCCGCGATGCAGCGGCGGATCTTCGCCAACGTGGTGGACGACGCGGCGCTGTCCAGTTTCCATGTGCCGGCGGTGATCGACCGCGCGCCGCTGACCATCGCGATCTCCAGCGGCGGTGATGCGCCGATGCTGGCGCGACTGCTGCGCGAGCGGCTGGAGAGCCTGCTCGATCACTCGCTGGGTACGCTGGCCACGCTGGCCGCGAAGCTGCGCAAGCGCATTCGCGTGCGCTTTGTGGACATGGCGGCGCGGCGACGTTTCTACGAAAGCCTGTTCGCCGGCCCAGTGGCGACCTTGCTGCGGCAGGGCCGGCCGGACGAGGCGCTGGCGGCGGCGGAGCGTGCGCTGGCGGCGGCACCGACCGAGTCCGCCGGCTCGGTGGTGCTGGTCGGTGCCGGACCGGGCGACCCGGGCCTGCTGACGCTGCGCGCGCTGCGCGCGCTGAACGAGGCCGACGTGATCCTGCACGACCGCCTGGTCAGCGCCGAGGTGCTGGATCTGGCGCGGGGTGACGCCGAGCGCATCGAGGTCGGCAAGCAGGCCGGCCACCATCACACCACCCAGGACGGTATCCACGTGCTGATGCTTGAGCATGCGCGGGCCGGACGGCGCGTGGTGCGGCTGAAGGGCGGTGATCCGTTCGTGTTCGGCCGCGGCGGCGAGGAGCTGGAGTTCCTGCGCGCGCACAAGATTCCCTACGAAGTGGTGCCCGGCATCACCGCCGCCGTGGCTTGCGCCGCGTATGCGGGCATTCCGCTGACTCATCGCGATCACGCGCAATCGGTGCGTTTCGTCACCGCGCATGGCCAGGCCTCGCGCGACACGCTGGATTGGCACGCGCTGGCGCAGGAGCGCCAGACCCTGGCTGTCTACATGGGCGTGGCCGGGCTGGCCGAGTTGCAGCAGCGCTTGATCGAACACGGACGCGCGCCATCGACGCCATTCGCGCTGATCGAGAACGGCTCGCGTGCCGAACAGCGCGTGATCACCGGCACGCTGGCGAACCTGGCCGAAGGCGCGGCCATGCATGCGGTGCGCTCGCCGGCCCTGCTGATCCTGGGCGAAGTCGCCGCGCTGGCGACATCGCTGGCCTGGTTCGGCGCGCCGCCCGTGGGTGCGGCCATGCACGCGATCCGGGCGCCGGCGAGCCGGCAACCGGAACGGGACGATGCGCCGGCCCGCGCCGGTCTGCTGACCGCGATCCATCGCGCCTCACGTTGAATTTCACCGGCGTCGGCGCATCATCGGCGACGCGGTCCATTTCCTGGTTTCATTTTCCTGGTTTCAAGGAGCATTCCATGATCTACGACAGCATTCTCGACACCATCGGCAATACGCCGATCGTGAAACTGCACCGGCTGGCGCCGAAGCACGTGACGATCTACGTGAAGGTGGAGGCGTTCAATCCGGCCGGGTCGGTCAAGGATCGTCTGGCGCTGGCGATCATCCTCGATGCCGAGCAGCGCGGCACGCTCAAGCCCGGTCAGACCGTGGTCGAAGCCACCTCCGGCAACACCGGCGTGGCGCTGGCGGCGGTGTGCGCGGCGCGCGGTTACCCGTTCGTGGCGGTGATGAGCGACTCGTTCTCGATCGAGCGGCGCAAGCTGATCCGCGCCTACGGCGCCAAGGTGCTGCTGACGCCGGCCGCCGCCCGCGGCACCGGCATGGTGATCAAGGCCGAAGAGTTGGCGAAGAAACACGGCTGGTTCCTGGCCCGCCAGTTCGAGAACGAGGCCAATCCGGCCTACCACCGCAACACCACCGCGCCGGAGATCCTGCGCGACTTCGCCGGCCGCCGGCTGGATTATTTCGTCAGCGGCTGGGGCACCGGCGGCACCCTCACCGGGGTGGGCGAGGTGCTGAAGGTGGCGCGTCCGGAAGTGAAGGTGATCGCCACCGAGCCGGAAGGTGCGGCCCTGCTCGCCGGCAAGGAATGGCAGCCGCACAAGATCCAGGGCTGGACGCCGGACTTCGTGCCGAAGGTGCTCAACCGTGGCGTGGTCAACGAGATCGTGCTGGTCGACGACGTACTGGCCCGCGACACCTCGCGCGCACTGGCGCAGCAGGAAGGCATCTTCGTCGGCATCTCGGCCGGCGCCACGCTGGCCGCGGCGCTGAAAGTGGCCAAGGATGCGCCGGAAGGTTCGATACTGCTGGCAATGCTGCCGGACACCGGCGAACGCTACCTGTCCACCTTCCTGTTCGAGGGCGTCAACGAAGGTTCGGACGACATCGAATAAGCGCACTCGATACTTATGTCCCCTCTCCCCACGCTTGCGTGGGGAGAGGGCTAGGGCGAGGGGGCTCTTGCTTCGGATTCGAGCACCAAGCACACCCCATCACCGCCCGCGCAAAGCCACCTTCGCCTTGCCCGTCCGCGCCGTACCCCACTGCGTGATCAGCTTCTGCCCCACGCTGGCCAATGCGTGAATCGCCGGCAGCATCTCGCGGCCCAGATCGGTGAGCGCGTATTCGGCCGATGGCGGCGAGCTGTCGAGCACGCGCCGGGTCACCAGCCCGCGCGACTCGAGTTCGCGCAGCCGCGCGCTGAGCACGCGCGCCGAGATGCGCGGTATGTCGTGGCGCAATTCGCCGAAACGACGCGGCCCGGCGCTGAGATACCAGATCACGTTCGGTGCCCAGGCGCCGCGCAGCAGGGTCAGGCTCTCGGTGAGCGGGCAGGCCGGCGGCGGTGCGGCGACCTTGCTCTTGCGTACGGGCAGGCCCATGCGTATATCCCTCCGGAAAAGTGCCGGTAACTGTGCGGATACCGCATTCTGCACTAACTGGCGGTTACATGGTATCCATCAGTAACCACTGACGATTATGATGCGTGCTTCGCCACGCCGCGGCGGCGCGTTGTTGCCGCGGCCGCTGGCGATGCCAGTTCCCAACAATCCCCGCATGGAGATTTCGCATGAAGCTCTATTACTCCCCCGGCGCCTGTTCGCTCTCGCCGCACATCGTGGCACTGGAAGCGGGCATTCCCCTGCAGCTGGAAAAAGTCGACGGCAACGCCAAGCGCACCGAAAGCGGCCAGGATTATTGGCAGGTCAACCCGAAGGGCTACGTGCCCGCACTGCGGCTGGACAACGGCGAGCTGCTGACCGAGGGCCCGGCGATCGTGCAGTACCTGGCCGATCTCAAGCCCGAGAGTGGCCTGGCCCCGGCCAACGGCACGCTGCCGCGCTATCGCCTGCAGGAGAGCCTGGGTTACATCAACTCCGAACTGCACAAGACCTACAGCCCGCTGTTCAGACCGGCCACGCCCGCCGAAGTGCGCGAGGAGCGCAAGGACTACCTGCGCAAGCGCTACGCCCCGCTCGATGCCGTGCTGGCGAGGCAGGACTGGCTGCTCGGCGACCACTTCACCGCCGCCGACGCCTACCTGTTCACCGTCACCAACTGGGCGAAACACGTGGACCTGGACCTGTCCGGATTCCCCGCCCTGCTGGCCTTCCAGAAGCGCGTCGCCGCCCGCCCGAAAGTGCAGGCGGCGATGCTGGCGGAAGGGTTGATCAAGTAAGGGCGATGAAAAGTGCGCCGCCCTTGACGGGTGGTGCCCTGAAGATTCGCCGGGTAGAACGATGGCCTTGCGGTGCTCGGAGGATTAACTTCCTCCGTCCCGAATCAGGGTTGGGGTGGGGCGCTTTTCACTTGCCCAGCGGCAGGTACAAGGTGCGGGGGTGTCCGGTGGTGGCGGTGGCACGGAAGCCGTAGCCGCGGTAGAACGCGGCGGCTTGGTCGTGCAGGGCATCCACCAGCAGCACGCGCACGCCCAGTCGATGGCGCAGTTGCACGCAGCAATTCACGGCATGGCCCAGCAGCAGCCTGCCGTAACCGCTGCCCTGCACATCGCGCGAAACGGCCAGCCGGCCGATGCGCACGGCCGGTACCGGATAGCCCGGCAGACGCTTGCGATCGGCAGGCTGCAGGTCGTGCAGGTTCAACTGCGCTGCCGCCAGGCTGCAATAGCCGAGGATGCGCGCCGCATCGGCGTCGTCGACCAGCACATGCGTGGTGGCGATGCCGTCGCGCTGATGCTGCCCGGCCCGTTCGCGCAGGTAGGTGTCCAGTGTCGGTTCGCCACAGGAGAAACCGTTGCGGTCGTGCCGCCGGGTATCCAGCAGCGTGAAATGCAACGCCACGTCAGCGGATCAGCTTGGCCGCGTCGGCCATGGCCTTCTTGAGCTTCGCGTTGGGCTTGAAGGGTGCATCGAGCGCCTTGAGGAAACGCCGCGATTCCTCCGCCGACAGCGTGACGGTCAACTCCGCCGCCATCACGCTCTCGGCCTCGCGCAGCACCGCATCGCGCACGAACGCCGACAACGGCATCCCGCGCAAATCGGCGGCGCGGCTGATGCGAGCCTTGTCGGCAGGGTTCAGGCGAAGATCGAGTCGGGCGGCGGCAGTCATGGCAGGTTCCTTTTGTACGGGATATTACCGTACAGTGCAATCGAGCACAAAGCGTTGCGGCTGGTCAGAGCCTGAGGTTATGGTTGGTCCTCGCCGGCGATGTCTCAGGCCAGCTTGATTGCTTGCAAACCTTTTTTAAATTTTGTGTCCAATGAGGCTGGTAGGATCGGCCCGAAGTGGTGAGCGCACAGCATTTGCGAAAACTGGGCCAAGTTCACTTTCAGATATCCCGCGCCAACCCCCCAGCCAACCCCACATACCCGCCCGGCGTCAGCGCCAGCAGCCGCTGCTTCGCATCTGCCGGCAGTTCCAGTCCGCCGATGAACGCCCGCATCGACTCCCGCGTAATCCCTTGGCCACGTGTCAGTGCCTTGAGCTGTTCGTAGGGTTCGGGCAGCCCATAGCGGCGCATCACCGTCTGCACGGCTTCGGCGAGGACTTCCCAGCTGGCGTCGAGGTCGGCGGCGAGGCGGTCGGTGTTGACGGTGAGTTTGCCCAGGCCCTTGGCCAGCGATTCCAGCGCGACCAGGGTGTGGCCGAACGCGGTGCCGAGTGCGCGCAGCACGGTGGAGTCGGTGAGGTCGCGTTGCCAGCGGCTGATCGGCAGCTTCTCGGCGAAGTGGCCGAGCAGGGCGTTGGCCAGGCCGAAGTTGCCTTCGGCGTTCTCGAAGTCGATCGGGTTGACCTTGTGCGGCATGGTGGAGGAGCCGACTTCGCCGGCCTTCAGCGTCTGCCTGAAGTAGCCCAGCGAGATGTAGCCCCAGATGTCGCGCGCCAGGTCGATCAGGATGATGTTGGCGCGGCGCACGGCGTCGCAGTATTCGGCCACGCCGTCGTGCGGTTCGATCTGGGTGGTGTACGCGTTGTAGCCGAGGCCCAGGCTTTCGACGAAGCGCTGCGAGAAGCCGCGCCAGTCCAGTTCGGGGTAGGTGATCGCGTGGGCATTGTAGTTGCCTACGGCGCCGTTGATCTTGCCGGAAATCTCTACCTCGGCCAGCTGCCGGCGCTGGCGCTCAAGCCGTGCCACCACGTTGGCCAGTTCCTTGCCCAGCGTGGTGGGCGAGGCGGTCTGGCCGTGGGTGCGCGCGAGCATCGGCAGGCTGGCGTGCTGGTGCGCCATCGCGCGCAGGCCGGCGATGATCTTGTCGAAGGCGGGCAGCAGCACGGTCTCGCGCGCATCGTGCAGCATCAACGCATAGGACAGGTTGTTGATGTCTTCGCTGGTGCAGGCGAAGTGCACGAACTCCCTGGCCTGCGCCAGGCTGGCGTCGGCGCCGATCTTTTCCTTGATGAAGTATTCGACCGCCTTCACGTCGTGGTTGGTGGTCGCCTCGATCGCCTTGATGCGGCTGCCGTCCTCGACGCTGAAGTTCGCTGCGATGGCCTTGAGCGTGGCGATCTGCGCGGGCGCGAAGGCGGGCAGTTCGACGATGCCGGGTTCGGCGGCCAGCGCCAGCAGCCATGCGATCTCCACCTGCACGCGGCGATGCATCAGGCCGTACTCGCTGAAGATCGGGCGCAGCGGCTCGACCTTGCCGGCGTAGCGGCCGTCCAGCGGTGACAGGGCGGTCAGGGCGTGCGAGGTCATCGGCGAGTCCGGCAGCGGGGAAAGCGGCATTTTACATGGCTGCGGCCCCGGTCCGGGCTCGAGCCACGGCGGCCATTGGTTTTTTTGGTAGGAGCCCGCTCGCGGGCGATGTTCTTGTTCTGATGTTTGGGAGATTCAGAACAAGAGCATCGCCCGCGAGCGGGCTCCTACGCGGCGGGAGTTGTCGCGCCGCTGGCAGGCCGCGCCTATAGTTGAGCTGTTTTCCCCGAGGATCTGATCATGAGCAGTTTTCGCATCGAACACGACAGCATGGGCGAATTGCAGGTGCCGGCCGGCGCGCTGTACGGCGCCCAGACCCAGCGCGCGATCGACAATTTTCCGATCTCCGGCCTGCATCTGCCGCGACCCTTCATCCGCGCGCTGGGCCTGATCAAGGCCGCCGCGGCCGAGGTCAACCTGTCGATGGGGCATCTGAAGAAAAACCAGGCGTCGGCGATCCGCAAGGCGGCGCTGGCGGTGGCCGAGGGCGAACACGACGCGCAATTTCCGATCGACATCTTCCAGACCGGCTCGGGCACCAGCACCAACATGAATGCGAACGAGGTGATCGCACACCTGGCGGTGAAGAGTGGTGCCAAGGTGCATCCGAACGATCACGTCAACTACGGGCAGAGCTCGAACGACGTGATCCCGACGGCGATCCACGTCAGCGCCACGCTCACGGCCAGCGAGCAGTTGCTGCCGGCGCTGAAGCATCTGCAAAAGATCATCGACAAGCGCGCCCGTGAATTGAAGAACACCCCCAAGACCGGCCGCACGCACCTGATGGACGCGATGCCGATCACGTTCGGCCAAGAACTGTCGGGCTGGTCGGCACAGATCGCATCGGCGAGCGAGCGCATCGAGGACAGCCTCAAGCGCATGCGCCGCCTGCCGCTGGGCGGTACGGCGGTCGGCACCGGGATCAATGCCGATCCGAAGTTCGGGCCGGCGGTGGCACTGCAACTGAAGAGGCTCACCGGGGTGAAGTTCGAATCGGCCCAGAATTATTTCGAGGGCATGGCGGCGCAGGATGCGGCGGTGGAACTGTCCGGCCAGTTGAAGACATTGGCGGTGGCGCTGATGAAGATCGCCAACGACCTGCGCTGGATGAATTCCGGCCCGCTGGCGGGTCTGGGCGAGATCGAACTGCCGGCGCTGCAACCGGGCTCGTCGATCATGCCGGGCAAGGTCAACCCGGTGATTCCCGAGGCGACCGCGATGGTGGCCGCGCAGGTGATCGGCAACGATGCCTCGATCACCATCGCCGGCCAATCCGGCAACTTCCAGCTCAATGTGATGCTGCCGCTGATTGCGCACAACCTGCTGCAGTCGATCGGCATCCTCTCCAGTGTGTCGCGCCTGCTGGCCGACCAGGCGGTCGCCGGTTTCAAGGTGAACAAGGCGCGCGTGAATCAGGCGCTGGCGATGAACCCGATCCTGGTCACCGCGCTGAACCCGGTGATCGGCTACGAGAAGGGCGCGGCTACCGCCAAACTGGCGTACAAGCAGCACCGGCCGATCATGGACGTGGCGCTGGAGACCACTGGGCTGTCGAGGACGAATTGCA
>SCRF01000076.1 GCA_004322005.1 Rhodanobacter sp. | reverse complement strand
TCGCGGCCGGCAAGCTGCTGCTGGCGCGCGACGATCTGAAACGGCCGGCCGACCTGTATCTGGCGCATGCCGACGGCAGCGACCTGCAACAGGTCACCCACTTCAACGCGGCGGACCTGAAGAATGCCAGGGTCGGCGACTTCGAGTTCTTCGACTTCAAGGGCTGGCACAACCAAACCGTGCAGGGCTATGTCGTGAAGCCGGTCGGCTACCAGCCGGGCAAGACCTATCCGGTGGCCTTCATCATCCATGGCGGCCCGCAGGGCGCGATGACCAATGGCTGGAGCTACCGCTGGAATCCGCAGACCTATGCCGGCCAGGGCTTTGCGGTGGTGACGATCAACTTTCACGGTTCCACCGGCTACGGCCAGGCGTTCACCGATTCCATTTCCGGCGACTGGGGCGGCAAACCGCTGGAGGATCTGCAACTCGGCTGGAAGGCGGCGCTGGACAAGTACCGTTTCCTCGACGCCGATCGCGCCTGCGCGCTCGGCGCCAGCTACGGCGGCTACATGACCTACTGGATCGCCGGCGTGTGGAACCGGCCGTGGAAGTGCCTGATCGATCACGACGGCGTGTTCGACACCCGTGCGATGTACTACGGCACCGACGAGCTGTGGTTCGAGGAGAAGGAAAACGGCGGCACACCGTGGCAGCACCCCGAAAACTACGAGAAGTTTAACCCGGTCGACCACGTCAAGGACTGGCGCGTGCCGATGCTGGTGGTGCACAGCAGCGATGATTTCCGCATCCCGATCAGCCAGGGCCTGGGCGCCTTCACCGCATTGCAGCGCCGCGGCATCCCCAGCGAATTCCTGACCTTCCCCGACGAAACCCATTTCGTGCTCAAGCCGCACAACAGCGTGCAGTGGCACGACACCGTCAATGCATGGCTGAAGAAATGGACCGCCGGGGATGCCAAACACTGATCAACCGTCCGTCTGCCCGTAGGAGCGCACCTTGTGCGCGAACGCTCTTGCGGTTGCCCTGGACAAGAGCTTTCGCGCACAAGGTGCGCTCCTACGGAAGGGCGAAGGTGTAGGAGCGCACCCTGTGCGCGAACGCTCTTTGGACTGCTGCCGGTTTCACAGACACCGCGTTTAGGTGTGATGATGAAACCGGAGGTGGCTCATGGCAACGAGAAGAACATTCAGCAGCGAGTTCAAGCGCGAAGCGGTGCGACTGGTCAAGGATCGGGGCGTAGCGATCAGTCAAGCGGCGCGTGACCTGGATCTGCACGAGAACGTGCTGCGCAAATGGGTGCGGGAGCTGGCGGTTGATCCGCAGTATGCGTTCCCGGGCCAAGGGCAGATGAAGCCCGAGCAGGCCGAGATCGATCGGTTGAAGAAGGAAAACGCCAAGCTCAGGATGGAGCGTGACATCCTGAAAAAAGCCGCGGCCTATTTCGCCAAGGAGTCGATGTGAAGTTCGGCTTCGTGGCGAAGCACCGAGGGGCCTGGCCGGTGACGATGGTGTGCGAGGCGCTCGGTGTGTCTCGCAGCGGGTTCTATGCGTGGCTGGTGCGGCCGCGCAGCCGACGCAGTCTGGACGACGAGACTATCGGTCGACAGGCCCGGCTGAGTTTTGTCGACAGTGATCGCACCTACGGCGCCCGCCGGGTCTGGCGTGACGTGCTGGCAACCGGTCATCGGTGCGGGTTGCATCGTATCGAGCGACTGATGCGCAGTCAGGCGCTGCGTGCACGTCCTCGACGGCGAGGATTGCCGATCGACCGAGGCGAGCGATCCGGCAGCGCGATCGCGCCGAACCTGCTTGATCGGCAGTTCCTGGCCAGCGCACCCAACCAGAAGTGGGTCGCCGACTTCACCTACCTGTGGACCGCCGAGGGCTGGCTGTATGTCGCGGTGGTGCTGGACCTGTATTCCCGACGCGTGGTGGGCTGGTCGATGCAGCCGCAGATGACGACGCAGCTGGTGACGGACGCCTTGATGATGGCGGTCTGGCGGCGAGGCCAACCCGACGCGCTGCTGCATCATTCCGATCGCGGTAGCCAATACACGAGCGATCGGTTCCGGCGGTTGCTGGACGAACTGGGCATCACCTGCAGCATGAGTCGGTCGGGCAACTGCTGGGACAACTCGGCGATGGAGAGCTTCTTCAAGTCACTGAAGACGGAGCGCACTGACGGCAAGGTCTACCGCACGCGAGACGACGCCAAGGCCGAGGTATTCGACTACATCGAGCGGTTCTACAACAACAGGCGCCGCCACTCGACTCTCGGCTACCTCAGCCCAATCCAGTTCGAGCAGCAGAGGCAATTAGCTTAGGATGGTGTCCACGGAACCGGCAGCAGTCCAATCTTCCGATCCTCTTCCGAAGTGATGGCACCGAGTAATTCGGAAACGTTAGCCATTGGAACAAAAGAGACTGATTCGCTCAGGTCACCAATGAGGGAGCGATCGAGTCGGGGATTGATTTCGGCAACCTCAGCAAGATTAGGCACCGATCATCCCCTCAAGCTCCACCATGCCCCGCATGATCTCCGCCTCCAACGTCTTCAGCTCGGCCAGAATCTTCTTCGGCGACACGTGCTGCACTTCCTCGTACACCACCTGCTTGTAACGGTTGATCGACAGGTCATAGTCGTTGCCGGCGATCTCGGCCTTGGGCACCAGGAAGCTCTGCTCGGTGCGGGCGCGCTTGCGCTCCTTGTCGCGGTGCTGCCAGCGCTTGAGGATGTCCGGGAGGTTGTTCTTTTGGTGCTCTTCCGGGGAGAGGGTCAAAGGCGCTGGATTCCCGCTTTCGCGGGCATGACGGGCGTGGGGTGTGGCGCCCAGCTTGTCGTCCGGTAGCAAGGGGTTGCGCTTGTCGTCCAGCGAATAGCCGTCCGCCCGCATGTCGTAGAACCAGACGTGGTCGGTGCCGCCGGAGTTGGTCTTGGTAAATAGAAGAATGGCGGTGGACACGCCGGCGTAAGGACGGAACACGCCCGATGGCATGGAGACGATGCCGTCCAGCTTGTGCTCCTCCACCAGCATCCGGCGCAGCGCCTTGTGCGCCTTGCTGGAGCCGAACAGCACGCCGTCCGGCACGATCACCGCCGCGCGACCGCCGGCCTTGAGCAGGCGCAGGAACAGCGCCACGAACAGCAGCTCGGTCTTTTTGGTCTTGACGATGGCCTGCAGATCCTTGGCCGTGCTCTCATAATCCAGGCTGCCGGCGAACGGCGGATTGGCCAGGATCAGGCTGAACTGGTCTTCGACACCGGCATGGCTTTCGCTCAGGGAGTCGCGGTTCTCGATGGCCGGGTCTTCGACGCCGTGCAGCAGCATGTTCATCGAGCCGACGCGCAGCATGGTGCTGTCGAAGTCGAAGCCATGGAAGGTGTCGTGGTTGAAGCGCCGGGTGGACTTCTTGTCCGCGTAGATGTCGTCGCGATGATGGCTGTTGAGGTATTCGCTGGCCGCCACCAGAAACCCCGCCGTGCCGCAGGCCGGGTCGCAGATGGTGTCCGACGGCTTGGGCGCCATCATGTCCACCATCAGCTTGATGATGTGGCGCGGCGTGCGGAACTGGCCGTTCTGGCCGGCGCTGGCGATCTTGCCCAGCATGTATTCGTAGAGGTCGCCCTTGGTGTCGCGATCCTCCATCGGGATCGCATCGAGCAGGTCCACCACCTTGGCCAGCAGCGCGGGCGTGGGGATGGTGAAGCGGGCATCCTTCATGTGGGTGGCGTAGGTGGATTCACCGCCTTTTCCGCCGAGCTTCTTGATGAACGGGAACGCCTCCTCCGACACGATGTGGTACAGCAGGCCCGGATCGCCCAGATCCTTGAACTGCGACCAGCGCAGCTTCTGCTGGCGGCTGTTGAAGATGGGGTTCTCCACCGGCTGCCTGAGGCGGTTGGCCTTCTTCTCCTTGGCCGTCTGTATTTCGTCCAGCCGCTTGATGAAGAGCAGGTAGGTCATCTGCTCGATGACCTCCATCGGGTTGGAGATGCCGCCGCTCCAGAATGCGTTCCAGATCTGGTCGACCTGGGCTTTGATGGCGCCTGTGATCACGGGTGTTGTGGTTCCTTGCAGGTCTCGACAAATGACTGGTGTTTCGGGCGCCGTGACCGGTTCGCCCGCGCTGCGCAGAGGCGCGACGCCCCGGCTTGGCGGTCGGCTTCAGCGTCCGGCGATTACTGTAGCGGCTTTGCCAGCCCGTTGCGCCGCGCAGGCAGCGGGCGCCGCCACGGCAATCAAGACGGCGCCCGTCACGGCGCTGCGCGCCATGCCGGGGCGCACTGAAAAAAATGGCCGGGACGATCGTCCCGGCCATCTGGAGTTCATGCGCAACAGCTACGGCCAATCCGCTAAAACGGAATCTCGTCATCCGCGAAACCATTGTCGGCGGGCGACGGTGCCTGGCGCTGCTGCTCGCCATGATCGTTGCCGCCGCGCGACGGACCGCTGCCGCCGCTGCGTTGACCGCCGCCGACGCTTTGCGGCCGTTCGCGCTGGCCGCCACCGCCGCCACCTTCGTTGCTGCCGAGCATCTGCATCTCGCTGGCGATGATGTCGGTGAAGTATTTTTCCACGCCGTCCTTGCCGGTGAACTTGTCCGTACGGATGGAGCCCTCAATGTAGACCTGGCGGCCTTTTTTCAGGTACTCGTTGGCGATTTCGCCCAGCCGCCCGAAGATCTTCACCCGGTGCCATTCCGTGCGTTCCTGCTTTTCGTTGGTCTGCTTGTCGGTCCACGACTCGGAGGTGGCCAGGTTGAACGTGCAAATGGCGGTGCCATTCGTGGTGTAGCGCATTTCCGGATCCGCGCCGAGGTTGCCGACCAGGATGACTTTGTTGATGCCGCGTGCCATGGGATGTCCTCGTTGGGCCGGCCGTACGTTGAGGAGTGGTTACGGCCGGAATGGTGAATCGGGTTGGCTATCATAACCTTGCCGCCGGCCGCGTCCAGAACCCCGCGCCTGAATCGCTGTAGGCGCCCAGGGGTACCGGCCGTGCGCCTCGGCTGAGCGTAACACCGCCGCCGATGACGCGACCGGGTGGCGACGCCGCGGCATGCTCAATCCTTCGCCAGCACCGCCTGCAGGCCGTCGGTGGCCGACGCCGACGGCAGCCGCTCGAGCGCATAACCGGCCGCGTCCCAGGCGTCCAGCCCGCCCAGCAGCGGGCGCACGCGCCGATAGCCGATCGCCATCAGCAGCTTGGCGGCCTTGGCGGCGGAAACCTCGTTCGGGCAAGTGCAGTAGATCACCAGTTCGCGATCCTGCGGAATGTGATTGACCGTCCGGTCGATGCCGTTGAGGTCGGCCAGCAGGGCGCCGGGAATGATCCGGGTATCGAGCAGGCGCGCGGCTTCCGAGCGCACATCGACGATCAGCGGCGACTGCCCTTGCGCGATCGCCTGGTTCAGTTCGTCCACCGTGATGCGCGCCATCCGCAACGCCGCCAGCAGGCGCCGGCGCTGCCACCATTTGGCGAGAATGTAGAGCGCGAGCAACAACAGCAGCAATTCGAACGCCAGCGTGCCGGCACTGGCAAAGGCCGCCAGCAGACGATCGATCTGTGTGGCAAAGCAATAGCCCAGCCCGATCGCCACGCCGGCCCAGAGCAGCGAGCCCAGGCCGTCGAGCAGCACGAAGGTCGGCAGACGCAGACCCATCGCGCCAACCAGCGGCGGCGCCACCGTGGACAGCCCCGGCACGAACTTGGCGATCAGCAGCACCCGCCCGCGCCAACGCTGGAAACGCAGCTCGGACTGTTTCACGCAGGAGTCGGGCGAGAGCGAGATGCGGCAGATCGTGCGCATCACCCCGGTCCCGAATCGGCGTCCCGCCCAGTACCAGAGCAGGTCGCTGAGCAGGCTGGCGAGCAGTGCGGCCAGCACCACGCCGGCCAGCGGAAGCTTGCCGTTCGCCGCCATCGCGCCGGCCACGATCAGGGTCGGCACTGCCGGCACGGGTACGCCGGCCTGTTCGATCAACACGTTGGCGAACACCAGCAGCAAGCCGTACTGGGCGATCAGCAGGACGATGTCATGAGCCATCGGGTACCACTCGCGACGCGGTTGCATGAACCCACTGGCACTGATGATTGGGCCGATCGTCGCTTATTGCAAACCCCTGCTGACGGTCGCGCCCGATCCGCGGCAACCCGCCATTTCAGGCAACGGCCTCGGCCAGGTTGGCCGCCTGGGTGATCCGCCGTGCGCCGATCACCACCAGCGGCAACCACACCAGGGTCAATGCGGCCGCACCGATGAAAACGCCGCTGGTGCCGAAGCGTCCCAGCGCGATACCGCCCAGCGTGCCGCCGACAAAGGCGCCGACGAACTGGCTGGTCGAGTAGGCACCCATGGCCGCGCCACGCAGATGCGCCGGCGCCAGCCGCGAGACCAGGCTGGGCAAGGCCGCCTCCAGCAGATTGAAGCCGGAGAAGAACACCGTGGCCATCACGCCAACGGCGACAAGATGATTGCCGGACAGTGCGAAGCCCAGCAGCGCCAGGCCGATCGCCACCACGCAGACCATCACGATGCGCAGGCTCTGCCCGATCTCGCGCATGTGGCGCATGCTGCCGCCCATCACCAGCGCGGCGATCAGCATCACCGGCAGGTACAGCTCCCAGTGCCGGTTCACCGGCAGATGCATCCGGTTCGCCAGCAGCAGCGGCAGGCCGATGAAACTGGCCGTGAGCAGCGCATGCAGGAAGAACACCGAGCCATTCAGCACCATCATCCGGCCGTCACGCAGCATGCCCAGCACATGGCCGAAATCCGCCGCCGCCGGCGCGCGGCGCTGCTCCGGCGTTGGCACGATCAGCCACAGCAGGGCCAGCGAAATCAACGCCAGGATCGAAGTGGCGGCAAACAATCCGGGCAGGCCGTCGATCACTTCCAGCGGTGGCCCCAGAATCAGCGCGAGCAGGAACGCCACGCCGATCGACACGCCGATGATGCCCATCACCTTGCTGCGATTTTCCTCCGCGGTGAGATCCGCCGCCAGCGCGATGCCGGCGCCCGCCACCGCGCCCATGCCCTGCACCGCACGGCCGATCGCGATGCCAGTGAGGGTATGCGACATCGCGGCAATCGCGCCGCCGAGGGTAAACAGCAGCAGGCCGATGGTGATCGCCGGCTTGCGTCCGATGCGGTCGGACAACAGCCCGAGCGGGATCTGCAGCACGATCTGGCCCAGCCCGTAGACGCCCAGCGCCAGCCCGATCATGAAATCGGTGGAGCCGGGCATCGTCTTCGCGTACAGCGAGAACACCGGCATGATCAGGAACAGGCCGAACAGGCGCAGGCTGATCACGCAGGCAAGGGTCAGCGCGCTGCGCAGTTCGAGGCTCGAGAGTTTGCTCACTGGGGGAGTCGTATCGGGGCATGCATCGTCAGGCATTATACGGGTGCCGTCCGCGCAGGTGTTTGCGGCGTCCTGTCGCGGCGCGATTTGTTGCGCGGCTCTATAATCGCACCGACAGCCGCTTCCGTAACCTTGATGAACCCGATGCCAGCCGACGCCAGCCGCCCCGCCGACTTCGCCCATGTGCGCGACCTCGCCGCGCCCGACATGCAACGCGTCGACGCGCTGATCCGCCGCCGACTGTCTTCCGACGTGGTGCTGATCAACCAGATCGCCGACCACATCATCGCCAGCGGCGGCAAGCGGCTGCGCCCGATGCTGCATGTGCTGGCCGCCGGCGCGGCCGGTTACGCGGGCGAGCAGCAGATCAAGCTGGCGGCCGTGATCGAGTTCATCCACACCTCGACCCTGCTGCACGACGACGTGGTCGACGAATCCGACCTGCGCCGCGGCCGCAAGACCGCCAACGCGCTGTGGGGCAATGCGGCCAGCGTGCTGGTCGGCGACTTCCTCTACTCGCGCTCGTTCCAGCTGATGGTGGAGCTGGACGACATGCGCATCATGCGGATCCTGGCCGACACCACCAACACGATCGCCGAAGGCGAAGTGCTGCAGCTGCTCAACATCGGCAACGCCGACGTCGACGAGGCGGCCTATCTGGCGGTGATCGAGCGCAAGACCGCGGTGCTGTTCGCCGCGGCCACCGAACTGGGCGGCCTGCTCGGCGGCCTGCCGCCCGCGCAGGTGGCCGCGCTGCGCCGTTACGGCATGGAGCTGGGCTACGCGTTTCAGATCGCCGACGACCTGCTCGATTACGTGAGCGACGCCGGCACCCTGGGCAAGAACATCGGCGACGACCTCGCCGAGGGCAAGCCGACCCTGCCGCTGATCTATGCGCTGCAGAAAGCCGATCCGGCGCAGGCCCGCTCGCTGCGTCACGCGATCGAACACGGCGGGCTGGATTCGCTCGACCACATCATTGCCGCGATCCGCGACTCCGGCGCGCTGGAACGCACCCATGCGCGCGCCGTGACCCATGCCGCCGCCGCCCGCGAGTCACTGACCGCACTCCCCGCCTCGCCCCACCGCGACGCCCTGGCCACCCTGGCCGACTACTCGGTGCAGCGCACGTTCTGAGGAGCGCCGTCTGCGTAGGAGCGCACCCTGTGCGCGAATGCTCTTCGTGTCAACCGCGACAAGAGCATTCGCGCACAGGGTGCGCTCCTACGCAGACGGCGCCCCACCCGAGCAGAATGTGTGCGGCTTTCAGGGCGTCCCGGCGAACGCGTGATCGAGCCAGTCGTGCATCAGGCGGTAGCTGCGGGCGGCGGCGCGCGCGTCGTAGCGGCAACCGGCGGAGTTTTCACCGACCTCGGTGAAGCAGTGCACCGCGTGGCCGAGCACCACGAACTGCCAGTCGGCGGGACTCCGGCGCATCTCGTCCATGAAGTTGTCGGCGTCGGGCATCGTGCTCTTGTCGTCGGCGCCGTTCATCGCCAGCACGCGCGCCTTGATGTTTTTCGCCAGCGCCGGGTTGTCGGTGGCGAGGCCGCCGTGGAACGAGACCACGGCCGCGACGTCGGCCCCGCTGCGCGCCAGATCCAGCACCGCCGAGCCGCCGAAGCAGAAGCCGATCGCAGCCAGCCGGCGGGTGTCGATCGGCGCGCTGGACGCCTGCGCCCTGAGCTGGGCCAGTGCTTCGTCCACCCGTCGGCGCATCAGCGCGCGATGGCCGTACAGCGGTTTCACGGCGGCCCGCGCCTGGGCCGCATTGCCTTGCTGCGGGCGCACGCCGGCGCCGTACATGTCGGTGAGCAGGATCACGTAATCCCTGCCCGCGATCATGTCGGCCTTCTTTACCGCCGCATCGTTGACGCCATACCAGTTCGGCACCATCACCAGGCCGGGGCGCTTCGCGCTGGTCGCATCGTCGTACACCAGCACGCTGTGGAAGCGGGTGCCGTCCAGGCTCCACTCGACCGGACGGTGCACCATCTTCGCCTGCACGGCGAAGGCGAAACCGGCAAGCAACAACGCACAGCAAAATCGGGCAACACGCATGGCTGTTTCCTCCTCGTGGTGACGATGGGGCCCTCCCCAATCGACAGGAAGAGCGGATAGTCAGATACCGGCGGCATGCCCGGCGAGGCGCCGCTTCAGCGGCCCGGCGCGATCGAGCAGGCTGATGCCCAGCCCGCGCGCCGCGACCAACGCCGGCGACTGCCACGCGAAAATGCGCGCCAGCGCATCGAAACCCAGCGCATCCAGCGTATCGGCGCTGCGCCGGCGCCGGGCGTATCGGCGCAGCACCTGCGCGGCGCCGATGTCGCTGCCGGCGGCGCGCGCGGCAACCAGCGTGTCGCGCAACTCGACCACGTCGCGCAAGCCCAGGTTGACGCCCTGTCCGGCCAGCGGATGCACCGCATGGGCGGCATCCCCCAGCAGCACGAAACGCTCGCTCTGGTAACGCTCGGCCAGTTGCAGCTTGAGCGGGAACGCCGCCCGCGGCGTGCTGGCCAGGATCCGGCCCAGACGGAAATCGCTGGCGACGCCCAGTTCGTCGAGGAATGCCCGCTCGTCCAGCGCCAGCACGCGCTGCGCTTCGGCCTGCGGCAACGACCACACGATCGAGCTGCGACCGTCGGCCAGCGGCAGCAAGGCCAGCGGGCCGCCCGGCAGGAACCGCTGCCACGCGGTCTGCCGGTGCGGCCGCTCGGTGGCGACATGCGCGACCACCGCGATCTGCGCGTAGTCGCGGCCGCGGGTGGCGATGCCGGCAAGCCGGCGCAGCGGCGAGGCGGCACCGTCGGCGGCCACCAGCAACCGCGCCGACAACGTCGCGCCATCGGCCAGTTCAAGCTGGGCCAGTTCGATTTGCACGCGATCTTCGCGCGCCTCGCAGGCGCTGACCTCGGCCGGACACAGCAGTTGCACCCCGGCCGCGTCCAGCGCCTGCCACAGCGTCCACTGCACCAGGGCATTCTCGACGATGTGCCCGAGCAGGTCGCGGCCTTCGCTGGCCGCGTCGAAATGGATCGCCGCCCCGTTTTCGCCGTCCCATACGTGCATCTGCGAGTACGGGCCGGTGCGTGCTGCGCGAATGGACGTCCAGACGTCCAGTTCGTCCAGCAGGGCGATCGACGACGGCGCCAGCCCGACCACGCGCAGATCCACTTCGTCGGCGATCGACCAGGGTGCCGGCGGACGCGCCTCCAGCAATGCGGTGGCGAAGCCGGCACGGGCCAGCGCCAGCGCGGCGGCGGCACCGGCCATGCCGCCGCCGACTACGGCGACGTCGAGCGCCGGCCCGCGGCGCCGCGTGGTTTCGCCACGGATCGCATTCATGGCAGCCGCTCCAGCACCGCACGCGGCGGCTGGCCGCGAAAGCCCATCCCGCGCCGGGCCAGTCCATGCTGCAGCAGCGGCAGCCGATCGCAGGCCAGCAGCGCCAGCGAGCGCAGCGGCGCCAGCCACGGCTGCGGCAGACAGGCCAGCTGCACCAGGGCGTGGCTCATCGCCATGGTGCCCCGGCGATCCGGCGCGCGGCGCGCGGCGTAGCGTTCGAGCAGATCGGCAGCGCCCGGATCAGCGGCATTTGCGGCGGCATCTGCCACCAGCTCGGCCAGGGTCAGCGCATCGCGCAGCCCCAGATTGAAACCCTGCGCACCGATCGGGTGCACGCTTTGCGCCGCATTGCCGACCAGCACCGCCCGCGGCGCCGTCAATCGCTGCGCGGCCACGCGCCGGATCGCATACGGGTGCCGCTTGCCGGGCCGGCTCAGCCGCCCCAGCCGCCAGCCGAAACGGCGCTGCGCCAGTTCGATGAAAGCGCCATCGTCCAGCGCGGCGACCGCATCGGCCGCCTCGTTCGCCACGGTGAGCACCAGGCCGCAGCGACGCTCGGCCAGCGGCAGCATGGCGACCGGGCCGTCATCGGCGAACCGCTCCCAGGCACGGTTCGCATGACTGCGTTCGGGCGTCACCGTGCAGACGAACAAGGTCTGCCGGTAGTCATGGCGGTCGGCGTCGATGCCCAGTTGCGCGCGCACCAACGACTCGGTGCCGTCGGCCCCCACCAGCAGCGACGCATCGATGCCGCGCAAGCCTTCGGCGGTGCGGATCTGCGCGCGCCAGCCAGCGGCCAGCGGCTCCAGCTCCACCAGCGTGGCGGGCGCAAGCCGGGTCAGCCGGGTGCATTCGCCCAGCCGGCGCAGCAACGCCGCGCCCAGCTCCCGCGCCGGCAACGTCCAGCCCAGCACATCCACGCCGTGGCGGTCGGCATCGATGCGGGTACTGCCGAATTCGCCCGCACGACTGACATGGATATGCCGGATCGGCGTCGCCGCCGCGGCGGCATGCCGCCAGACCCCGATCGACTCCAGGCCGTTCACCGAGGCGCGGGCCAGCGCGAGGTTGCGTTCGTCGTAACTTGGCTGGGCATCGGCGCGCGGCGCGGCGGTTTCGACCAGGGTGGCCGCGATGCCGGCGGCATCCAGCGCAATGGCCAGGCTGGCGCCGACCAGACCGCCGCCGATGATCAACACGCCGGCATCGGCACCAGGCAGGGATTCATGAGCGTTCATCGGACGAATGATACGCGCTGATCGCGGCCCGGCGTGTTGGGCTAAACTAACCCTTCAATCTTCAGCCGCACGTTCACGGAGCTACGCATGGCAACGACGCAAACCCGGCGCCTCGGCATCTTCTTCGCACTTGCGCTGGTGATGGCAGCGACCCGCATGCATCACTTCGGCGCCCTGCCCGATGCCTCATGGGGCGTGTTCTTCCTCGCCGGCTTCTGGCTGCGCGGTTCGGCCCGCTGGGCTTTTGCGCTGTTGATCGCCGAAGCGGTGCTGATCGATTTCCTGGTGATCACCGGCCAGGGCATGGATTTCTGGAGCCACTACTGCATCTCGCCGGCCTACTGGTTCATGCCCGTGTATTTCGGCGCGCTGTGGTTTGGCGGCAGCACCCTGGCCCGCCGCCAGCTCGGCTTGCGCCTGCCCGCGCTGGGCCTGGCCGTGGCGACGTTGCTGGCCAGCGAGGCGGCTTGCTATCTGATTTCCAACGGCAGCTTCTACTGGCTCAGCAGCAGCGTGCCGCTGCCGCGCAGTTTCGCCAGCTGGTTCGTCAATCTCGGCGACTGGTATCTGCCGTTCCTCGGCACCACGGCGCTGTATGTCGGCATTGGCGCCGCGCTGCATGTGCTGATGGTGCAGCTGGCGCGCAGCCTGCGGCAGGCGCACCGGCGCGACCTGCCGCACTGACCGGCACGCATGGGCAACCGCCTCTCGAAGATCTACACCCGCACCGGCGACGATGGCACGACCGGCCTGGGCGACGGCACGCGGGTCGGCAAGGATTCGTTGCGCGTCGGCGCCTACGGCACGGTGGACGAGCTGAACAGCGCGATCGGCATGCTGCTGGCTGCCGAACGCGTCACCCCTGCGGTGCGCGAGGTGCTGATCCAGGTACAGCACGACCTGTTCGATCTCGGTGGCGAGCTGTGCATCCCGGGCATGGCGATGATCCAGGACAGCGACATCGGCCGCCTGGAGGACACCCTCGACCGGCTCAACGGGCCGCTGCCGCCACTGAAGGAGTTCATCCTGCCCGGCGGCGGCATGGCCGCCGCCTGCGGTCATCTGGCACGCACGGTGTGCCGCCGTGCCGAACGCGAGGTGATCGCACTGGCGCGTGCGGAGGAGATCCGCCCCCAGCCGCAGCATTATCTCAACCGTCTATCCGACCTGCTGTTCGTGGTCTCCCGCGTGCTGGCGCGTGCCAGCGGCCATGGCGAGGTGCTGTGGCAGCACGAGCGCCGGCGCAAACCCCAGCCTGACCGATAGCCGGCATGATGCTGCGCCTGTACACCCACCCCGCGTGTCTGCAGCATGCCCCCGGCCCGACCCACGTCGAGCGCCCGGCCCGATTGCAGGCGGTGCTGCAGGTCCTGGATCACGACCGTTTCGCGGCACTCGACCGGATCGAGGCGCCGCGTGCCACCATCGAGCAGTTGCTGCGGGTGCACGACAGTGCCCACGTCGAGCGCATCTTCGCCGGCGACACTTTCGATGGCATGCATCAGCTGGATGAGGACACCTGGATGTCGCCCGGTTCGCTCGAAGCCGCGCTGCGTGCCGCCGGGGCCTCGGTCGCCGCGGTGGATGCCGTACTGGCTGGCAACGCCCTGCGCGCGTTCTGCGCCGTGCGGCCGCCCGGCCACCATGCCACCCGCGACAAGGCAATGGGGTTTTGCCTGTTCAACAACATCGCGGTAGCGGCGGCCCATGCGCTGATCGCGCACGGCCTGAAACGCGTCGCGATTGCCGATTTCGATGTGCATCACGGCAATGGCACGCAGGATATTTTCGAGCGCGAACCGCGCGTGCTGTTTGTTTCCAGCCATCAATCGCCGCTGTATCCGGACAGCGGCGGCGAGGACGAGCAGGGTGTCGGCAATATCGTCAACGGCACGCTTTCGCCCGGTGCCGGCTCGCACGAGTTCCGCGACCTGTGGAGCAGCCGGCTGCTGCCGCGCCTGCACGCATTCAAGCCGCAGCTGGTGCTGGTGTCGGCCGGCTTCGACGCGCACCGCAACGACCCGCTGGCGGATATCCGGCTGGGCCAGGAAGACTACGCCTGGCTTACCGGAAAACTGGTCTCGCTGGCCTGCATGCATGCGGGCGGCAGGCTGGTCTCCACGCTGGAGGGCGGTTATGAGCTGAGCGCACTGGCCGCCAGCGTCAGCGCACACGTATCCACACTGCTCGAGTGAGTCGGCGCGAGTCCGGTGTCGCCACTGCGCGCATGGGCTCGTCGTCGCATGGGATGACCGGTTCTGCTAGCTTAACGAGCCTTCAGAGCCGGTAGATTCCCATCGTGACGTCCAAGCTACCTCCACGCCGCCTGCTGGCGGTTGCCGCAGCACTTGCCCTGATCGGTGGCCAGGCTGAAGCCCTGGGCAGACCGGGCCGTCCGGCAGCCGCGCAGGATGGCTCCGCACCGGCCTGCCCGCTGGGCACGTTCCATTGCGCGCCGCGTCCAGTCAATTACGCAATGTGCCGGCCCAATGCCCTGCTGGAGTTCTACGATCCCACCCTCGGCAAGAACCCCGACCTGCGCGACACCAGCCCGATCGAGGTCCATGCCCGACATGTGGACAGTTCCGACAAGTCGGTCTACCACCTGTCGGGTGAGGTGAAACTGCAACGCGCCGACCAGCAATTGCAGGCCGACCGCATCGATTACAACAACGTCAGCACCGACTACGAGGCGCAGGGCGACATCCGCTACCAGGATGCCGGCCAGCTGCTGGCGGCCTCGCACATGGTGGGCAACTCCGATGCCAGCCGCGGCACCGCCGACGACGTGCGTTACCAGATGCTCGATGCGCGCGGCAACGGCGTCGCCAGGCAGGGGCAGTTGCTGGATGCCCAGCACACCCGCTATTCGATGGCTACCTATTCCACCTGCGATGTCGGCCATCACCTGTGGGAGTTCCGCGCCAGCTCGATCACGCTGGACCAGGACAAAGGCGTGGGCGTGGCACGCAATGCCACGATGCGTCTCGGCCGCGTGCCGTTCCTGTACCTGCCGTATTTCACCTTTCCGATCGACCACCGGCGCAAGAGCGGCTTCCTGTACCCCACCATCGGCCACACCAGCCGGTCGGGCTACGAGATCAGCACGCCCTACTATCTGAACCTGGCACCGAATTACGACGCCACGCTGGACCCGCGCTTGTACAGTCTGCGCGGGCCGATGCTGGCCGGCGAGTTCCGCTACCTGCTGCCTGACCGCAGTGGGCAGGTCAATTCCACCGGTCAGCTCAATGTGGAATTCGTGCCGCACGATCACGGCGACAACGACGGGCTGGCCAACACCAGCGGCAACCAGCGCTATCTGATCAAATTCTCCGACACCACGAAGCTCTGGCGTGGCTGGCAGCTGACCAGCTCGCTCAATCACGCGTCGGACAGCAGCTACCTGTACGACTTCGGCAACAGCCTGTCCCACGCCGCGGTCTATTCGCTGGCGTCCAACGCCGCCATTGTCGGCGGCGGCCAATGGTGGAACGCGTCGTTTGGCGGCACCATCTATCAGAACACCAACCCGTTCGTGACCGACGCCGTACTGCCCTATCGCAAGGCGCCCTACGCGACATTCAACATGGACGTGCCGCTGGCCCCCTGGCTGGATTTCGGCATGGACGACAGCGCCGTGGCTTTTCGCAAGAACGGCCAGGTCGAAGGCCAGCGCGAAGATCTCTATCCCTATCTGGCAGCCGATTTCGGCACGCCGGCGTGGTTCGTGCGACCCAGGCTGGCCTACCGCTATACCGCCTACCAGCTCAACGGCGGTTATCAGAATCACGGTTACTTCGGATTGCTGGGCAGCGGCAGCTCCCCGTTCACGCAGCAGTCGCCCAGCCGTGCGCTGCCGATCGCCAGCATCGACAGCGGACTGGTGTTCGATCGCAGCACCTCGCTGTTCGGCAACAGCTACACGCAGACCCTGGAACCCCGGCTGTTCTACCTGTACGTGCCCTACCGCAACCAGAACGACCTGCCGCTGTTCGACACCACCCTGATGTCCTTCGACTACTGGCAATTGTTCTCGCCGAACCGGTTCTCCGGCGCGGACCGCCAGATGAACGCCAACAACCTCACCGAGGCCCTCACCACCCGCCTGCTGGATGACGATGGCGTGGAGCGGTTGTCGGCCAGCATCGGGCAGATCCGCTATTTCACGCCGCAGCGGGTGCAGTTGCCGACCGGGCAAAATTCCGTGGCGGCACCGACCGACTGGGCCGGTTCGGCCTACGTCGCCCAGCTCGATCTGCGACTCAGCGACAAATGGCGCCTGGGCAGCACCTACCAGTGGAACCCGAATACCCGGGCGACCGGCATGGGGGCGCTGGAACTGCAACGCCGCCTGGGCAGCGACGGCATCGTCAACCTGGCCTATCACTACCGTCGCGGGCTGCTGGAACAATACAGCGTCTCGGCGGTCTATCCGGTGTCCGAACGCTGGCGCCTGGTGGGGTCATGGACGTACGCGGAGCCGATCAAGGGCGTTTCAAAGTCACTCAGCGGCACGATCGAGGCGATGGCCGGGGTGGAATACGACAGCTGTTGCGTCTCGTTGCGACTGGTGGACCGCAATTATGTCAACCAGGGCAACTTCGGCATCGGACCGGCTCCCGTCGGCAGCAATCTCAACAAGCGCGACAACGCCATCTTGTTCGAAGTGGTGTTCAAGGGACTCGGTTCGTCCGGTGGCCAGATCGAGCCACTGCTGCACCGTGATATTCTCGGCTATCAATAATTCGCATTCGCCACCGGCGACCGAAGGCTTTCCACTGATGAAGCAATCCATTGCACTTGTCCTGCTCGCGCTTGCGTGCATTTTCCCGGCTCACGCCCAATTGCTGGCACCGTCCCCCGCCACCGCGCCGGCCAGCCAGCGGCTGGACCGGATCGTGGCGATCGCCAACGACGACGTGATCCTGCAGAGCGATCTGGATGACGCCGTCCGCTCGGTGCAGCAGCAATACGCCAGCCATCCCGAACAGTTGCCGCCGATGAACCTGCTGCAGAAGCAGGTACTCGACCGGCTGATCCTGATGCGGCTGCAGATCCAGAAAGCGCAGGATCAGGGTATCCACGTCTCCGACGCCGAGGTTGACCAGGCCGTCAAAAACGTTGCCGAGCAGAACAAGGTCACCCCGGAGCAACTGCAGGCCGAGATCGAGCGCAGCGGCTCCAGTTTCGCGGAATTCCGCAAACAGCTTGCCGACCAGATCATGGTGCAGCGGCTGCATCAAAGCGTGGTGCACGACTCGGTGTCGGTCACCGACAGCGAGATCGACAACCTGCTCAAGAGTCCGAGCTACAAGTCCGGCGAAGTCCATCTGGCGCATATCCAGATCAGCACGCCCGGCGGTGCCGATGCGGCAGCCATCCAGGCCAGCCAGGCCAAGGCCGAACAGGCGCTGGCAGCGATCAAGGGCGGCATGGACTTCAATGCCGCGGCGATCCGCTACTCCGATGCGCCCGACGCCCTGGATGGCGGCGACCTGGGCTGGCGACGCCTGGACGAAATCCCGTCCGCATTCGCCGACGCCATCGCGTCGATGAAGCCGGGCGAGGTCAGTCCTGCGCTGCGCGGGCCAACCGGTTTCCATATCATCAAGCTGATCGCCGAACGTCAGCCCAAGCGCCAGATCGTCACCGAGTACCATGCGCGGCAGATCCTGATCAAGCCGACCGAGCTGGTCAGCTCCGCACAAGCCGAACAGAAGGCCAAGGATCTGTATACCCGCATCGTCGACAAGCACGAGGACTTCGCCACCTTGGCCAAGGCCAACTCGAATGACGACACCACCGCCAACCTCGGCGGCGACATGGGCTGGTTCCAGCAACAGGCCTGGGGTCCGGCGATCGCCGGCGTGCTTGGCGCACTGAAGGACAACGAGGTATCGAAGCCGTTCCAGAGCGACGCCGGCTGGCACATCGTGCAGCGGCTCGGCACGCGTCAGAGCGATCTCACCGACCAGATCGCGCGCAACGAGGCCCGCCAGGCCATCGGTACCCGCAAGTCCGAACAGGTCTACAACGATTACCTGCGCGACATGCGTTCCAATGCCTACATCAAGATCCTGGTGCCCGCGCTGCGCGATGCGGGCAACCAGCCTGCCGCCGGCAACTCGCCGTAACCCGGCTTGAACGGCGCCCCTCTGCCCCGGCTCGCCGTCACCGCCGGTGAACCGGCGGGCATCGGCCCCGAGTTGCTGATTCGCCTGGCCGCCTCACCCCTGGCGGCCACGCTGGTCGCGGTCACCGATCGCGCACTGCTCGAACGCGCCGCGGCACGTTGCGGCATGACCATCGAGCTGAGCGACGATGACGGCAGCCGCCAGACGCAACGCCTGCCCGGCACGCTGCGGCTGCGGCAGGTGCCGCTGGCGGTCGACGAGGTGCCCGGCCAACCCGATCCGCGCAATGCCGTGCATGTGCTGACCACGCTCGGCGCAGCGGCCGATGGTTGCATGGCTGGCCGCTACGATGCGCTCGTCACCGCGCCACTGCAGAAATCGTCCATCAACGGTGCCGGCATCCGTTTCAGTGGGCATACCGAATTCTTCGCCGAACGCGCGCATGCCGACGTGGTGATGATGCTGGCCAGCCCGGAGCTGCGCGTGGCGCTGGCCACCACGCATCTGCCGCTGGCAGCCGTGCCCGCGGCGATCACGCAGGCCTCGCTGACCCGTATCTTGCGCATCGTGCATGCCGAACTGCGCCACAAGTTCGGTCTGGCCGAACCGCGCATCGCCGTGCTTGGCGTCAATCCGCATGCCGGTGAGGCCGGCTACCTGGGCCGGGAGGAAATCGACACGGTGATCCCGGTGCTGGACAGGCTGCGCGGCGAGGGCATGCAGTTGCTCGGCCCGCTGCCCGCCGACACGGCGTTCGTGCCGGCGCAACGTCGCCAGTACGATGCCGTGCTGGCGATGTATCACGACCAGGCACTGCCGGTACTCAAGAGCGAGGCCTTCGATCGGACGGTGAACCTGACCCTTGGCCTCCCCTTCATCCGGACATCGGTCGACCACGGCACCGCGCTGGATCTGGCCGGCACCGGCAAGGCCGATCCGGCCAGCCTGATCGCCGCAGCCAGCATGGCATTGGAACTCGTGGCACGCAGCGCCACTCATTCCCCTTCTCCCCGTCGGGGAGAAGGCCGGGATGAGGGGCCACGCCTGCCGAAAGCGACAAGGCCATGAACGCCCACCCCAAGAAAAGTTTCGGCCAGCACTTCCTGCACGATCGACGTTACATCGAGCGCATCGTCAGTGCGGTGGCGCCGAAGGCATCGGACTTCGTGGTCGAGATCGGGCCCGGCGAGGGCGCACTGACGCTCCCCTTGCTCAAGGCCGCCGGCAAGCTCACGGCGATCGAGCTCGATACCGACCTGATTCCCGACCTGCAGGCGCGGGCCAGCGCCGCGGGCGAGCTGCACATCATCCATGCCGACGTGCTCAAGGTGAACTTCACGGCACTCGCGCACAGTCACGGGGTGGAACGGCTGCGCATCGCCGGCAACCTGCCCTACTACATTTCCAGTCCGATCCTGTTCCACTGCGCCGAGCATTTCCCGGCGATCCAGGACATGCACTTCATGCTGCAGAAGGAAGTGGTCGAACGCATGGCCGCGGTACCGGGTAGCAAGGTGTATGGACGGCTATCCGTGATGCTCCAGCTGGTCTGCCGGGTCGAGCCGCTGTTCACCGTACCGCCCGAAGCCTTCCGTCCGCCGCCGAAAGTGGAGTCTGCCGTGGTGCGGTTGCTGCCGCTGCCGCCGGACGAACTGCACGACGCCAATCCCGACGATGTCTACGCCGTGGTCAAGGCCGCCTTCGCGCAACGGCGCAAGACCCTCGGCAACGCACTCAAGCAGTTGCTGGACAGCGACGCGATCCGTCGCGCCGATGTCGACCCCGGGGCCCGCGCCGAAACGCTCGCGCCGGCGGACTTCGTGCGACTGGCCAAGGTCCATGCAGGCCGCTTGTGATTCGTCTCGCCCCAATCGCCGCGACAGGCCTTACAATCCGGACATGACTGAAAAATCTTCCTACACGATCGACGTGCAGGTCGAAACCCGCTTCGTCCCCGATCAATCGAAGCCCGGTGACAATCGCTACGTTTTCGCCTATACCGTCACCCTGCGCAACGCCGGCAACATGCCGGCACGCCTGCTGACCCGCCACTGGATGATCACCGATGCCAATGGCAAGGTGGAGGAAGTGCGCGGCGACGGCGTGGTCGGCGAACAGCCATGGATGCGGCCGGGCGATGATTTCGAATACACCTCCGGCGCCGTGCTGGAGACTCCGGTTGGCACCATGGGCGGCAGCTATCAGATGCTGGCGGACGACGGCACGGAATTCGACGCACCGATCCCCACCTTCACCCTGTCCATTCCGCGCACGCTGCATTGATGGTCCGGACCTGACATGGCTACCTACGCCATCGGCGACGTGCAGGGTTGCTATCCCGAGCTGCAACGTCTGCTCGACAAGCTGCGGTTCGATTCCGCGCGGGATCGCCTGTGGTTCTGTGGCGACCTGGTCAACCGCGGCGGCCGGTCGCTGGATACCTTGCGGCTGATCCACAGTCTGCGCGAGTGCAGCGTGGTCACCCTCGGCAACCACGACCTGAGTCTGCTGGCAATCGCGCAGCGGCGTCCCGACGCGCAGGCAAGGGTGAACCCGGAACTGCGCGAGGTGTTGTTTGCCGACGATGCGCCGGTGCTGTTCGAGTGGTTGCGCTCACAGAAATTGCTGCACCATGACGAACAGCTCAACTGGACGATGGTGCATGCCGGGCTGGCGCCGATGTGGACCCTGCGTCAGGCCCTGCGCGCGGCACAGGATGTCGAACGCGAGCTGTCCAGCCCACGCCACCCGCGCCTGCTGCGCAACCTGTTCGGCAACCGGCCCGCCCTCTGGTCAAGCCGTCTGCAGGGACTGGATCGCCAGCGCGCGACGATCAACACCATGACCCGGATGCGCTATTGCGACATCAACGGTCGCATCGATTTCGACGCCAAGGGCATCCCGGGCACGCAGAAAGCCGGACTGTATCCGTGGTTCGAGGTTCCCGGCATGCGCCGCCGCGATACCCGCATCGTTTGCGGCCACTGGTCGATGCTGGGCCGCTTCGCCGGACTCGGCGTGTATGCCATCGACACCGGTTGCGTATGGGGCGGGCAGCTCACGGCGCTGCGGCTGGACGGAGAGGAGCCGCAATACACCGTGGTCGATGCCGAACCGGGCCGCAAGCGGCCACCGGGCGCCGAGGATTGACCAGCGCGGGGCGAAGAGTGAGTGAGTGAGTGAGTGAAGAGGAGTGAGGAGTGAGGAGTGAGAGTGCGCCTTTCACTCCACGATGTCCCGCCCCCTCCACCAGGAGCCACGCCTGAAAAACGAGGGTATAGGCGAATGGCACTGCTTAAGCGCGAAATCAAGTTTTTCGTCATTCCCGCGAAAGCGGGAGGCGCTTTACAACGGCGAAGCCGGTCATCCAGCGCCTTTAAGCGTCAGGAGGCCACGGAAGGCACTGGATCCCCGCTTTCGCGGGGATGACGACGCTTAAGCAAGTGCCATTCGGGCATGGGCATAGCTCTCGTTTTTTATGTCGGCATTGCAGGGAACGAGCTTCTCGCCACTCGTCTCTCACTTTTCTCGACTCGTTCCTAGGCTAGCCTAGGCCAGCTGGCCGTGGCAGTGTTTGTATTTCTTGCCGGAGCCGCACGGGCACGGCTCGTTGCGCCCGACCTTCGGCCCGTCGTGATGTACAGGCGTCTGCGCGACACCGGTGTCGCCGGCGGCCGCCCCTGCTGCTGCTGCACCCGCGTACGCCCCGGCTGGCGCACCGCCGCCGGTAGCCAGCATCTGTTTCTGCAGACGCTCCGCCATGCGCAGCTGTTCCGCCTCCATCGCCGCAACCTCCTCCTCGCTGCGAATCCGGATCCGCGCCAGCATCTGCACGACCTCGGCCTTGATCCGGTCGAGCATCTCGGAAAACAGCTTGAACGACTCGCGCTTGAAAGCCTGCTTCGGATCCTGCTGGGCGTAACCGACCAGATAGATCCCCTGGCGCAGGTAATCCATGTTCGACAGATGATCCTTCCAGGCATTGTCGACCACGGTCAGCATGATGTGCTTTTCGAGCTGACGCATGGTGTCGCTGCCGATCTGCGCCTCCTTCGCCTGGAAGAATTCGTTCATCGCAGCGGTGACGTGCTCGAGAATCATCTCGGCATCGATCTCGTGCTGCTGTTCGACCCACTGTTTCAGATCGAGCGACAGGCCGAACTCGCTTTCCAGTTCACGGTCGAGGCCGACGATATCCCACTGCTCGTCGATGCTTTCGGCCGGCACATGCGCGCGCACCATCGACTGCACCACGTCCTCGCGGATGTCGGCGACGGTGGCCGAGACATCCTCGCCCTCGAGCAGCTCGTCGCGCTGGCGATAGATCACCTTGCGCTGGTCGTTGGCGACATCGTCGAACTCCAGCAGGTGCTTGCGGATGTCGAAGTTGTGCTGTTCGACCTTGCGCTGCGCTTTCTCGATCTGCCGGCTGATCATGCGATCCTCCAGCGCATCGTCGTCTTTCATGCCGAACCGCTTCATCCAGCGGACCAGGCCTTCGCCGCCGAAGATGCGCAGCAGGTTGTCTTCCAGCGACAGGTAGAAACGCGACGAACCCGGATCGCCCTGGCGGCCGGAACGACCGCGCAGCTGATTGTCGATGCGCCGCGACTCGTGCCGCTCGGTGCCGATGATGTGCAGTCCGCCGGCGGCGACTACCTGCTCGTGCCGCTTTTTCCACTCGGCCTTGACGCGCTGGCGATCCATCTCGCTGGCATCGGCCGGCAGCGCCGCGAGGGCCGCATCCAGGCTGCCGCCAAGCACGATGTCGGTGCCGCGGCCAGCCATGTTGGTGGCGATGGTGACCTGACCGGGCGCGCCGGCCTGCGCCACGATGTGCGCCTCCCGTTCGTGCTGCTTGGCGTTGAGTACTTCGTGCGGCACCTTTGCCTTGGTCAGCAGGCCCGAGAGCAACTCGGACACCTCGATCGAGGTGGTGCCGACCAGCACCGGCTGACCGCGCTTGTGGCAATCCTTGATGTCCTCGATCACCGATCGGTATTTCGGCGCCTGCGACAGGAAGATCATGTCCGAGTTGTCCTTGCGGATCATCGGCTTGTGGGTGGGGATCACCACCACCTCCAGGCCGTAGATGCTCTGGAACTCGAACGCCTCGGTATCGGCCGTGCCGGTCATGCCGGCCAGCTTCTTGTACATGCGGAACAGATTCTGGAATGTCACTGTCGCCAGTGTCTGGTTCTCGCGCTGGATCGGCACGCCTTCCTTCGCCTCCACGGCCTGATGCAAGCCGTCGGACCAGCGCCGGCCGGCCAGGGTGCGGCCGGTGAATTCATCGACGATGATCACCTCGCCGTCGCGCACGATGTAATCCACGTCGCGCTGATAGATGCCGTTGGCACGCAAGGCTGCGTTGAGGTGATGCACCACCGCCAGATTCTTCGAATCGTACAGGCCGCTGTCCTGTTCGAGTACCCCGGCTGCACGCAACAGCTCCTCGGCGTGCTGCATGCCCTCCTCGGACAGGTGTACCTGTTTCTGCTTCTCGTCGACCCAGTAGTCGCCGGGGGCTTCTTCCTCCGGCTGGCGAACCATCTGCGGAACGATCTTGTTCAGCGCGATATAAAGTTGCGGCGAATCCTCGGTCGGACCGGAAATGATCAGCGGCGTGCGCGCCTCGTCGATCAGGATCGAGTCCACCTCATCGACAATCGCGTAGTTGAGGCCGCGCTGATAGCGCTGTTCCTTGCTCAACGCCATGTTGTCGCGCAGGAAATCGAAACCGAATTCGTTGTTGGTGCCGTAGGTGATGTCGGCGGCGTAGGCGGCATTCTTGTCGGCGTGATCCATGCCCGGATACACGACATCGACGCTGAGCCCCAGGAAGTTGTACAGCTTGCCCATCTGCGCGGAGTCACGCCGTGCCAGGTAGTCGTTGACGGTGACCACATGCACACCCTTGCCGGCCAGCGCATTGAGATAGACAGGCAGCGTGGCGACCAGGGTCTTGCCTTCGCCGGTGCGCATCTCGGCGATCTTTCCCGAATGCAGCACCATGCCGCCGATCAGCTGCACATCGTACGGGCGCATGCCGAGCGTCCGCTTGGCCGCCTCTCGTGCCACCGCAAAGGCTTCCGGCAACAATTTGTCCAGCGATTCGCCTGCGGCGATTCGCTGCTTGAATTCGGCGGTCTTGCCACGCAGTGCGTCGTCGCCGAGCTTCTCGAATTCGGGCTCCAGCGCATTGATCCGGTTGACGGTTTTGGAAAGCTGGCGCAGCACGCGCTCGTTGCGGCTACCGAACAGGCTGGTCAGGGCACGGTTGAACATCGATCTTCCGGGTTGGGGAACAGATTGCCCGCAACTGGCACGGGCGAAACGGACATGGTACTACACCGAGTCCAGCCAACCGGGATGGCGGCAACAAGCGAGGGATTCAAGTGGGAATGGGGAGCGGAGCGGAGGGGAATGGGGACCGGGGACCGGAAAGCTAGAGCTTGCCGGCCCCGCTCTTCCTGGTTCCTGGTTCCTGGTTCCTGGTCCCTGGTCCCTGGTCCCTGGTCCCTGGTCCCTGGTCCCTGGTCCCTGGTCCCGCTACCGGTGATTGCGCACAAAGGCCAGCGGATTGACCACGCGGCCGTCGTACCAGACCTCGAAATGAACGTGCGGGCCCGTCGAGCGGCCAGTCGAGCCGGCTTTGGCGATCACTTCGCCGACCTGGACATGCTGGCCCGGGTGCACTTCGAGTTTGCTGTTGTGCGCATAGCGCGTCATGTAGCCGTTGCCATGATCGATCTCGACCACATTGCCGTAACCCCTGCGCACCCCGGCAAACGTCACCATCCCTTCGGCCACCGCATGAACCGGCGTGCCATAGGGAGTGGCAATGTCGATGCCGGTATGCATTGCGGCAAGACCGTTGAACGGATCCGGGCGCACCCCGAAGTAGGACGAAATATAGCCTTGCACGGGCATCCCGGTTGGCTTCAGATTCGATTCGATCTTCGCATCGAGCAACAGGCTCTGCAGCGCCGACAACTGCGCCTGCTGGATATCGAACTGGCTGGCCAGCCGGGTGATGCTGCTGTCGAGCACCTGCGGCAATGCGTACGCCCTCCCGCTGGAATCTTCGACGCCACCCACGGCCGGTGGCTGACTGAAATTGAATTCGCCGTCGTCGAGCTTGGCAGCCTGGGCCAGACGTTCGCCCAATGCGTTCAAACGGGTCGACTGCGCCTGCAACTGACCGAGTTTGACTGCCAGCGCATTCACCCCGCGCTGGGCATCCTTGCGCACATCGACCAGTTGGGCGTTCTGCCGCCGGATCTGTTGCTGCAGATCATGGATCTGCCCCAATGCCCGATCACGCGGACTGGCCACGGTCAACGCCAGCGCCACACCTGCTCCCACACACGCCAGCAGTGCGATTGCCAGCAGGACAAACAGCTTCAAGCGAAGGCGCCGATCTGCCAGATCGAGAATCCTGGGCAATTTCCTGGCGCGTGAGACGAGTATGATTTGCATGCCTGTCCAAGGTCGAATACCGGCACCATGCAGAACGTCACTCCCGCCACTTCCCGCCGCCGCGGCAACGGACCGAAATCCATTGCCGAATGTGGCTCCTTCGCCACACTGGCCAAAAAGGCCGACGTGCTGGAAGCGCTGGATCGCGCCCTGCGCCAGACGCTGCCGTCTCCATTGCGCGAGCAGGTGAAATTCGCCAACCTGCGCAACGACCGCCTCGTCTTTCTGGCGTCTTCACCGGCTTGGGCATCGCGTCTGCGCTTGATGCAAACGCAGATCCTTGCCGCCGCACATGCCATCGGCACGTGCGCCAGTTCAGTCACCGTGAAAGTGGTCCCCCAACCGCCGGCCGCAAAAGAACCGGTACGATCAAAACCGCTTTCGCCTGCCGCAGCCACCCATCTCAGGGCCGCCGCCGCATCCTTTACAGACCCCGAAATGCGGGTGCTGTTCCTTGAGCTGGCGTCCCTCGCCGAAATCGCTGATTCCTGAAGGCTGCTTCCTGAAGGGATGCCACGCATCCGGCAGCCCGCATCGCATCGCCATTCCCGTGCGCCATAACCCGCATATTCGCCGCAGGCTTTTCGCAAGGTGCCGTTTTATACCATGCATGGAACCCCCATACCAGAGCACGTGATCAATCCGTGATTTACATGCGGCCGAACGAATCCGGATCACACAATCAGAAACGGCCACATCTTTCGATGCGGCCGTTTCGGGCGTGCCTGGCGCCAGCTGGCGTGCTTCTAAGGTGGCTCAGATCGCCTGGGCGGGATGGGCATAGGAGATCGGCGAGGTTGCCGGATCGTCCTGATAGCTGACCTCTTCCCATGCCGATGCGTCGGCCATCAGCGTACGCAGCAGCTTGTTGTTGAGTTCGTGACCGGACTTGTGCGCGTGATAGGCACCGATCAGGCTGTGGCCGAGCAGGTACAGATCGCCGATGGCATCGAGAATCTTGTGTTTGACGAATTCGTCCTCGTAACGCAAGCCGTCCTCGTTCAATACCCGGTAGTCGTCCAGCACCACGGCATTGTCCATCGAGCCGCCCAATGCCAGGTTGTGCTCGCGCAGCATCTCGATATCGCGCATGAAACCGAACGTGCGTGCCCGACTGACTTCCTTGACGAAGGATGTGGTGGAGAAGTCGATCTCCGCACGTGAAGTGCGTTTGCTGATGATCGGGTGGTTGAAGTCGATCGAAAAGCCGACCTTGAAACCCTCGAACGGGTCGAAGCTGGCCCACTTGTCGCCATCCTGCACCTTGATCGGCTTCTTGATGCGGATGAATCGCTTGGCCACGTTCTGCTCTTCGATGCCGGCTGATTGCAGCAGGAACACGAACGGTCCGGCACTGCCGTCCATGATCGGCACTTCGGGTGCCGACAGGTCGACGTAAGCATTGTCGATGCCCAGACCGGCCATTGCCGAAAGCAGATGCTCGACCGTGGACACCCGCACGTCGCCATTGATCAAGGTGGTCGACAGACGCGTGTCGCCAACATTGTCCTGGCGGGCGCGAATGTCCACCGGCGGATCGAGATCCGTACGGCGAAAAATGATGCCGGTGTTCGGCGCCGCCGGACGCAGCGTCATGTACACCTTGTCACCGGTGTGCAGGCCGACACCGGTGGCCCGGATGATGTTCTTGAGCGTACGCTGCTTGATCATTGGATAGTGGTACCTGTATAGGCAGCAGCCAATCAGGGGCGGATGCTAACACAGTTTTAACCTGCGGTGAAAGCAAACCGTACCGTACAGTCTGATTAAACTTTCATGCTTTCTTCATCCACGAAAGCCGCCACCCTGATGGCACGGCTCGCATGACAAAATCCTGCAATATCAATGCGAAACCCGTGCCAGGGACGGGAATCCGGCACGGCGCCTCGAACCGACCAGCACGGGTAAGCGCGCTCGGCTGGTCATTCTTCATTCCGGTCGCACAATTCTCCTCCCCCAGCACAAACGGTAGCCGGACTGGCATCACCAATCCCGCTGCAGCCCACGCTGGCACTCGTTCAGGGCGAGATCGACCGATAGCGCAAATACCCCCTGCGTACACGCCATCCAAGCATGGACCGTGTGGGCAGGCATTCGTTCAATTCATCGCGTTTCCTTAACACTGGTCACATTCAGTCTGGTCGCATTCAATCGGCCTGACGACGCAAGAAGGCCGGGATATCCAGATAGTCGAATCCCGGTTCGGTACCCTTGCCGCCGGCGGAGCCGGTATCCATACGACCCTGATGGGCAACCGGCTGTTCCGGCTGCGCATAATCGACCACCTCATTGCCGCTGCCGGTACGCAGCACCACCGGCCGGGGCCGCATCTGCACCTGTTGTGTCTCGACGATCCGGATCGGCTGACGAGATGCCGCCGCACGATTGAGTCCGGTAGCAACCACGGTGACGCGCACATCGTCCTTCATGCCGGGATCGAGCGAGGTGCCGATCACGACCGTGGCGTCTTCGCTGGCGAAATCATGGATGATCCGGCCGATCTCGTCGAACTCGCGCATGGTCAGGTTCGGGCCCGCCGTGACATTGACCAGAATGCCGCAGGCGCCGTTGAGGTTGACGTCCTCCAGCAACGGGTTCTTGATCGCTGCCTCGGCGGCTGCCTGCGCACGATCGTCGCCACAGGCGGTACCCGAGCCCATCATCGCCAGACCCATTTCCGACATCACCGTGCGCACATCGGCAAAATCGACGTTGATCAGGCCCGGTGCGGTGATCAGGTCGGCGATGCCCTGCACGGCACCCTGCAGCACGTCGTTGGCCGCCTTGAACGCATTCAGCAGCGTGACCTCGCGGCCGAGCACGCTGAGCAGTTTCTCGTTGGGAACGGTGATCAGCGAGTCGACATGCTGCGACAGATCCTCGATGCCCTTCAATGCGACCTGCATCCGTCGACGTCCTTCGAACGGAAACGGCTTGGTCACCACCGCCACGGTGAGAATGCCTTTCTCCTTGGCCAGTTGCGCCACCACCGGCGCGGCGCCGGTGCCCGTGCCACCACCCATGCCGGCGGTGATGAACACCATGTCGGCACCTTCCAGCATCGCCTCGATGCGCTCACGATCTTCCAGTGCCGCCTGCCGGCCCACTTCCGGATTGGCGCCGGCACCCAGACCCTTGGTCACGTTGCCGCCCAGCTGCAGATGGGTGCGCGAGCCGCAGCTGGTCATCGCCTGCGCATCGGTGTTGGCGACGATGAATTCGACACCTTCGATATTGGCATTGAGCATGTGGGCCACGGCATTGCCACCGCCACCGCCCACCCCGATTACCTTGATCACCGCATTGGGTGCGAGTTTATCAATCAGTTCAAACATTTCCCGTCCTCCGTAGAGTTGTTGTCGTTGTAACCCGGGGATCGCGGCTCATGCCGGTCCCCGGTGCCGGGCGAAGATCCTTTCACCCCTGGTGATGCCTCCTGCATCACCCTGAAAAAACGGTCGCGCACCATCAGAAATTCCTGGTCACCCAGCCGCGCAGCCGCTCGATCAGGCTGCCGACGCTGCCGCCGACCGGACCGCTGACCCGCATGCCGCCTGCGCGCGCGCCATGCAGCAGAAGCCCCACCCCGGTGGCATGCAGCGGACTGGAGACGACATCGCCCAGACCACTGATCTGCTGCGGTACGCCAATGCGCACCATCTTGTGGAAGATCTCCTCGGCCAGCTCCAGCGCACCCTCCATCTTCGAGGCGCCGCCGGTCAGCACCACGCCGGCGGCGACCAGGCTTTCATAACCCGAGCGACGCAACTGGTCCTGCACCATTTCGAAAATTTCCTCGTAGCGCGCCTGCACGCTCTGCGCCAGCGACTGCCGGGCGAGCCGGCGCGGTGGGCGATCGCCGACGCTGGGTACCTGGATGGTCTCCTCGGCATGCGCCAGGCCGGTCTGCGCGCAGGCGTACTTGATCTTGATTTCCTCCGCATGCGCGGTCGGCGTGTGCACGCCGTAGGCAATGTCGCTGGTGACCTGGTCGCCACCCACCGGCAGCGACCCGGTGTAGCGGATCGAGCCCTGGGTGTAGATCGCGATGTCGGTGGTACCGGCACCGATGTCGACCAGGCACACGCCCAGCTCGCGCTCGTCGTCGGTCAGCACCGCCTTGGCGCTGGCCAGTGCCGATGGCACCAGTTCGTCCACCGACAACCCGCAGCGCTGGATGCATTTGGTGATGTTCTGCACTGCCGCCGCCGCGCCGGTGACCAGGTGCACGTTCGCCTCCAGTCGCACCCCACTCATGCCGACCGGCGAGCGGATGCCGTCCTGGCCGTCGATGCGGTATTCCTGCGACTCCTTGTAGAGCACCTTGCGATCGGCCGGGATCGCCACCGCGCTGGCCGCTTCCAGCACCTGGTCCAGATCGCTCGCGGTCACCTCGCGGTCGCGGATCGCCGCGTTGCCATGCGAATTGCGGGTTTCCAGATGGCTGCCGGAGATCGACGCATACACCGAGCGGATATCGCACCCGGCCATCAGTTCGGCCTCTTCCACCGCGCGCTGGATCGAGTGCACGGTCGACTCGATGTCGACCACCGAACCACGCTTCATGCCGCGCGACACATGCGTGCCGATGCCGATCACGGTGATCGGCTCGCCCGGTTCGTACTCGCCGACGATCGCCACCACTTTCGAGGTGCCGATATCGAGGCCCACCACCAGCTGTTTGTCGTTGCGCGGCTTCATAGGGAGATCATCATGTTCGGGGCGAGCCTCCAGCGTGGGGCGCGACCGGCGACGGCGGCCAGCGCACGGCAAATCCATTGGTGTAACGAAGATCGGCGTAGCTGAAAGCGTCGGTGTGACCGGCCATCAACTGCGGATAGACACCGAGGAAACGCTGCAACCGCTGGCTGGCCTGATCGCGGTCGCCGATCACGATCTGCGCGCCGCTGGCGGTGGTCACGCTCCAGCTGCCGCGCTCGGTGAGCACGACCCCGGTGATCTGCAGATGGGTGGCGGCAAATGCCTTGCGGATTTGCGCATAGAAACTCACCACTTCGGCCAATCTCGCATCCGGCCCCTGCAGGTGCGGCAGCGTGCTGCCGTTATCGGCCCCCGGCGCGTCGAATACCATGCCCTGCTGACTGATCAGCTGCCGGTCGTTCCAGCGGGCAAACGGATGACGCTCGTGGACGCGCAGCACCAAGGTGTCCGGCCAGCGTTTGCTTGCCTCCACCGACTGGACCCAGGGCAAGCCGGCAACCGCCTGCTGTACGGCGACCAGGTCAAGCGCGAAGAAACCGTTGCCCAGGTGCGGCATCACGGCGGCGCGGATCTGCGCCGCGCTTACATGCTTGAACTCGGCCTGCACGGTCAGCTGGGTCACCGGCCAGCGGTTGGCCGCAAACCATCCGCGCAGCACGCCGACGATCGGCAGCAGCACCAGTGCGATGGCCAGACACCAGGCGACAGGTCGGATGAGTCCTCTCATGGAGCGCCTCCCCCGGAGCTGCTCTGCCGGTCCCCGGTCCCCGGTCCCGGGTCCCGATCGAAGCTCGTCTCCAGGATGCGCCAGCACAGTTCCGGGTAATCGATGCCGGCGGCCGCAGCGGCCTTCGGCACCAGCGAGTGCGAGGTCATGCCCGGTGCCGTGTTCACTTCCAGCAGCCAGTTGCGGCCGGCCTGGTCGCGCATCACGTCGACCCGGCCCCAGCCGGTGCAGCCGAGCGCATCGAAGGCGGCCAGCGACAGCCTGGCCAGATCGTCCGCGGCGGCACCTTGCAGGCCCGGGCAGATGTACTGGGTATCCTCGGCGACGTATTTGGCGTTGTAGTCGTAGAAGGCCGCCTGCGGCACGATGTGGATGCTTGGCAACACTTCGCGACCGAGGATCGCCACCGTCAGCTCGTCGCCCTCGATCAGCGTTTCCATCAGCAGATCGCCCGGATATTTCGCAGCCAGGGTCACCGCGGCGTCCAGATCCCGCTCCGCGAACACGCGCGTCACGCCCACGCTGGAGCCTTCGCTGGCCGGCTTCACGATCAAGGGAAAACCGACCTGCCGCGCCGCCGCGTGCACGGCCTGCCCCGGAGCCGATCCGGTGGCGCCGCGCGGCAGCGCGACGAATTTCGGCGTCGGCAATCCCAGCGACTGCCACACCCGCTTGGAGCGGATCTTGTCCATCGACAACGCCGAGCCGAGCACGCCCGAGCCGGTATAGGGCACGTTGAGCGATTCCAGCGCGCCCTGCAGCACGCCGTCCTCACCGCCGCCATGCTGGCCGTGCAGGATGTTGAACACACGGGCGAAGTGGCCGGCGCGCAGCGCATCGAGCAGCGCCGGGATGCCGTCGATCGCATGCGCGTCGATGCCCCGTGCGAGAAGCGCGGCCAATACGTTGCGGCCGGAATCGAGCGATACCTCGCGCTCGGCCGAACTGCCGCCCATCACCACGGCGACGCGACCGAATTGCGCCGGGACCAGGGACCGGGGACCGGTCGAAGCCGGAGCCGCTCTGCCGGTCCCTGTCCCCCGGTCCCGTCCGCCCGATTGCATTGCCATCACCGCGCCTCCCTCGTTTTCAAATGTCCCACTTGCGCCAGTTCCAGGGCTGCCGCACCGATGTCGCCCGCGCCAAGCAGCAACAACAGGTCGCCGTCGCGCAGCAGTGCCGGCAAGGTGTCTTTCAATTCGCGCGGATGCTCGATCAGCACCGGATCGACCTTGCCGCGCGCGCGCACCGCCCGTGCCAGCGCATGGCCGTCGGCACCGGCAATCGGCGCCTCGCCGGCCGGATAGACGTCGGTCAGCACCAGCACGTCGACCTCGGCCAGCACGTTGGCGAAGTCGTCCAGCAGGTCGCGCGTGCGGCTGTAGCGGTGCGGCTGGAATCCGACCACCAGCCGCCGCCGCGGCCAGCCGCCGCGCGCTGCCGCGAACACCGCCGCCAGCTCGCGCGGGTGATGGCCATAGTCGTCGATCAGCAGCGCCGTGCCCTTGTCCAGGGCGATTTCGCCGCGAGCATGGAAGCGCCGGCCGACACCCTGGAAGTGCGCCAGCGCACGGGCGATCGCCTCGGCCTCGACGCCGAGCTGCCAGCCGATCGTGGCGGCGGCCAGCGCATTGAGCACGTTATGCCGGCCCGGCAGGTTGAGCATCACCGGCAACGGCTCGGCACGACCGGGCAGGACAAGGTCGAAGCGCATCTCGAAACCCTGCTGGCTGAGGTTCAGCGCCCGCACGTCGGCGTCCTGCGCCTCGATGCCGTAGGTCATCACGCGGCGCGGCGTGGAGCGTGCCAGTTCGGCGACTTCCGCATCGTCGATGCACAGCACGGCCAGACCGTAGAACGGCAGCCGGTGCAGGAAATCGGCGAACGCCTTTTTCAGCATCGCGTAATCGCCGCCGTAGTTCTCCAGATGATCGGCGTCGATGTTGGTGACCACGGCGATCACCGGCGACAGCAGCAGGAACGACCCATCGGATTCATCGGCTTCCGCGACCAGATACTGGCCGGTACCGAGCCGCGCATTCGCCCCGGCCGCGTTCAACTGGCCGCCGATCACGAACGTCGGGTCGTAACCGGCCTCGGCCAGCACGCTGGCGGTGAGGCTGGTGGTGGTGGTCTTGCCGTGGGTGCCGGCGATCGCCACGCCACGGCGAAAACGCATCAGTTCGCCCAGCATCTCGGCGCGCGGAATGACTGGAATGCGCGCAGCGCGGGCGGCGATGAGCTCCGGATTGTCCTGCCTGATCGCGCTCGAGGTCACCACCACGTCGGCATCGCCGACGTGTTCCGCGGCATGCCCGACCTGCACGTCGATGCCCAGCTGCTGCAGCCGCTGCGCGGTCGGCGAGTTCGCGCGATCGGATCCCGACACCGCATAGCCGAGGTTGTGCAGCACCTCGGCGATGCCGCTCATGCCGACGCCACCGATGCCGATGAAGTGCACCCGGCGGAACGTGCTCATCAGATCTTCGTGCGCATGCAGTCGACGCGATGTCATGCGGCCCCCTCCATGCTGGCGGCTTCGATACATGCGGCAGCGATGGCCTGTGCCGCATCGGGCTTGGCCAGGGTGCGGGCGGCAACCGCCATCGAGAGCAGCTTTGCGCGATCGTCCAGCAGCGTTTCCAGGCGCTGCGCCAACGGTTCCATGTTCAGATGGCCCTCCGGGATCAATTCGGCCGCACCCGCGGCAACCAGCGTTTCGGCATTGCGCGTCTGGTGGTCGTCCACCGCATGCGGGTATGGCACCAGCAAGGCGCCCAGACCGGCGGCGGCAAGTTCGGCCAGGGTCAGCGCGCCGGCCCGGCAGAGCGCCAGATCGGCCCAGGCATAGCTGCCTGCCATGTCGTCGATGAACGGCACCACCCGGGCCTCGACGCCGGCTTCGGCATACGCCTGGCGCGCTTCGTCCAGACCACGGCTGCCGCACTGATGCAGCACTTCCGGACGCTGCACCGGGGTCAACCGGGCCAGCGCCTGCGGTACGGCCAGATTCAGGGCGCGCGCACCGAGACTGCCGCCCAGCACCAGCAAGCGCGGCCTGCCGCTGCGGCCGGCCATCCGCTGCAGCGGCGCGGGCAGCGCCGCAATCGCCGCACGCACGGGATTGCCGACCCACTCGGCCCGCGGCAACGCATCGGCGAAACCGCTCAGCACGCGCCTGGCGATACCCGCCAGCCGGCGATTGGTGAACCCCGCCACGCGGTTCTGCTCGTGCACCAGCAGCGGCCGCCGCAACAACCATGCGGCAAGCCCGCCGGGACCGGCCACGTAGCCGCCCATCGACAGCACACTGCGCGGCTTCACCTTGTTCAGCACGAGCAGCGAGGCGGACAGCGCACGCAGCAGCATCAGCGGTGCCAGCAACCGGGTGCGCAAGCCCTTGCCGCGCAGGCCACCCACGGCGACGCTGTGCAACTCGATCTGGTGCGCCGGCACCACCGTGCCCTCCATGCCGCCCGCGGCGCCGAGCCAGACTACCGGCACTCCTTGCGCACGCAGGCATTCGGCCACCGCCAGGCCGGGAAAGATGTGGCCACCGGTGCCGCCGGCCATGATCATCACGGGCGCCTGGCGTATCGTGTTCATGCAGCCACCGCCTCGCGCGGCTTCACCGCGACTTCCGCTTCAGCCACTTTCAACGCCGGCATGCGCGTGGCCATCTGCCGCGCATCGATGGCACGGTTGATCTCGAACGTGGCACGCAGCAGCACGCCGACCATCGCGCAGGTCAGCACCATCGACGATCCGCCATAGCTGATCAGCGGCAAGGTCAGTCCCTTGGTCGGAAGCGCGCCGAGGTTGACGCCGACCGACACGATCGCCTGCATCGCCAGCATCAGCGAGGCGCCGAACGCGATGTAACCGGCGAAGCGCTGGCCGATCTCGACGCCTTTCAGGCCGAGGTACAGCCCGCGCCCGACCGCCACGGCGAACAGGCTGATCACCACCACGATGCCGACCAGCCCGAGTTCCTCGCCGATGACGGCGAAAATGAAGTCGGTATGCGCCTCCGGCAGGTACGACAGCTTCAACACACTCGAACCCAGCCCGACCCCCGTCCACTCGCCGCGGCCGATCGCCATCAGCGACTGGGTCAGCTGGAAACCGTCGTTGAACGGATCTTTCCATGGGTCCATGAACGAGGTCAGCCGCCTGATCCGGTAACTTTCACCGGTCGCCGCGACGTACAGCAGCGGCATCAGCGGCAGCCCCATCAGGAACAGGAAGATCGGCCGCGCACCGCCGAGCCAGACCATCGCGATGGTCACCGCGATCACCAGCGTGGCCGAACCGAAATCCGGCTGTGCCAGCAGCAGCAGCACGATGATGCCGGCCACGGCGATCGGCTTGATCAGGCCGAGAAAACGCGTCTCCACACTCTCGCGATGGCGCACCAGATAGCTGGCGATATACACCACCAGGATCAGCTTCACCGCCTCGACCGGCTGGAACGTGGTCACCAGCAGATTCAGCCAGCGCCGCGCACCGTTGATGCGCATGCCCAGGTGCGGCACGAACACCGCCAGCAAGATCGCGAATGCCAGCAGCATCAGCTGGAATGCGTACTTCTCCAGCAGCTTCAGCTCGGTACGCATCGCCATGCCTGCCGCGATCAGGCCCAGGCCGAGAAAGACCAGATGTCTCTTGAGGAAAAAGAACGCACCCAGGTGTTCGCTGTCGGCCACCGAGATCGAACTGGAGGTCACCATCACCACGCCGATGCTGGCCAGCCCGATCAGCGCGAGCAGCAGCGGCAGATCGTAGCTGCCGCGCGGACCGGTGCGGCGTTTGGCCTGGGAGGCGTCAAACATGGCGCGGCTCCTCGCTGCGGGGACCAGGGACCGGGGACCAGGGACCGCAATGCGGGCTCATGACCCTCACGACGGTTGCGCGGCGCCGTGCCTTTGCCGGCCCCAGGTCCCCGGTTCCCGGTCCCATTTCCATTCCGATGACGAAGGCGTCGGTCATCAGCGCACCTTCAACGTAGCCAGACCGACCAGCACCAGCACCACGCTGATGATCCAGAAGCGCACGATCACCCGTGGCTCGGGCCAGCCTTTCAGTTCGAAGTGATGATGGATCGGCGCCATCCGGAACACGCGCTTGCCGGTCAGCTTGAAGCTCGCCACCTGCAGCATCACCGACACCGTCTCCATCACGAATACGCCACCCATCACGATCAGCACGATCTCCTGGCGCACGATCACTGCGATCGTCGCCAGCGCGGCGCCGATCGCCAGCGCACCGACATCGCCCATGAACACCTGCGCCGGATAGGTGTTGAACCACAGGAAACCGAGCCCCGCACCGGACAGCGCACCGCAGAAGATCGACAGCTCGCCGGCGCCCGGTATCGAGGGAATCCCGAGGTATTCGGAGAACACCTTGTTGCCGGCCAGATACGCGAAGATGCCCAGCGCGCCGGAGACCAGCACGGTCGGCATGATCGCCAGCCCATCCAGTCCGTCGGTGAGGTTCACCGCGTTGGAGAAGCCGACAATCATCAAATAGGCCAGCAGCACGAAGCCCACGCCCAGCGGCAGCGCCACCTGCTTGAACAGCGGCACATACAGCGCCGTCTCCGCGGGCAACGTGGCGGTGTGGAACAGGAACCACGCCGCGGCAAGACCGAACAGCGACTGCCAGAAATATTTCCAGCGCGAGGCCAGTCCGCGGCTGTCCTTCAGCACCAGCTTCTTGTAGTCGTCATAGAAGCCGATCACGCCAAACGCGACCAGCACGGCCAGCACCACCCATACATAGCGATTGCGCAGGTCCGCCCACAGCAAGGTGGCGATGATGACCGCCAGCAGGATCATCACGCCGCCCATGGTCGGCGTACCCGCCTTGATCAGATGGGTCTGTGGTCCGTCGCTGCGCACCACCTGGCCGGCCTTCATCGCGGCCAGCTTGTTGATGATCGGCGGACCGAGCAGCAGCGACATCGCCAACGCGGTCAGCGCGGCCATGATCGTGCGGAACGTGATGTACTGGAACAGATGCATCGCAGCGAAGTGCCGCGCCATCCAGTCCGCCAGTTCAAGCAGCATCGGATGCCCCCTCGTTGTCCTGGTCAGTGCTGCACGGATGATTTCCGAGTGCGGCTACCACCTGTTCCATCGCGGCCGAACGCGAACCCTTGATCAGGCAGGTGACGCCGCCGTGCAGATCCGCCTGCAGCGCGGCGATCAGGGCGGCTTTGTCGGCGAAGTGCCTGCCCTGCGCGCCGAACGCCTCGACGGTGGCCGCACCGAGCGGGCCCACCGCAAACAACCGGTCGACGCCGCGTTCGCGCGCGCGCCGGCCGACGTCCGCGTGCAGCGCGCGGGCGTCGCTGCCCAGTTCGGCCATGTCGCCCAGCACCAGCCAGCGCTCGCCCTGAGCCAGCAGCAAGGTATCGATTGCCGCGACCATCGAACCGGGATTGGCGTTGTAGCTGTCGTCGATCAGCGTCCAGCCTCCCGCCATCGCTTCGCGCCGGAGCCGGCCGGCCACGCCCGGCACCTGCTCCAGCCCGGCGACGATCTTGTCCAGCGGCACCGCCAGCGCCACGCCGATCGACGCGGCGGCCAGCGCATTGGCGATGTTGTGGCGGCCCGGCAAGGGCAGCGACACTTCGGCGTCGCCGATCGGCGTGCTGAGCACGAAACGCGAACCGTCCACGCGCAGTTCGAGGATGTCCGCGCCGATATCGGCGCGGTGATCCAGTCCAAAACGCAGGACCTTGCGCGCGCCAGCCAGTCCGCCAAAGAAGCTGGCGAAGCCATCATCGCCATTGATGATCGCAATGCCGTCGCTGGGCAGCGCCTGATACAGCGCCCCCTTGGTTTCCGCCACGCCCTCGATGCTGCCCATGCGCTCAAGATGCGCTGGCGCGATGAGCGTGACGAGGCCGATGTCGGGCCGTGCGATGGCGGCCAGGTAGGCGATGTCGCCGGGTTTGCCCGCGCCCATTTCCAGCACCGCGAATTCCGCATCCTGCGGCATGCCCAGCAAGGCCAGCGGCAAGCCCAGTTCGTTGTTCTGATTGCCGCTGCTTGCATGCGTCCGGCCCTGCCTCGACAGGATCGACGCCGTCAGCGTCTTGACCGTGGTCTTGCCGTTGGAGCCGGTGATGCCGATCACGCGGACGTTGCGCTGCGCGCGCACGGCGCTGGCCAGATCGCCCAGCGCCAGCGCGCTGTCGTTGACCAGCACCTGCGGCAACGGGCTGTCGACCCTGCGCGTCACCAGGGCGGCAACCGCACCACGCGCGGCAGCCTGGTCCAGGTAGTCGTGACCGTCCACCCGCTCGCCCTTGATCGCGACAAACAGCTCGCCCGGCTTCAGCTTGCGGGTATCGATGGCAACCCCGACAGCCTCGGCGTCGACGCCCAGCAGGTGGCCATGGGTCCAGACGGCAATGGTGCTCAGCCGCATCATGCGCGCGGCTCCCGGATCATCCGTTCGAGCGCCGCATGCGCCACTGCCAGGTCGTCGAACGGATGCTTGCCGGTGGCGCCATCCTGATAGGTTTCATGGCCCTTGCCGGCAATCAGCACGACGTCGCCGGACTGCGCAAGTTTCAACGCGCGACCGATCGCCTTCGCGCGATCGCGCTCGACCGTCGGCGATGGCGCACCCATGCCGGCGACGATCTGCGCCACGATGGCATCGCCATCCTCGCCACGCGGGTTGTCGTCGGTGACGATCGCGACATCCGCCAAGCGTGCCGCGATCGCTCCCATCAACGGACGCTTGCCGGCATCGCGCTCACCGCCGCAGCCGAACACGCAGATCAGCCGGCCGGCGCAATGCGCGCGCAACGCGGTCAGCGCCTGTTCCAGCGCATCGGGCGTATGCGCGTAATCGACCACCACCAGCGGCAGGCCATGCAGGCCGCCAAGCCGGCTCATCCGCCCGTTGACCGGCTGCAGGTTCTCCAGCGCGGCAACGATGCGCTCGAACGATTCGCCCAGCGCCCCCAGACAGCCCGCCACGGTGAGCAGGTTGGCCACGTTGAAGCGGCCCAGCAGATGACTGTCCAGCCGGCGTGCGCCCCAGGGCGTGCGCAGCTGGAATCGAAGTCCTTCGGCCGAGGTGACGATGCCGCCGGCGGCAATTTCCACCGCATCGGCGCCGGCCATGCTGACCCGCAATGTGCGCACGCCGCCCGCCAGTCGAGTCGCCAGGCCGGCGCCGAACACATCGTCGATATTGATCACGGCGGCCTCCAGCCCGGGCCAGGCGAACAGCTTCGCCTTGGCCGCGCCGTAGGCTTCCATGCTGCCGTGATAGTCCAGGTGGTCGCGGGTGAGATTGGTGAACGCCGCCACCTCGAAATCGACCGCGGCCACCCGGCCCTGTTCCAGCGCGTGCGACGACACCTCCATCGCCACATGGCTGGCACCGGCATCGCGAAAATCCGCCAGCAGCGCCTGGACCGTCACCGCATCGGGCGTGGTGCGGTCGCTATCGCGAAGCCGGCCATGCAGACCGGCGCCGAGCGTGCCGATGCTGGCCGCCCGATGCCCCAGGTGGGTCAGTGCCTGCGCCAGCAACTGCACGCAGGAAGTCTTGCCGTTGGTGCCGGTGATGCCGATGATCCGCATCGCCTCGGCCGGGCGATCGTAGAAGCGCGCGGCGATTTCGCCGACCCGGTCGTGCAGGTCGTCGATCCACAACACCGGCACGTCGAGTGGCGCCACGTCGACCGCCGGCGCTTCGGCCAGCACCACCTGGGCACCACGCCGCACCGCACCTGCGGCAAACTCGATGCCATGGCCATGCGTACCGCGCAGTGCAAAAAAGGCGTCACCGCGCTGCACCTGGCGCGAATCCAGGGTCAGCCCGGATACCACGATGCGGCCGACACCCGGCATGGTGGCAACCTGCGCGTCGGCGATGCCCAGCAACAGCTGATCGAGGTGGCCGGTCCTCATGGCGTACCCCCGTCAATCGGTGCATCGTCAAGCGGCGCATCGACCGGCGGCTGGCTGCCGACCAGCCCACCGGCCCCTTGCAACGGGCCGCCGACATACCAGCGGCCGATGTTGTCCGGCGGCACATCGAGCAGGCGCAGCGCACCTTCCATCACCTTGGCGAACACCGGTGCGGCAACCACGCCACCGTAATAGCTGCCCTTCCGGGGATTGTCGACCACCACCACGCCGACCATGCGCGGGTTGCTTGCCGGCACCAGGCCGGCGAACGCCGCGGTGTAGCTGCTTTTGGCATAACCGCCAGCGTCGGCCTTGTGCGCCGTACCGGTCTTGCCGGCCACGCTGTAGTTGGCGATGCGCGCCTCCGGGGCGGTACTGCCCGGCCCGGTCACCGTTTCCATCATCTGGATCAGCTGATGTGCCACGCCCGGGGAGATGATTTGCTTCGGCGGGTTGTCGTCGGCCTTGATGAAGCTTGGATCGTGCATCACGCCGCCATCGGCGATGGTGGCGTAGGCATTGGCCAGTTGCAGCACGGTCACGTTGACGCCGTAGCCGTAGCCCATGATGGCCTTTTCGAGCGGGCGCCAGTCGCGGCCGATCTTCAGGTAACCCGAGGCTTCGCCCGGAAACCCGCTGTTGGTGCTGTTGCCGAAGCCGAACGCGCGATAGGTGTCGTACATCAGCGACGTGTCCAGGGCCATGGCGATGTGTGCGGCACCGACATTGCTCGACTTGGTGATCACGCCGGTCGGCGTCAGCACGCCGTAATCGTGGGTGTCGTGAATGTCGTGTCCCTGGAAATACCAATGGCCGCCAGTAGTGTCGATCAGCGGGCTGGTCGGCGTGAATTTGCCGCTGGACAGCGCCGCCGCCATCAGCACCGGCTTGATCGTCGAGCCCGGCTCGAGCACGTCGGTCATCGCCCGGTTGCGCCGCTGGCCGGGCTTGCTGGCATTGACGGCATTGGGGTTGTAGGTCGGCAGGTTGACCATCGCCAGCACTTCGCCGGTCTTCACGTCGAGGACCACGATCGAACCGGAATCGGCCTGGAACTTGTCCAGCGCGCTCTTCAGCTCGCTGTAGGCGAGAAACTGGATGCGCCGGTCGATGCTGAGCGTGAGGTTGCGCCCCGGCTTCGGCGCGCGTACCTGCTCGACATCCTCCACCACATGGCCCATACGGTCGCGGATGACCCGCTTGGCGCCCGGCTTGCCGGACAGCCAGTCGTCATAGGCCAGCTCGAGGCCTTCCTGACCGTGATCGTCGATATTGGTGAAGCCGAGCACATGCGCGGTCACTTCGCCGGACGGATAGTAGCGACGGAACTCACGCTGTCCGTTGATGCCGGGGATACCCAGATTCAGCACGGCCTGCGCCGCCTCCGGCACCATCTGCCGGCGCAGGTAGACGAACTCGCGATCGGCGCGCTGCGCCAGTCGATCCTTCAATTCGTCGGCATCCACACCCAACACCTTCGCCAACTGCGGGATGCGATCGGCGTTCTCCAGCACCTCGGACGGATTGGCCCAGATCGACAGCACCGGCGTCGATACGGCCAGCGGCTCGCCATTGCGGTCAAAAATGGTTCCGCGCGAAACCGGGATCGGCATTTCGCGCAGGAAACGCGCATCGCCCTGGCGCTGATAGAACTGCTTGCGCACGACCTGCAGGTCAAACGCACGCGCCATCAGCCCGATCGACGCCAGTCCCAGCAAACCGACCACCAGCACCATGCGCCGGCGCGCGCTGGGTCCGGCGGCACGGCGATGGCCATGCAGTGCAGGTGCGATGTGACGGCGCCAGATCATCGACGCAACAACCGGATGTCTTGCGGGCGCGGATCGAGCATGCCCAGTTTCTGCCGCGCCTCGTCGTCAATCCGGCGTGGCTCGGCGTAGGTCGCCTGCTCCAGTTCGAGCTTGCCGTATTCGATGTTCAATGCATCGCGCCGATTTTGCAGCGCCGTCAACTGGACAAACAAGACGCGGCTTTCGTTGCGCGTCCACACCACGCCGAGCGCACTGGCCAGCACCGCGGCCAGCAGCAACAGCAGGCACAGTGCGCCGAGCACCTTCATGCGCGACCCTCCCCGCGCCGGCCGTCATCGAACCGGCCATCGGGCAACTTTTCGGCCACCCGCAGCACGGCCGAACGCGCGCGCGGATTGACCGCAAGCTCGGCGGCGGAAGCAAACTGCGCCTTGCCGATCGCTGCCAGCCGGGCCGGCATGGCCGGTACCGGTGGCCCGCGGCGACTGTTCTTGACGCGACCGGAATGGTCGCGGACAAACAGCTTCACCGCGCGGTCTTCCAGCGAATGGAAGCTGATCACCGACAGCCTGCCGCCAACCTTGAGTCGATCCAGCGCGGCGTTCAACCCCTGCTGCAGCGCATCGAGCTCGCCATTGACCCGGATCCGCAGCGCCTGAAAGCTGCGCGTGGCCGGATGCTTGCCCGGCTCGCGCCGGCCGACCACGCGCTCGATCAGGGCGGCCAGTTGAGCGGTGCGGGTGAACGGCGTGGTGGTGCGGTCGGCAACGATCGCGCGGGCGATCCGTCGGCCATGACGCTCTTCACCATACTGCCACAGCACCTCGGTGATCTCGCGCTCGCTGGCGTGCGCCAGGAAATCCGCCGCGCTCTCGCCCTGGCTGGGATCCATGCGCATGTCCAGTGGCGCATCGGCCATGAAACTGAAACCGCGCCCCGCCTCATCCAGTTGCGGCGACGACACGCCCAGATCGAGCAGCACGCCGTCCAGACCGGCGGCGGTCTCGTCCCACTCGGCCAGCGTGGAGAAATTGGCGTGCCGGATCGCCACCCGCGGATCCGCGGCAAACTCATCGCGTGCCGCGGCAATCGCCTGCGGATCGCGATCCATCAGCAACAGCCGACCGTCGGGGCCAAGGCGCGCGAGGATGGCGCGAGCGTGACCGCCGCGACCGAACGTTCCATCGAGATAACGCCCGCCAGTGCGCACGGCCAGTCCTTCCACTGCTTCGCCCAGCATCACCGGGATGTGCCGCAATTGCTTGGAGCCTGAATTCATGTGCCGGATAGTCCGCTCCCGTCCCGCCACGTGCCGATCGCGCCTTACAGGCGCAATTCCGCCATTGCCTGAGTGATCTCGCCTTCGCCGATGGTCTGGCGGATCTTTTTCAGGTGTTCCTGTTCGCTCCACAACTCGAACTTGTCGCCCATGCCCAGCAGCACCGCTTTCTTGTCGATCCCGGTGGTGGCGCGCTGACTGGCAGGCAGCAGGATGCGCGACGCCCCGTCGGGCTCGACCACGGCGGCCGCGCCGACCAGCTTCATCTGCATGTCGCGGTGAGCCTTGACGACCTTGGAAAGCGCATTGACCTGATCGCGCACCAGTTCCCACGCCGCGTACGGAAACAGCCACAGGCAACCCGACTCGAACGGGTTGTAGGTGATCACCAGACGATTGGCGCACTCGCTCGCCACCTGCTCCCGAAACACGGTCGGGATGGCCAGGCGGCCCTTGTCGTCTACAGTGATGGCGGTTTCGCCTTGGAACACGATTGGTCGACTCCACTAAAACCCACGATTTCACACTGGAACCCACGATAGTCTCGCCCCATGAGACTGTCAAGGGAAATCGCTTGTGAATCAAGGAGTAAAGGAAGAATTGTGACCATATATCCAGCGTTTTCTCAGGAACACCGGCAAGGTGTTTGAATGCATGGATTTTTTTGCAAGGCCCTCTGCGCCGATTCAAGCCGTATGTGGGCGGATCGAGCGCCCGGCGCGCACTTGCGAATGAATCACCGTTCACACACGCACGCATCAACCAGCGCGACAACGCGCCGTGCTGGTTGATGTGTCATGCGAAGAGGTGGAGTCGGCCTGTAAGCCGGGTTCTGTACGTCTTGCGACGCGACAGTCATTCCTCTCGGCCAGGCGTCGCCGCCTGGCTCCAGCAACCTACCCGGGAACAACGCGGGCCGCG
>SCRF01000075.1 GCA_004322005.1 Rhodanobacter sp. | reverse complement strand
CGCGCTTGCGCGCGATGCTCTTTGCCAGGGGCGTAGCAAGAGCATCGCGCGCAAGCGCGCTCCTACAGCGTCGTGCTCCGCGCCAGGCGCAGCGGGGAACGCCATGACGTCTACCGCCCTGCCGCCGCTCGACTGGCGCCGCATGCCGCTCGACGGCCGCATCCTGATCGAGGCCAGCGCCGGCACCGGCAAGACCTGGAACATCGGCCTGATCTACCTGCGCCTGCTGCTGGAGCGCGCGCTGCGGGTGGAGCAGATCCTGGTGACCACGTTCACCGATGCCGCCGCGCAGGAACTGCGCGAGCGCCTGCGCCGGCGCCTGATCGAAGCCGAACGCTGGCTGCTCGCGCCGGCCGCTGGTGCGCCGGCCGGCGACGACAACTCGCTGGAAAACTACCTGGCTGCGCTGTGCCCCGACGCGGATCGCGCCCGCCACGCCCTGCGCAGCATCCAGCTGGCGCGCACCGACCTGGATCGCGCGCCGGTCTCGACCATCCACGCACTGTGCCAGCGCATCCAGCGCGATTACCCGCTGGAAAGCGGCGCCGCGTTCGCCAGCGACAAGCTCCTCGACGAGCAGCAGCTGCAGCGCGAATGCGTGGAGGATTTCTGGCGCCGCCGCTATCTGACCGGCAGCGTCGACCCGCGCGAGGCCGCGCTGCTGCTGAACGACGGCCCGGAAGGCCTGCTGCGCGACCTGGGCGGGCTGTCCAACCATAGCGATGCGCGGATCGAGGCCGGCGGCCTGGCCGAACTCGAACGCCGGATCGCGATGCTGCGCACGGAACAATCCATCGCCGAACTGCAGCGGCTGGCCGACGACGCAAGCCTGTACAAGCGGGCCAACGCCGCGTTGCGCAGCCGGCTGCGCGAAATCGTGCCGGCGTTGCGCGACAACGACGAGGCGCAGCTGGCCAAATCGCTCAGCGAGGTCTTCGAGCCGGAGAAACTGCTCGCCCAGGAGGCCGCCGACAGCGCCGGCACGCTTGCCGGGCATCCCCTGATCCTGGCGCTGCAAGCGCTGCGCCCGCTGGTTGGACTGCGCACCCTCCTCACCCGCGGCGCCGTGCTGGCCGAGGCCGCGCAGACCTGCCGCGCGGAAATGCCGCGCCGTGCGCGCCAGCGCCGCGTGTTCACCTACGACATGCTGATCGACACGGTCCATCAGCGCCTGTGCGGCGAACAAGGCGACGACATGCTGGCCGAGCGATTGTTCGAAGCCTTCCCGGTGGCGCTGATCGACGAATTCCAGGACACCGACCAGCGCCAGTTCGCGATCTTCGACCGGATCTATCGCGAGCGCGGCACGCTGGTGATGATCGGCGACCCCAAGCAGGCGATCTACAGTTTCCGCGGCGGCGACATCGCGGCCTACCTGCGCGCCAGCGAACAGGCCGACCGGCGCTTCTCGCTGGGCAGCAACCACCGTTCCAGCCGTGCGCTGGTCGGGGCACTGAACGCCTGGTACCAGCACACCGAGGGCGGCTTCGGCCATCCGCAGATCCGCTATCAGCAGGTGGAACCGGCAGCCAAGGCGGACCAGAAGCCGTACTCCGCCGACGGCGCGATCGTCGCGCAGCCGCTGGTGATCCATCCGTTCCGCGGCGACGCGCTGGGCAAGGACGGCACGCCGCTGAAGACACTTGGCGAACTGGAGTCGCTGGCGCTGGAGGACTGCGCCAACCGCATCGCCGAACTGCTCGACGATCCGCACCAGCAGATCGGCGGCGAGCGCGTGACGCCGGGCGACATCGCGGTATTGCTGTCGACCAACCGGCAGATCGTGGCGCTGCGCACGCGGCTGATCGCGCGCGGCGTGCCCTGCGTCGGCAGCGGGCGCGGTAGCGTGTTTGCCGGCGCGGTCGCGCGCGAGCTGGAGCTGATCCTCTACGCCGTGCTGCACCCCGATGACGACCAGGCCATGCGCGGTGCGCTGGCCACCCGTCTGCTCGGCGCGACGCTGGATCAATTCAGCGCCTGGCAAACCCGGCCGGCGGCGTTCGAGCTTGAACTGGAACGTTTCGAAGCCTGGCGCGCGCTGGTGCGCAGCCGCGGCGTGCTGGCGCTGATCGACGACCTGCTGGCCACACGCGCCGCCGCCTTGCTGGCGCTGCCCGACGGCGAGCGCGTGCTCACCGACCTGCGCCACCTCGGCGAGCTGCTGGCGGCGCAGGAAAGCGCGCGGCAGGGGCTGGATGGGCTGTACGCCTGGCTGCAGCAGATGCGCCAGGAAGGCGGCGACGGCGACGCCGATGCGGCCGACGAGCGCCAGCTGCGCATCGAAAGCGATGCCCGCCGCGTGCAGCTGCTGACCATCCACGCCAGCAAGGGGCTGGAGTTTCCGATCGTGTTCCTGCCGCTGGTGTGGCGCATCGGCGATCGCGCGGGCACACGTTCGCCGAAGCTGCTGCGCTATCACGACGATGCGGGTCGGCGCTGCGTGGACCTGGGTTCGGTGGATTTCGTCGAACACCGCGGCCGGCATTTCCGCGAAGAACTCGAAGAGCGCCTGCGCCTGCTCTACGTCGCGCTGACCCGCGCGGTGCACGCGGTGCACGTGTATTGGGTCGATCGCAACCTGCTTTCCCGCGACGACGAGCACGCCTGGGAATGGGCGGCGATCGATCAGCTGATCGTGCAGGCGCAGCGCAAACTTGAACTGGCCGAGGGCGAGGCTTCGCTCGCCGCCATGACAGAAACACTGGGCGGCATGCGCGTGTCGGCACCCTATGCCGATGCCTTCATCCGTTGCCAGGCACCGGCCGACTCCGCTTCGCCACGCGCCACGCAGACCCCGTTGCCGTGCCTGCGCCCGTTCCAGTGGCTGCACAGCTTCAGCGGCCTGACCCGATACGCGGCTGCCGTGGCGGTGATCGACGACGACGGCGGCACCGATGAAACCGGCACGGCAGAGCCCGCGATCGCGGCGGAGAAAATCGAAGACGCCGTCGAAGACAGTCGCCTGCTGGCCCTGTATCCGCTGCGTGGCCCGCGCTTCGGCGATGCCGTGCATCGCATGCTGGAACTGGTCAGACCCGGCCCGGTCTGGCCCGGGCAGCGCCAGCTGCTGCAGACCCAGCTCGCCGCGCAGGCGGTCAAGGCCAACAGCTTGCCGCCGGGCGAGGCGCTGGAACGGGTCGGCCGGCTGATCGAGCGCGTGCGCCAGGCCGATCTCGGCGACGGCCTCAAGCTGACCGACATCCCGGACGAACGGCGCATCGTGGAATTCGAATTCCAGTTCCCGGTGTCGCAGGTGCCGCTGGCGCGGCTGCGGGCGCTGTGCGTCGCGCACGGCCAGGCCGACGCGGTACCGGCCAGCCTCGACGCGACCACGCTCAACGGCATGCTGACCGGCTTCGCCGACCTGATCCTGGAATGGGACGGCCGCTTCCACGTACTCGACTACAAGACCAACTGGCTGGGTGCGCATCTGCACGACTACCGCGGCGACGCGCTCGACGCGGCGATGGCCGAACATCATTACCCGCTGCAGGCCCTGCTCTACACCGTGGCGCTGCACCGCTACCTGCGCCAGCGACTGGACGGCTATACGGCCGAACGCCAACTGGGCGACAGCTGGTACCTGTTCGTCCGCGCGCTGGGTCTGGCGCCGGGGCTGGGAGTGTGGCGTCATCGCTGGTCGGCCGCGTTGATCGAGGCGCTGGACGATGCCTTCGCCGGCGCCCAGGGGGTGGCCGCATGAATCGCCCCATGACCGACACCGTCGCCGACGACGAACGCGCAATCGACCAGACCCTGGCGCAATGGGTGTTCCAGCGCACCGGCTCGGCGCTGCTGGC
>SCRF01000074.1 GCA_004322005.1 Rhodanobacter sp. | reverse complement strand
TGTGCGCGCCGCTGGTTTACCTGGCCTGACAGTGGATCGGCCGGTAGGAGCGCACCCTGTGCGCGAATGCTCCTGTCGATGAACGTCCGCAAAGAGCTTTCGCGCACAGGGTGCGCTCCTACGTCAATCGTCGTCGTGGGGCACGTCGACCTTGCCCTTCACGCCGGAATGGCTGACGTCGCCGCTGCCTTTCGCGCCCAGGCTGAAATCGCCCGCCACGTCGCTCACGCGGAAATCGCCGGAACCCAGCGTGTCGGCATGCACGCTGCCGCCGACCTTGCGCAACACCACATCCCCCGAGCCGATGCTGCCCAGCCTGGCATCTCCCCGGATGCCTTCCACCGTGGCGTCGCCGGAGCCGACCGAGCCCAGCGCAAGACTGCCGATGTCTTGTGCATTCACATCACCCGAGCCCACGCTGGCGGTGAATTTTTCGCTGATCTGCTTCGCGTGCAGGTCGCCCGAGCCGACCATGCCGTGCACCTGCTGCATGCCACTGACGTCGGCGTCGCCGGAGCCCACGTTGACCGTCACCGGCATGCTGGCCGGCAGTTGCACACTGACCTCGAGATCGGCGTAGGAACTGCCGAACAGGTGGAAGCTGAAGTGGCTGCTGCCACCCAGGCCGATCAGCAACTGGTCGCCCTCGCGGCGCTGGGTGACCTGCAAGCCGTCCAGCGCGGCCTTGTCGGAGGCACAGGCACGACCGTGCAGGCTCAGGCCCTTGGCGCTGTCGCTGCCGGTGACATGCAGGTTGTGGCCGTGTACGTCGATCTGCACCGCACGGACACCGGCCAGGTCGAGCTGCAGGTGGCGCGGCGCCTCGTATTGGCATCGCGCAGCGTTCGCTGCGAAGGGAGCAAGCAGCAGGGCTGCGATGAACAGTAGGCGCATGACGGACTCCTCGGGTGGACGACAACCCTGAGATGCCGTCGACGCCAAAAGGGTTGCAGCGATGCATCGCCGTCGCCGACCCGCGTCAACCCATCGGGCAGCTCCACGTTTTTGTATCCACCTGTCGAGGAGATCCACCATGTCCCACAAAACCCTGCTTGCTTCCACGCTGGCCGCTTTGCTGGCCGGATCGGTCACCCTGGTCATGGCGCAGGATCGGCCAGCGCCGCCCGCCGCACCCGCGCCTCATGGCATGGCCATGCACGGACCCGCCGCACATGGCGGCTATCGTCACGCCATGCACATGCATCGATTCGGTTTCGAAGGCCCTCGAAGCAGCGTGATCGGCGATCTGCACGGCCTTGAGCGCTTGTACACCCTGTCCGGTCGCAGCAAGGATCTGGCGGCGCTGTACAACGAAGTGCTGGCCAAATCGCAGGATCCGCGCGTGCGCGATTACGTGTATCGGCATCTGGCCCGCCTGCAGGCACGGCCGGCGAATGTGGACCAGGCGATCGCCACGCTGCGCAAGGGGCTGGACGAAAGCCTCGCCAACGAGGCGAAAATGCGCGCCGAGCGGGAAAAGATGCGCGAGGTCTGGATGCAGCGCCACACCGAAGCGGCGAAGCCGGCGGCTGGCTAGCAGCCTGTCGGGTATTTCGAATAACTTGGTTCTTGGCACCTGGTAGGAGCGCACCCTGTGCGCGAACCCATGTCACCGCATCGCACCGTGCTTTCGCGCACAGGGTGCGCTCCTACACATCGGGTTAGTTCGAGGCGCCTAAGGCGACACGCGCACCCGGCGGCAACCGGCAACCCGTGCGATGGCTGCAACCAACGCGTGGGTTCAGGCCTTCGGCTCCAGCGACTTGGCGCGTTGCCACAGTTGTTCCTGTTCGGCCAGCGTGCGCTCGCCGAATGCGCCGCCGTCGGCGGCGGCCAGTTGTTCCATCCGCCGGAAGCGCCGCTCGAACTTCGCGTTGGCGCGACGCAGGGCGCGCGAGAAATCGACGCCGGCATGCCGCGCCAGGTTGACCATCACGAACAGCACGTCGCCGATCTCGTCCTCGAGCCGCACCGGGTCCGCGCCATCGGCAAACTCGGCGCGCACCTCGTCGATTTCCTCGGCCAGCTTGGCCAATACCGGCTGCGGATCGGGCCAGTCGAAGCCCGTGCCGGCGGCGCGCTGCTGCAGTTTCAGTGCGCGCTTCCATTCCGGCAGGCCCGACGAGATGCCGGCCAGCGCGCTGGCGTCGTGCGGCTCGCCGCGATCGATCGCATCGGCCACCTCGTAGGCCTCCGCGATGGTGTACGGCGCGATCGAGGCGAAATCCTGCTGCACGTCCCACGGGCAACCGCGTTCGGGATCGCGCAGGCGCGCCATGATGGCGAGCAGGTCGTCGAGGCTGTAGCGCGTTGCGTCGGTCATGCCACGTCGAATTCCATCAGTACGGGGACACCTTCTCCCCCGCGGCGAGAAGGCAGGGATGAAGGGCCACGCTGGCGACATGTATCATCAGAATCAACCGTGCACCGCCGCCTGCCATCGCGCGGCCCAGTCGATGCTGGTATCGCCGACGGCGATGAACTCGGGGTTGAGCAGCGACTCACCGCGGTTGTAGCTGAACGCCCGGCCCTGCAGATCCAGCACCGCGCCACCGGCTTCCTGCAGCACGCATTGCGCGGCAGCGGTATCCCACTCGCTGGTGGGGCCGAGGCGCAGATAGACGTCCGCATCGCCGCGTGCGATCAGGCAGAACTTCAACGAGGAACCCAGCGGCACGCGCTGGTAGTCCGCGCCCAGCAATCCCCGCATCATGGAATCCTGCAGACTGCCGTGCGATCGGCTGCCGGCCAGCACCGGCGGCCTGGCCAGCCCACGCACCTGCAGCCGCTGCCAGTCGCCGCCGGCTTGCATCTGCAGCCATGCGCCGTGACCCTGCGCGGCTACATACAGCTCGCCGGTGACCGGTGCCAGCACCACGCCCAGCACGGACCGGTGATTCTCGATCAGCGCGATGTTGACGGTGAATTCGCCGTTGCGCTTCACGAACTCGCGGGTGCCATCGAGCGGATCGACCAGCCAGTGGCGCGACCACTGCCTGCGCTCGGACCACGGCAACGTGCCGGCCTCCTCGGACAGCACCGGCAGCACCGGATCCAGCGCCGCAAGACCGGTCAGGATGACGTGCTGGGCGGCCAGATCGGCGGCGGTCAAGGGCGATGCATCGGCCTTGGTCTGCACCGCGAAATCGCTGTGGTAGATCGCCAGGATCGCCTCGCCGGCGGCACGTGCGATGTCCCCGACCTGTCGGGTCAGTTCCGGCATCGTGTTCATGTCCGCTGAAAGCGCCCGGCGAGATATTCGCGGGCCATGAACAGCGCGGCGATCGAGCGGCCTTCGGTCACGTCGTCGCGCCCCAGCAGGGTGTGCAGTTCGGCCATCTTCCAGGGCACCACCTCAAGCTCCTCCGGCTCGTCGCCGATCAGTCGTTCCGGATACAGATCCTGTGCCAGCACCACATGCGCCATGTGCGTCATGTAGGCCGGCGACAGCGACAGATTGTGCAGGATCTTCAGCCGGTGCGCGCCGTAGCCGACCTCTTCCTTCAGCTCGCGCTCGGCACCCTGCTCGGCGGTCTCGTCCCGATCCAGCCGGCCTTTCGGCAACCCCAGCTCATAGCGGCCCACGCCGGCACCGTATTCGCGCACCAGCAGCACGGTGTCGTCGTCCAGCATCGGCACGATGATCACCGCACCCAGCCCGCTGCCCTTCAGACGCTCGTAGGTGCGGCGCACGCCATTGGAAAATTCCAGATCGAGCTGCTCGACACGCAGGAAATCGCTGTCGATGACGTCTCGCGCGGCGTGGACGATGGGTAGTTTGCGCATCCGCCCATTCTAACCTCTGCGCGCGCCGTCTCGCCGGGGCCGGGCCGGCTGCGCTTTCCCCGCATGCCACTTTGGAACCATTCCGCACGTGTGCGTATGCACATCGGGCCGCCCCGTCATTCCGCCTGAGAAAGTGGCAAGGGGGGCGCCCCTCAATTCTGCAGCGCACAACACAATACGCTGATATTCCATGCTTTTTTTGTTGACCTTGCCGGAATGGCGTGGACATACTCCGGCGTACGGGACGCTTGGCAGGCAAAGGCAAAGGGGCGCTTGCGATCGTCGTCACGTGTCACCGACATCCAACGTCAAAAGGGGAATTTCATGCGCATCTTGCCAGTCGCATTGCGGACTGCCGTGGCCATACTGTTGCTCTCGTTCGTGCTGTCGGGCACGGCGCGGGCCGACTCCGGCAGCGGCTACACGCAAACCCGCTATCCGATCGTGCTGGTCCATGGGCTGTTCGGCTTTGATCAGCTGTTCGACAGCGTCGATTACTGGTACGGCATTACCGACGGGTTGCGCAGCGGCGGCGCCACCACGTATGTCGCCCAGGTCAGCCAGCTCGGCGACGAAGTGACCCGCGGCAACCAGTTGATTGCGCAACTGGAGAACCTGCAGGCGATCTACGGCTACCGCAAGTTCAATCTGATCGGCCACAGCCAGGGTGGCCTGACGATCCGTTACGTCGCCGCCGTGCGTCCGGACCTGGTCGCCTCGGTCACCAGCTTCGGCACGCCGCACACTGGGAGTGCGGTGGCTGACGGCATCATCGTGCTGGCCCCGGCCGGCTCGGTGCAGCGCTGGCTGGCGGTCAATTTTGCGACGGCGCTGGGCAACCTGATCAACACCTTCTCCGGCGGCAACGATCCGCAGAACGCCCTCGATGCGCTGGAGCAGTTGTCCAGTGGCGGGGCCGCCCAGTTCAATGCGCAGTTTCCGAACGGAATGCCGACCTCGCCCTGCGGTTCCGGTGCGGGCCTGGTCAATGGCATCCGCTACTATTCCTTCGGCGGCACCTCGCCGGTGACCAACCTGATCGATCCCTCCGATGCCCTGCTGGCCGCCGGCAGCCTGTTTTTCGACGGCAGCGCGAATGACGGCCTGGTCGGTCGCTGCTCCAGCCACTGGGGCACGGTGATCCGGGACAATTACGGCTGGAACCATCTGGACGAGATCAACCAGCTGTTCGGCTTGCGCGGATGGTTTTCGGCCGACCCGGTCGAGGTCTATCGCAGCCAGGCGAACCGTCTCAAGGGCCAGGGCCTGTGAAGCCACGCCGCCACCCGGGGTTGATACCCGGCGCGGCGCTGGTTTGCGCGGGGCTGCTGATCGGGTATTTGCGGCCCTCCTTGCCACCGACCGCGATCCGGAGTCAACCCGCGGCAGCGACGATCACCGCGCCGGCGGCCACTGCATTCACCGCGGAACCGGTCTCCGCTGCCGTGCACGTGCGCGATCCGGAGCGCGCGCTGCGCGAAGGCTCATTGCGTGGCACGGTAGCGGATGGTGGCGTCAGCACCGGTTTCGGCGGTCATCTGAAACCTGATATGGCGCTGCGAAGGCTGTTCGACTACTACCTCACCCTGCTCGGCGAAACCGATCTGCGCGGCATCCGCCAGTTGCTGCACGAGGACTTGTTGCACCGTCATCTCGACGAGCCGCTGGTCGAGGAGGTCATGCAGACTTTCGATCGCTACGTCCGCTACCAGCAGGCCGCAGCCGAACTGGCCAACCAGCCCGGCCTGCCGCTGGCCGCGCAGTTCGCGCGCGTGGATGCCCTGCGCCGGCAGATGCTCGGCGACACCCTGGCCGAGGCGTTCTACGGTGCCGGGCAAGTATCGCAACAGCAATTGCTGCAGCGACTCGCGATCGACACCAAGCACAACCTGTCCGGCACGGAAAAGGCCCGGCAGCTGCAGACGCTGGACGCCGCCCTGCCTGCCGCCGAACGCGAGGCACACGCCCAGGCCAGCGTCGGCGAGCTGGTGCAGCAACAAACCGCAGTGCTCGACGAGACCCATGCCGACCCGGCCACCCGCTATGCCGAGCGTGCGCAGCCATGGGGCGATGCGGCCGCCGCGCGGCTGGCGCAACTGGATCAACGCCGCGCCCAGTGGCAGGCGCGGCTGGATGCCTACGCTCAGCGGAGTCGGCGTATCCGCGCGAATGACGCGCTCGACGCGCAACAACGGCAGGTGGCGCTGCAGCAATTGCTGCATGACAGTTTTCATGGTCCCGAGCGGATCCAGGTACAGGCGATGCAATACGGCACGCTGCCCGGCACTACCGTACAGTGATCGACGACAAGCCCTCAGCGGCGCAGCCGGCGTAACGCCTGTTCGTGGATCGCCGGCGTACCGGCCAGTACGCTGCGCGTGTCCAGCGTCAGCGCCGCGCCATCCAGGTCGGTGAAGACGCCGCCGGCCTCGCGCACGATCACCGCCAGTGCGGCGATATCCAGGATGTTCACGTCCGACTCGATCACCAGGTCCAGGCTGCCGCGTGCCAGCAGGTGGTAATGGCAGAAGTCGCCGTAGCCGCGAATCCGGTTGCTGTCGCGGATCAGGGCACCGAGCGCATCCCAGCGGGCATCGGCGGTCAGGGTCCGGATATTGCCGGTGGAAATCGATGCCTCGCCGACCGCCGCGGTGTCCGCCACCTGCACGCGCTCGCCATCGAGCCACGCACCGCGACCGCTGCTCGCCCACATCGTCTCGCCGAAGATCGGTGCGCTGGAGACACCGAGAATCAACGCATCGCCATCCATCAAGGCGATCTGGGTGGAGAAGAACGGCGTGCGCCGCACGAAACTCTTGGTCCCGTCGAGCGGGTCGACCAGCCACAGCAAGCCGCCGCGCTCGCCTTCCTGGCCGAACTCCTCGCCATAGATCGATGCCTGCGGCAGCGCCGCCTGCAGGATCTGCCGGATCGCACGCTCGGCTTCGCGGTCGGCGATGGTGACCGGCGTGGCGTCGGCCTTGATCTCCACCGCCACGCCGCGTCGCCAGTAATGCCGGATCACTTCGGCGGCAGCGGCCGCGGCCTCGCGTGCGGCGGCCAAGGCCATTACGGTGATGTCAGTCGTCATGGAATTTCCCGCGTCCTGGTTTGCGGTGGTGCCGGCATGCTGCCGGCCAGGCCACTGCTGCGATGAATATGCACGGCGCCGTCGGCGTCCGGCGATCCCAACCCGGTCAGCCAGCGGCGCAGCGAAGGGTCAGTCTGCCGCGGACGCAGCGTCGCGTCCACCCGCCAGCCCAGCGGACTCAGTTGCAGCGTGCCGTCGACCCGCAGCGGACCATGGCCGTCGTCATGCAGTTGCGCCTCGATCACCCCGCTGTGCGCCTGCGCATCGGCATCCAGGCCGCCCAGCGCCACGTCGCCATCGCGCGTGCGCATGACCGCATGCCGGTACTGTGCGTGCGCCTGCAATTGCAGCGGCCAGCCGCCTTGCAGCAAGGCATGCTCGACGGTCAGTTGCAGCTCGCCGCGGGGCTGGCCCAGCGGCGACGCCGCGCGTGGCCCCAGTGCGGCCAGATCGATGCGCGCGCTTACTTTGTGCCATGCGATGCGGCCGTCCGGGAGACGCCGCATCGCGCCGGAGAAATCACCTTGCGGCCCCTTGAAGTCCAACTGCGACTGCAGCTTGCCGAGCAACAGCCGCCGCGACAACTGCCAGTGCAGTTGCCCCAGCCGCCTGCCGTCGGTCGCCAGCACCTGGTCGGCCCGGCCCTCCCACAGCAGGCCATGCACCTGTCGCAGACGCAGGCCATGCAACTGCGATCCTGCCCATGGCAGCGCCCAGCGGGCCGGCAGGAACCACAGCAGCAACGCCACGGCCATCACCAGCGCACCGATACCGATCAGGCTGTTTCGCAGGTACTTCAAGCGTCGCTTCCATGGGATGACTTCGCGAGATCGACTTGAGCGTCGACCGCCGAGCGCCGATGATAGCCGGATGACGACGACCGCAAACCGCAACGCCGCGCTCGCCGCGCGCGATCTCAGGCACGTGTGGCACCCGTGCACGCAGATGCACGATCACGAAAGCGTGCCGATGGTGCCGATCGTGCGCGGCGAAGGCATGTGGCTGATCGATGCCGACGGCCGCCGCTACCTTGACGGCATCAGCTCGTGGTGGACCAATCTGTTCGGCCACGCCAACCCGCGCATTGCCGCCGCGCTGGCCGAGCAGGCGCGCACGCTGGAGCACGTGATCTTTGCCGGTTTCACCCACGAACCGGCGATCGAGCTGGCCGAGGCACTGGTGCGCGTCACGCCGCCGGGGCTGGAGCGGGTGTTCTATGCCGACAACGGCTCGTCGGCGATCGAGGTGGCGCTGAAGATGAGCTTCCACTACTGGCTCAACCAGGGCCATGGCGAGAAAACCCGCTTCATTGCGCTAAGTGGCAGCTATCACGGCGAGACGCTGGGCGCGCTGTCGGTGAGCGACGTGGCGCTGTATCGCAAGACCTATGCGCCGCTGCTGCTGACGCCCTTGCTGGCCCCCTCACCGGACAGTTACGAAGGCGAACCCGGCGAAAGTCCGCGGCAGACCGCCGCGCGCCGGCTGCAAGAGTTACGCGAACTGCTGCAACACCACGCGCACGAAACCTGCGCGGTGATCGTCGAACCGCTGGTGCAGTGCGCCGGTGGCATGCGCATGTATCACCCCGATTACCTGACCGGCCTGCGCACCCTGTGCGACGAGTTCGACGTGCATTTCATCGCCGACGAAATCGCGGTAGGCTTCGGTCGTACCGGCACCTTGTTCGCCTGCGAGCAGGCGATGGTGACGCCCGACTTTCTGTGCCTGTCGAAGGGACTCACCGCCGGCTTCCTGCCGTTGTCGGCGGTGCTCACGACGACCCGGGTCTATGATGCTTTCTACGCGGAATACAACACCGGCAAGGCGTTCCTGCACTCGCACAGCTATACCGGCAACCCGCTGGCCTGCCGGGTGGCGCTGGAGACGCTGGCGATCTTCCGCGACGAGCCGGTGCTGGAACGCAACCGTGCACTGGCCGCACATCTCGCCATGCGGCTGGAGCCGCTGCGCGGGCACCCGCATGTGGCCGACGTGCGTCAGACCGGCATGATCGCGGCGGTCGAACTGGTCGCCGACAAGGCCAGCCGGCGCCCGTTCCCGGCAACCGAGCGACGCGGCCTGCGCGTCTATCTGCATGGTCTGCAGCACGGCGTGCTGCTGCGCCCGCTCGGCAACGTGGTGTATTTCATGCCGCCGTATGTGGTGACCGAACAGCAGATCGATCTGCTGGTCGCCGCAGCCGTGGCCGGCATCGAACATGCCGTGAAGGGTTGAACGTCACCGCTGCCGCAGGTGATGCGGCACGGAAACCGCGGCACGGAACTCAGTGCCCGATGCTGATCCTGGGATCGAGCATCTGCAACGCATGGGCCGTATCCGTGGCGCCGGTGCGCTGCAGTTCGTCCCCGCTGTAACTCTGACCCGGCAGCGGCAGGCAATGGCCTTTCCTGGCCCGGATCAGGCTGCCGGTCTGCTGCAGGCAGTTGCGGTCGCCGGGCTTGATCAACTGGCGCTCGTCGTTTTTCTGGCTGGCATGGACGGCGCTCGCCGGTTTCGGGTTCTGCGCGATGGCGCTCGCATTGATGCCCAGCCCGGTCAGCAGGGCGAACATGGCAATGGGTAATCTGGACATGTCGGTAACCTCGGTCGCGCCCTTGGGGGGCTTCCCGAATGCTGCGCCTGTCGCTTGCGACAGGCAAGGCATGGTGCCCGATCGTCTCGCGGGCATTCAGCTTGCCGCCACGCCGGTACGGCATGAATCCGGGAACCTACCGCGCTCGGTTATGCTTGCGTCTTTGCCGCCCGCCGCCGCATGCGCAACATCCGTCTCCATGTCGACTTGCCGCTTGCCGTCGGCGCCGAACTGCCGTTGCCGGCACCAGCCGCCGAACACGCCACCCGCGTGCTGCGTCTGGTGGCGGGCGATCCGCTCACGCTGTTCAACGGCGACGGCTGCGACTACTCGGCCCGCATCCTCACACTGACCAGGCGCGAGGTTGTCGTGCAGGTTCAGGCGCGGCAGGTTCCGGACAATGAATCGCCGCTGGCGCTGACCCTGGCGCAAGGGGTCGCGCGCGGCGAGAAGATGGACCTGATCGTGCAGAAGGCGACCGAGCTCGGCGTGGTGCGCATCGTGCCGCTGCTGACCGAGCGTGCGGAAGTGAAGCTGGATGCGGCGCGTGCGGAAAAGCGGCTGCTGCACTGGCGCGCGGTGGCGGCCAGCGCCTGCGAACAGAGCGGCCGCGCATGCTTGCCCGAGATCCATCCGGCCTTGCCGTTGGCGGCCTGGCTGGACGGTCTTGTCGAAGACGGGGCGCTGCGACTGGCCTTGCTGCCGCAAGCCACACAGTCTGCACGTGAATTGCGCTTCACGACGGCCGCCGGCCTGCTGGTCGTCGGGCCGGAGGGCGGGCTGGGCGAGCGCGATGTCGCTGCGCTGACCCTGGCGGGCTTCGGCGGGTTGCGACTGGGGCCGCGCATCCTGCGCACGGAAACCGCGGGGTTGGCCGCACTGGCGGCGTTGCAGGCGCTGCACGGCGACGGTTAGAGACGGCACAGGAGCGTGCCCAGCCGCAACGCTCGCCGTGCGCCCTCGACCGCCATGAAAACCCCGGTGCCGCGGGTATCCCCCCAGGCGGGCCGCTGCGCCGATGCCGCAAGATCAGGAACCTGACCGGGCCGTCAGCCTGCCATGCCCGAAAACTCGGATGCATCGCCGGACGCAGGCGATTGCGTCAGGTCCGTATCATCCATCAATCCCAGCAGCTCGCTTTCGATCCACTCCAGATCGGGGATCATCGCGACGTCGTCGCGCACCAGCACTTGCGCGCGAACGCCGGGCGGCAGCGTGCTGCCGTCATGGGTGGGGATGATCAATTCGGCGTTCAACGTGGTCAGCCGCGGAAAACCCTGTGTCAGGACAGCGATGAACGGCAGTTTCGGATTGCCGCCGAGCGCCTTGAACACGGCCACGCGAACGCTCAGCTCGGCATCGCCTTCCTCCGCGCCGGTCAGGCGCGTGAACGACACCAGCGGCACGCGCCAGCCGCGCCATGCAATGCGCCCCAGCAGCCAGTCGGGGGCGCCCGCCACCGGCTCGGGGGTGCTTCGGGTAATCACCTCGGCAATGCTGGCATTGGGCAGCAGCAGACGCAGATTGCCCACCGGCACCAGCACGCAGCGAATTTCGCGCGGCAATGGAAGATCGCTCATGGAAACACCTCGACCAGGTGCGCCGCCAGCTCGTGCGGCGTACCGGAAAAACTGACCAGTCGTTCGGCAAGGATTCCGCTGACCATGTCTGCAAAATGCTCGCCTGACGACGACTCTACCCATACCTGGCCGCCGCGATCATGGATCGCCTGCGCACCGGCGACGGCGTCGGTGGAGCGCCCGGCGAACACGATCGCCAGCGCATCACGGCCGAAGACATTGGCCGCCATGCTGAAGGTGGCGTCGATCGACGGGTCCTGTGCCGCGCCGTCCTCCTGCGGCGTGATTTCGATGCTGCCGTCGCGGCGCAGCCGCAGGTGCTGCCCGGCCGACATCACCAGCACCTCGCCGGCGCGGGCCGCACCGGCGTGCTCGGCCAGTCGCACCGGCAACGCGCAGCGTGCAGACAGTTTTTCCACCAGTGCCGCAGCGGGCTGGTTTCCCAGGTGCTGGGCATGCAAAAAGGTCAACCGGGTGCTCGCCGGCAGCCCGGCCAGAAAACCGCAAACGGAGTCCGTGCCGTCGGCCGCCGCACCCAGCAACACGATGCGGTTCAGCGCGCCGCCGAGTTCATCGAGCATCATCTCGTTGGCAGGCTGCTGGTACTGCTGGGGCGCAACGGCCTCTTCCAGCGAAACCAGCTCCAGATTCAGCACGGGCCTGACATCCGGCGCGACCTGTTCGACGTCCGGCGCGAGAAAATCGGCGGCACTCATCTTCTCGACCCCAAAGGCGGCAGGATCGGGTTTTTTGACGGCCATGTGCCCGGTTTCGGCTTCCGGCATTTCATCATCGGCCAGCAGCGCCCAGTCGTCGGGTGCGCGTGGAGGGGTGACCAGACTGGCAGCCGGGATGGCGTCGATGTCGGTGTCGGACAGTGGCGCGAGCGGGGTCTCGGCCAGCGGCGGAGCTGACCGATGGTCGAGCTGGAACACGTTCGACTCCATGCTCGACTCCATGCTCGACTCCGGGGCGGGCGCATCCGGAGCCGGCGGGAGCTCCTCCACATCGCGCGATCCGGCCTGGTTCGAGTGCCCCACCTCAGCGACTGGCCCGGTCACCCCGAAGTTGCCATCGTGCAGCGGCGGCGGTTCGCTGCCGTCGGTGTAGCGCAGGCCCGGTCCGGTGGTTTCCTCCGCGTTGTCCGGCAACCCGGCAGAGGCCAGCAGGGCTTCCAGTTCCGCCTCCAGGTTTTCCGAATCGGCGCTGCTCGCCTGCCCGCGCTGTCCGTCAGCATCTTCGGCGGCTTCCGGAAGAACCTGTTCCAGCGGATAGGGCTCCGCTGCCGCCTCGGTCGATGCAGCGGCATCGGACCTTTCGGTCATTGCCTCGTTCGGTGCATCGACCGGTGCCTGCTCTCCCGCACCCACGGCGTGCGGTAGCTCGATACCCCGGGCATCTTGCGGGCGCGGCGGGTCGACGTCGCCGACCGCAAGCACCTTCAGCGCCAGATGGCGGGCCCAGCGGGCGCGATCCCAACCGGTCAGCGCACGACTGGCTTGGGCATCGTTGAAAACCACACGCGGATGGTCGCCGTCAATCACCTCGTACAACTGATCCAGCGCGTCGTCGCCCATGTCGTCCAGATTGACCACCAGCACTTCGGCACCCAACTCCTGCAGCAGCTCGCGACTGAAGCCCGATATACCGCCCTCGTGGACGATCCGTGCGCCGCGGTCACGCAGTGCCTCGCGCAATTGGCCACCCAGCTCGGTGTCGTCGAACAGCAGCACGACCGCCAGTGCCGGATCAGTCATGGCCCAGTTCCAGCAACGCGCGCTGTTCCAGCACTTCGCCGATCTGCAGCAGCAGGTCGGCCTCCTGGTACGGCTTGCCGAGATAGCGATCCACACCGATGTCGAACGCCCGTTGCCGGTGCTTTTCGCCACTGCGCGAGGTGATCATGATGATCGGCACGTCGCGCAGCCGCGGGTCGGCCTTCATCTGGGTCGCCAGCTCGTAGCCGTCCATACGCGGCATCTCGATGTCGAGCAGCATCAGATCCGGTACGCGCTCGTGCAGTTTCTCCAGCGCATCGACACCGTCCTTGGCGGTGCCGACTTCGTATTCGTGACGCTCCAGCACGCGGGTGGTGACCTTGCGCATGGTGATCGAATCGTCCACCACCATGACCAGCGGCCGCACCCGCACTTCCTCGACCAAAGGCGCCTGCACCGCGCTGAGACCGTCGGCCAGCCGCTGCTGGCGGCGCGCGACGCCATGGCGGACCAGCGGCGCCAGATCCAGAATGATCAGCACCGAACCGTCGCCCATGATGGTTGCGCCGAGCAGACCCGGCACCGAGCTGATCTGCGGGCCGACCGACTTGACCACGATCTCGCGCGAGCCCAGTACCGCGTCGATCCGTATCGCCGCCCGCAGATCGCCGGCACGCGTCAGCAGCAGGGGTTGCTGCTCGCCCTCATCCAGCAGCCCCGGCGGCAGGCCCAGCAACTCGGCCAGGTCATGGATGCCGTACTGTTCATTGCCGTACTCGAACGACGGGTCGTCCTCGGTCAGCCGCGCGGCCAGTTCGTCGGGGTTGACCCGTGCCACGCCCTGCACCGATGTCATCGGGATCGCGAACGTCGCCTCGCCGATGCGCACCAGGATCGCCTGGGTCACCGCGAGGGTGAACGGCAGGCGCAGCACGAAGGTAGTGCCCTTGCCCTGCTCCGACTCGATCGACAGCGAACCGCCGAGTTGCTTGATCTCGTTCGCCACCACGTCCATGCCGACGCCGCGGCCGGCCAGCTGGGTAATCTTGCTGGCCGTGGAGAAACCCGGCTGGGCGATCAGCGAAAGCAGCTGATGCTCGGTGGGCCGGGCATCCGCGCGCAACAGCCCGCGTTCCACGCCACGCTTGCGGATCGCCTCGCGATCCAGTCCGCGGCCATCGTCGCTGACCCGGATCACCACCTCGGTGGCTTCGCGTGCCACCCGGATACGCACCGAACCTTCGGCCGGCTTGCCGGCCTTGCGGCGTTCGGCCGGGGTTTCGATGCCGTGCGCGATGGCGTTGCGCAGCATGTGCTCGAACGGCGCCTTGATGCGGTCGAGCAGGTTGCGATCCATTTCGCCGTGCGCCCCATCGACGTACAGCTGGGCGCTCTTGCCTTCCTCCTGCGCCGCCTGGCGCAGGGTGCGGCGCAGGTTGGGCACCATCGTGTCGAACGGCAGCATGCGCGTGCGCAGCAAGCCGTCCTGCAGTTCCGTGCTGACTCGCGACTGCTGGATCAGCAAGGTCTCGGCCTGCCGGGTCAGTTCGTCCAGCATGTTCTGGATCGACACCAGATCGGAGACCGACTCGGCCAGCGCACGCGAATACTGCTGCAACTGCGAATAACGATCGAGCTCCAGCGGGTCGAAGGCGGTCAGGCCGGCTTCGCGATGCTCGCGCTGGAAACGCGCGATGATCTGGGCCTCGGTCTCGATCTCCAGCATGCGCAGCTGGCTGCGCAGACGCGCGACGGTCTGTTCCAGCTCGACCAGGTTGAAGCGGTAACCCGCCACCTGCTGTTCCAGCCGCGAACGGTAGATCGCCACTTCGCCGGCATGGTTGACCAGGCTGTCGAGCAGATCGGCACGTACCCGGATCTGCTCCTGGGACGAATGGACCTCCTCGTCCATCTCGGGCAACAAGTCGGGCAGGTCGCTCGTGCCGCCCGTCCTGCCGGCAGTTGGCCGGGTCGGCAGCTTGGCCACCGGCTCCAGCTTGCGTGCCGGCATGGCAGCGCCAGCCAGTTCCGTGTCGTCCGCCAGCGCCGTCTCTCCCGCCAGGGCCAGCAACTGGTCGATCGCACCCTGCGGGTAGTCGATCGGCGCGCCTTGCGACACGTGCTGGGCCATGGCATGCAACAGGTCGAAACTCGACTCCATCGCTGCAATCAGCTGGACCGCCCGGGCCTTGTCGGTCACCGGTTTTTCGAGGAGGGTTTCGATGGCATGGGCCAGGTCGCCCACCTGCATCAAGCCGGTAATCCTCGCGCCGCCCTTGAGCGTATGCAGATCGCGCTGCAGCTCGGCTACATACGACAACTCGGTCGGCTCGTCGTGCCATTGCGCCAGAATGCCGTCGGCGTGATCGAGGATTTCGCGCGCTTCGTCGATGAACACCTCAAGCAGATCGGCATCGATCTGACCCGAGCCGGCCGGGGCAGGAACCTCTTCATGCACCGGCTCAGCTGCGGTTTCCTCGACCGCATGGCTGGCAGCAGCCGCCTGCTCGGCGGCGGCGCGTTCCTTGGCAGCCTGCTCGGCGGCAGCCTGCTCGATGACGGCCTGCTCGACGGCAGCTTGCTCGGCGGCAGCCTGCTCCTTCGCGGCCTGCTCGGCCTCGGCGGCAGCACGTTCCATCGCAGCCAGTTCGGCGGCGGCCAGTTCCGCCGCGGCCCGCTCGGCGGCGGCCTGTTCTTCCGCAGCCTTTTCCGCAGCGATCTCCTCGGCGAGCGCCTTCTCGGCGGAAGCTTGCTCGGCGGCGGCGATTTCCGGCTCGAATGCGCCCAGTGCATGCGCCAGCTCAGCCTCGAACTGACCATGCAGCGCATCGTCTTCGTCCGCCACCTGCGCATCCGCAGCCGCCGCCTCAGCCATGTCGGTATTCGACAGCGCCTTCGCCCCGGCTTCTTCGTCATTGCCGACTGCATGCGCGGCGACCTCGCCCGGACCGGGCTCGTACACGACATGCGCTACCTGCGACTCGGGGTAGTCTTCCCGCATGGCAATGATTTGCGCCGTGAGCGCATCCACTTCCGGCAACTGCGGGTATTCGACATCGAACTGCGACATCACATGATCGACGACATCGACGATCTGGCCGAGCAGCTTCATGCCCTCGGACGACAATGGCACGTTGGCTGCGCGCAACCGTTTGAACAGCCCTTCCAGCGGTGACAGCAGCTGTGTCAGCAGCGGAATGTCGACCATCGCGATGGCACCGTGCAGGGTATGCACGGCACGCAGCAGGGGCTCGCCCACCGGCAATTCATCATCGCAACCGTGGATCGCCGCACGGATGGTTTGCAGATACTGGGCAACCTCGCTGCGCAGTATTTCCAGCAGCACCGGATCGACCGCCGGCAACGCCGGCAATGCCAGCGAATCCGCGGGCGCGGGCTCGTCGATCTGGCTCGACACGACGCTGCGTACATCGGCGAGACCCGCTTGCGGAATGGCCTGCGCGTCGGCCTCCAGGCGCGAAATGCGTCGGCGCACGACACGGCGAACGGTTTCCGTGGCCGCCGATGCGTGGTCTTCCACCCGCGCCTGGTGACCGACCGTCAGCAACTCGGCGGTCTGCATGATGGCGCTGAGCGGCGCACTGGGCATCCCCTTGCCCTTCAACGCGGCAAGCAGTTCGGGCAACGCGTCGATCGCATGCCGCACCAGCGCCTGCACTCCCTCGTGCGGCTGGATGGTGTTGTCGAGTACGCGATTGAGCATGTCCTCGACTTTCCAGGCGAACTCGCCCAGCACGCCCGCCCCGACCAACCGGCCCGACCCCTTCAGGGTATGGAACGAACGGCGGATGCCGGTCAGCAGGGAAATCCTGCTCGGGTCGGCCAGCCACACTTTCTCGGCCTGCTGGAGACTGTCGATTTCCTCCTGCATCTCCTCCAGGAATATTTCGCGGATCTCGTCGTCGATGCCTTCGGCATTGACGTTGAAGGCGGTGTTGGCCGCCAGCGGATCGCGCACCGGCACCTGCTCGAAGACATCCTCCTCGACCTCGATCCATTCATCGCCCGGACCCTGCCAATCGCTGCCCTGAGGCAGGGGCGGCGAGGTCAGTTCGGTCGAAGTCAAGCGCAATCCGTCGAGGTTCTGGACCGGGCCGGGATAGTCCTTGCTCTCGCCGACGAAAAGATCCGCACTGTCGGCACCGGGCAGCACGCTGACCGGTTCGTCCAGTTCCGGATGCTGCTCGTCCGCGATACCGGCATCGGTCTGAACCGGTACGCCTGCGGCGGGCACGCGCGAAGGCAATGCCCGGGCGATGGCCAGCGGCCAGTAGCCAAGCTGGCCCAAGCTGTGTTCGGCCACATCGAGGATATGATCCAGCCCGCCACGATGCTCGCGCGCGGCCTCGAGGTAGTACTCCAGCGCAGCAATCGCGTCGGCCAGGTGATCCATCTGGGCGCCGCTGGGTATGCGCAGGTCATCCAGCAATTCATAACCGATGAAACGGCCCACGCCTTCGGCCAGTTCTGCCGGGCGCGGCAGGGACAGCATGCGCATGGCGCCGGCGACCTCGTCCATCAGTACCGGCGAGCCGGCCAGACGGCCATGCTCCCAACCGGATTCGACGAACGCGACGATCGCGTCCTTCACCTTGACGGTATTGCTGATCGCTTCCTGCATCAAGGTGGTGACGACACCCAGTGCCTCGCTGCGCGGCAGTCCGTGGGAGACACTCCCTGCAGCGGACTCGTCATCGGAACCCAGACTCTCGATGTGATCGTCCAGCGAAGCCTCGACGTAGAGCAGGGCACCGGCCACATCGAGCAGGGTGGCCTCGTCCGCCTCGCGGACCCGGTTGGCGATCTCGTCGAGCACCTGCCGTTGTTCGTTGATCACCTTGCGCGGCACGGCCAATGCCAGCATGCCCAGCGTGTCGCCGACGCGGGCAAGAACCTCGCCTTGCACCTCCAGTTGAGCCGGATCGGCACCTTCCTCGCGCAGGAACAGGTCCAGCGCCTCCTTCACGCGCAGCAGGTCGTCTTTCAGTGCGCGCGATACCGAATCGAGCAATGCGCGGTTGTGGCCGGCCATCGAACCGCGCGCATGCTCGAGTTCGTCGGCATCGGGCAGCAGGCTGTCCAGCGCATAGGTCTGGCGCAGCAATTCCATCTGCGGGCTGCGCTGCCTGGCCTGGGCCACGAGATAAAGCAGGCCGCAGGCCACATCGTCCGCATCATCGCCACGCAGACCGTCTTCACCGGATTCGATCAACTTGCGAATGCTGCGATCGACTCTGCCGAGCAATTGACGCACTTCACCGGCATGGTTCTGCAGCATGCCCTGTTCCAGCCCTTCCAGCACACCGGCGGCGATCCACCACAATCGCCGGGCGTGCACGTGATAACAGCGCGCCGTGATGGCCAGCAGGGTCTTGCGCATGCCGATCAGCTGCTGGGCAGTGTTTTGTCCGCGAAACCAGCCCAGCAGTTGCTGCTGGAAACGCAGGCGCAGATCCTTCAGCTCGCCGCGATGCGCCTGAGCGTACTCCTCGCTCATCGCTGCCGGAGCCTGCTCCGGCAGGAACGCATCGAGATTGGGATGGAACATCGCCGACTCGGGCAACGGCGGCTGTTCGCGGCTGGTGCGCAGATCGTTGAGCAGGGGCAGCAACACCACCGGCACATCGCGATGGCCGCCGGATATCCGCTCGAGGTAATCCGGCAGTTGCATCAGGCCGCGCATCAGCGTGGCGAAGGCCTCCTCCCGATTGCTTGTCTGATCCGCCAGCAAGGCGGCGCAGAGGGCTTCCATCTCCGCCGTCACCAACGATGCGCCGTACAATTCGACCATCTGCAACGTGCCGCGCACCTGATGCAGGTGATCGGCGCATGTGCGCATGAAATCGCGCTTGCCCGGATTCTCGACGTAGGACTCCAAGGCCTCGCGGGCGAGCGACAGCGTCTGGTCAAGCTCGGGCTTGACCCACTGCAGCGTGGTGAAATCGATGTGATCTTGAAGTCTCATGCGCCTCTCTCAGCGGTTTCGCAATGACGCATCACGCAACCAGCGAGACAACCTCCCAACGTAAATCCGATGTCAACCCGGCAGCTTGAAATGGGCTACCGAGCGCCGCAGGTCACTCGCCAATTGCGCCAGCGTACCGATGGAATCGGCCGTCTGGCTCGCACCGTGCGAAGTCTGCGAGGTAATTTCCTGAATCGCGTTCATCGATACCGAAATATCGGTGGCTGCCGCGGACTGCTCGCGTGCCGCGGCCGAGATGCTCTGAATGAGTGCGGACAGATCGTGCGAAACGCGCTCGATGTCGCCCAGCGCGCCACCGGCGTCCTCCGCCAGTCGCGCACCGGCGACCACCTCGGCGGTGGTCTGCTCCATCGAGTTCACCGCCTCGTTGGTATCGGACTGAATGGTCTGCACCAGGGTTTCGATACGCTTGGTCGCACTGGTCGAACGTTCGGCCAGTCGCTGCACTTCGTCCGCCACCACCGCGAAACCGCGACCGGCCTCACCGGCCGAGGCGGCCTGGATCGCCGCGTTGAGCGCCAGGATGTTGGTCTGCTCGGCGATGTCGTTGATCAGTTCCACGATCGAGCCGATCTCCTGCGACGATTCGCCCAGCCGCTTGATGCGCTTGGAGGTTTCCTGGATCTGGTCACGGATCGAGTCCATGCCGGAAATCGTCTCGCGCACCACTTCGGCGCCGTGCGAGGCGATCTTCACCGAGCGCTCGGCCACGTCGGCCGACTCGGCGGAATCCTTCGACACGATATCCATCGAACTCACGATCTGGTTGATCGCGGAAGTCGCCGAACTGATCTGCTGTGCCTGCTGTTCGGCCGCATCGGCCAGATTCCGGGCGGTGGTCTGGGTTTCCTGCGCCGACGACGACACCTGCTCGGAGGTTTCGTTGATGGTGGTCACCAGTGAACGCAGCTCGTCGATGGCGTAGTTCACCGAGTCGGCGATCGCCCCGGTGATGTCCTCGGACACGGTGGTCTTGACCGTGAGATCGCCTTCGGCGAGCGATCCCATTTCGTCCAGCAGACGCATGATCGCCTCCTGGTTGCGCTGGTTCAGCTCGGCACTGCTGGCAAAACGCTCGCGCTGATCGCGTACCAGCGCGATCACCAGCAGCAGCGAGAAAGCCACTGCGCCGATGGCACCAAGCAGCCCCCACCAGACATTCGGGAACAGCCGCAGCAAGGGCAGCTTGCCGATCTGGTCGGACAGGTCGTTGGCGCGCAACAACACCGTCTGCGAATCGAGCGAAGCCTGGTTGGCCGCATGCTTGACGTCGGCAAAGTTGCCCGCGGCGGCGACCAGCTTGGCGATCGGGTCGCTCAGCTTGGCCCAGCTGTCCTGCATGTCGGTGAGAATCTTGCGTGCATTGGGATCGCCGATCGGTTTCACGCCGCTGTCGGGATTGCCTTCAAGCAGACCCTTGAGCACCCCGCCATACAAGAGGCTATCGCGGGACAGGCCATCGGCCGCCGCCTGGGCGGTGTCGCCCCCCTGCAGGATCTCCTGCACGCGCCGGATGATGCGGTCGGCGGACAACATCTGGCGGGATGTTCCCAACATCTGTTCCGAGCTGCCGTTGCGCTGCTGCAGGATGTTGACCACCTGCTCCATGCTCGAATTGAGCAGCGGCATCTGCTGCGACAGCATATTGGCGCGCTGCCCGGAATCGATAACCACCGCCTTGTTGGAAAGGATCTGGCCGATGTCCGCGTCAAGCTGTTTCCATGCGTTGTCGAGCGCACTGACGGACCGGCCCGCCGGCGTGGCATTGTTGTCGCCGTAAGCCTGCATGCCGCTGGCGGGATCGCCCTTGTTCAGGCGCTGCACCGCCGAGTCGATGGAGTTGCGGGTGCCCGCGAGTTCCTTGAAGGATTCGGCATTGCCTTCGGCCGATTCCAACGCGAATTTCGCCGTCTGCTGCGACAGCACCTGGATCTGCGTGGTCAGTGCGATCGCCTGGCGATCCTCACCGTTCTTCTGGTTCAGCTGGAAGAAATCCAGCGCCGCAAAAGCTATCGCCACCAGCAACAGGACAATGAGCACGGTATAACCCCGTTCCCTGCCGACGCCCCCTGTAGTACTCATGTTCACCTCGTGTGTCTGCACCTTGGCCCGCGTCGCTTCATCGAAGCGGATACCGGTCGCTGGCTTGCCGCCCAAATTTTCCGGCCACGACGGGCGCCGGCCCTTCCGACAACTGGAACTTCGAGCAGAGGCTCAGGCCGCTGCCTGACGAAAATCCGGTGCACGCACCAGCCGGTTCATGCTGAAAATCGCCAGCCGCTGCTCGCCGACCCGGCTCTCGACAAAGCGGGCCAGCCTGGGATCGTCTTCGCTTTCGGCCTCGCGTCGCTGCTCTTCGTCCACCGTACGCTGGCCGAAAACCTCATCCACCAGCAGCGCAATGTTGCCCCCCCCCTGGCGGACCACCAGCAGTCGGGTGCGCTCGGAATGCTGGGTGCGCTCGCCGAACAGGAACCGGGCGAAATCGACCACCGGCACCAGATTGCCTCGTATGTTGGCCACACCGAGCAGCCATGGCAGGGTGCCCGGCACCGAAGTGAGCGCCGGCACCGCAAGCAGTTCGTTGATTTCATCGATGCCGCTGACCAGCAGACGTGAGCCAACGCGAAAGCCGATCCCGCGCCACAACCCGGGTGCCTCCAGCCGGTCCTGTGCCTCGGAGGCGTTCGCCAGCGACAGCTGCTCGTAGTGGGCCAGGATCTCGAAGGGAGTGCGGTTGGCGACCTGACTCATGTCGCGCCCGATACCAGATCGTCGATGCAGGCCAGCAGATCCTTTTCGACCACCGGCTTGGTGATGAACGCGCGAGCGCCCTGGCGCATGCCCCAGACCCGGTCGGTTTCCATCGACTTGGTGGTGATCATCACGATCGGTATCGCCTTCGTGACCGGATCGCGTGACAGGGTACGAGTCGCCTGAAAGCCGTTCATGCCGGGCATGATGACATCCATGATGACGAGATCGGGCAGATCGGCGCGCACGCGCTCGATGCCTTCCTCGGCGGAGCCGACGGCACCGACCTGATGACCTGCGCGCTCCAGCAGCGTGGTGAATACGCGCACATCGGTCGGCGAATCGTCAATGATGAGTATTTTGGCCACCGGTTTCCCCAGAGAATCTGCGTCAGCCGTTCGGCACGGTGCTGACATGACGATGAATGGCACCAAGCAGCTCGTCGCGCGTGAACGGCTTGGTAAGGTACTGCTCGGCACCCACGATGCGACCACGCGCCTTGTCGAACAGGCCATCCTTCGAGCTGAGCATGATCACCGGCGTGGCGCGGAACAACGGATTGTTCTTGATCAGCGCACAGGTCTGATAACCATCCAGCCGCGGCATCATGATGTCGACGAAGATGATCGCCGGCTTCTGGTCGGAGATCTTGGCCAGAGCCTCGAATCCGTCGACCGCGGTCGACACAACGCAACCTTCTTTCTTCAGCAAGGTTTCCGCGGTGCGACGGATCGTCTTGGAGTCATCGATCACCATGACTTTCAGACCGGTCAATCCGTTTTCACTGACGTTCAAATTCACTACTCCCCCTGCGACCCGCTCGGGCTCAGGATAGCCATCAGGGCATGCAACAGCCGTGCCGCCGGGCGTGCATGTTAAAATTCACGCAAATGAACCAACCGAAATCCGTTCCACTTCGGTGCATCCCTTGTTTGGTTGTTTACTGCCTGCCCGCCGAGACTGTCAAGCAATATCATGGGTCTCGCCTGTCGGCCTGCCGCATGAGGTGCCCCATATTGGCACCATCGAGCCTCTCGCGTCAGCACCGATCATGCCGAGCCCGTCGCAAACCGGACGTCCGGGCGACCATTCAACCTGCCAAGATCTGCATCGCGCGTCCGGCTGGCCGCATGGCCGGATCATGACCACACCACTGACGGAGAACCACGATGACCCTTTCGGTCGCCGTGCTGATGGACCCCATCGGCGCGATCAAGATGGCCAAGGACACCAGCTTCGCGATGCTGCTGGAGGCCCAGCGCCGCGGCCACTCGCTGCACTATTTCGAACAGGGCGACCTGGCACTGCGTGATGGTGTGCCGTGGGCACGGCTGGCATCGCTCAGCGTACGCGAGGATCCGCAACGCTGGCATACGCTGGGCCAGCCACAATGGCGCGACCTGCGCGAACTCGACGTGGTGCTGATGCGCAAGGACCCGCCGGTCGACGCCCAGTTCGTCTACGACAGCATGGTGCTGGAAGCGGCCCAGCGCGGCGGCGTCAGCGTGGTCAACGACCCGCGCTCGCTGCGCGACTGCAATGAAAAATTGTTCACCTTGACGTTTCCGCAATGCATCGTGCCGACCCTGGTCGCACGCGATGCCGGCGAGCTGCGCCGGTTCACCGCCGAACACGGCGAGGTGGTGCTGAAACCGCTGGACGGCATGGGCGGGCGCGGCATCTTCCGGGTCAAGGCCGGCGACAGCAATCTCAACTCGATGCTGGAAACCCTGCTCGGCGGCGGCGCCCATGGCGAGGGCCGGCAACTCACCGTCGCGCAGAAATACATTCCCGAGATCACCGCCGGCGACAAGCGCATCCTGGTCGTCGACGGCGAACCGGTGCCGTATGCCCTGGCACGCATCCCCCAGGGCGACGAGTTTCGCGGCAACCTTGCCGCCGGCGGCCGTGGCGAGGGCGTGCCGCTGTCCGATCGCGATCGCTGGATCGTGGCGCAGGTGGCACCGGAACTGCGCCGGCGCGGCCTGCTGTTCGTCGGCCTGGACGTGATCGGCGATTACCTGACCGAGATCAACATCACATCCCCGACCTGCGTCCGTGAACTGGACGCCCAATTCGGTCTTAATATCGCTGGCCAGTTGTTCGACGTCATCGAACAGCACGTGACCGGAAAACGCACCGCGTGAGCACCACCGCCATCGTCACCGATGCGCCCGACCCGATCGGCGCCACCTTGCTGTTCTCATTGCTGCTGCACGGCGTGCTGCTGCTCGGCATCACGTTCCACTTCGCCCAGCCAAGGCCCAGCCTGCCGACGCTCGACGTGACGCTGGTCAACGTGGCCAACCGGGAGGCCCCGGACCAGGCGGATTTCCTGGCCCAGGCCAACAACCGCGGCGGCGGCCGGAGCGACCGCAGTGCGCGGCCGTCGCAGATGTTCTCCGGGGCGCTGCCCAGGCCGGATCCCGGCATTGCGCCGCGGCCGGTCGTGACCGCCACGCCAAAACCGCGCGAGGCCACCCCGGTCCGCAGGGTCACCACCAGCGGCGCCACGGAATTCAGCGTACGCAGCGATACCGCGCAGACTGCAGTCGATCCGCAGGATCGACCGCCCACCGCCGCCGAACTGCGGCGTCAGCAGGCAATCGCCCAGTTGGCCGCCGAATTGCGCCGGCAGACCGAGGCGCTGGCGAAGCGACCAAGGAAGAAATTCATTTCGGCCAATACGAAGGAATACATCTACGCCAGCTACATGCGAGGCTGGTCGGACCGGGTACAACGGATCGGCAACCTCAATTACCCGGAGCGGGCGCGGCGCCGCAAGCTATACGGCGACCTGCTGCTCACCGTGGGTCTGAATCGCGACGGCAGCATCAAGAGCATCACCGTCATCAAGAGTTCCGGCAAACCGCTGCTGGATACCGCCGCCGAGCGCATCGTGCGGCTGGCGGCGCCGTTCCCGCCATTGCCCGCGGACGCCAAGGTCGACGAGCTTTACATCACCCGCACCTGGGAGTTTCTGCCGGGCGATGTGCTGCGCAACAAATAGGCGTGCGAACACCGGGAATCCGCGCGAGCGGCGCGTGCCGGGATTACAATGTCCCCATGCACAGCATCGCGCCGAGCACCCTTACCGGGCATTTCCTGATTGCCATGCCCAACCTGGCGGAACCGCCGTTCTCCCGTGGCGTGGCGCTGCTGTGCCAACACGACGAGAACGGCGCGGTCGGGCTGCTGGTGAACCAGCTGTCCGAGTACCGCTTCGGGGACGTGCTGGCGCAGATGAAGCTCGAGTGCGTGGACAGCGAACTGGCCGATGCACCGGTGCTGATCGGCGGCCCGGTGCAACAGGAGCGCGGCTTCGTGCTGCACCGCGAACCCGGCGACTGGGAATCCAGCTACCGGATCAATGCCGAGTGGTCGGTGACCACGTCGCGCGACATCCTGGTGGCGATGGCCTCCGGCGAAGGCCCGCGCCAGGCTGTGATGGCTCTCGGTTTCGCCGGCTGGGATGCCGGCCAGCTGGAACAGGAACTGCTGGCCAATGCCTGGCTCACCACCGAAGCCTGCGGGCGCGTGGTGTTCGACACCCCGCTGGAGGAACGCTGGAGTGCCGCCGCCGGGCTGGTCGGCGTCGATCCGCGACAGCTGTCCGGCTATGCCGGCCACGCATGAACTGCGCACTCGGTTTCGACGTGGGAAGCCGGCTGATCGGCGTCGCCGTAGGCCATTCATTCACCGCCAGCGGGCGGGCACTGACGACGGTGGCGATGCGTGATGGCGAACCGGACTGGAGCCGGCTCGATACCCTGCGCGGACAATGGCTGCCCGATACCCTGGTCGTGGGCCTGCCGCTGACCCTCGACGGCGCGGAGCAACCCGCCAGCCGCATCGCACGCCGTTTCGCCGCCCTGCTGCAGCAACGCTACGGCTTGCCGGTGGTCCTCGTCGACGAACGCCACAGCTCGCAGGAAGCCGCCCAGCGGTTTGCCGCCGGCCGCGCCGCCGGATTCAAGCGCCGACGCGATGCTGCCGCGATCGATGCGGAAGCCGCCGCGGTGATCCTGGAGCGCTGGCTGATCGAGACTGCAACGCCGCCGCCACCCCTTGCCGGCTGAACGCCCGGCCCCATCTTCCCAAACAGAGCGTTGTCATGAGCCCTCGCCTGCGCCATCTCACCACCCTGGAGAACCTCCCACGCGCCACCATCGAGCGCCTGCTCGATCGTGCCGAGGCCCTGCGCGACGCCTGCGCACATGGCACCCGCAAGCTCAATGTGCTGGCCGGGCGCACGGTGCTGAATCTGTTCTTCGAGCCCTCCACCCGCACCCGTACCTCGTTCGAACTGGCCGCCCGCCGGCTCGGTGCGGACGTGGTCAACTTCGATCTGGGCTTCTCCTCCACCAGCAAGGGCGAGGAGATGTACGACACGCTGCACACGCTCGAAGCGATGCATCTGGACGCGATCGTCGTGCGCCACAAGCAATCGGGCACGCCCGACGCGCTGGTGCGCCATGCGATGAGCGGCGTATCGGTGGTCAACGCCGGCGACGGCAATCGCGCGCACCCCACGCAGGGGCTGCTGGATGCCCTGACGATCCGCCAGCACCGGCCGGATTTCGAGAACCTCAGGGTCGTGATCTGCGGCGACATCAAGCACTCGCGCGTGGCACGCTCGGACGTCCACGCGCTGAGCGCGCTCGGGGTGAAGGAAATTCGCCTGTGCGGGCCGGCCGGCCTGATGCCGGAGGAGGACGAATTTCCGCATGGCCTGCGCTTCGACGATTTCGACCAGGCGATCGCGAACGTCGATGCCGTCATCATGCTGCGCCTGCAAAAGGAACGCATGGACAGTATCGAACTCCCGGATGAAGCGGCGTATTTCGCGCGCTACGGCCTGGACCAGCACCGCCTGGGGCTTGCCGCCAAGGGTTGCCTGGTGATGCATCCGGGCCCGATCAACCGCGGCATCGAGATCGCCTCGGACGTGGCCGATGGCGCGCAGTCGCGCATCCTGGAACAAGTGGGCAACGGCGTTTTCGTGCGCATGGCCGTACTCGACGAGGTGCTGGCCCGCTGAGTTGTCCTCGTGCGGGCGCGTCATCCGGTGGTGGCGCCCCCGGCGCCACCGCCCCGCCCCTGCCGGAGCAGCGCCACGCCATGGCGCAACTGGCATAATGGGCCGCGTACCATCCATCACTGCCGGGGACCATCATGCGACCAACAATGCGCATTCTCGCGCTGGGCTTTGCCGGCATCATGCTCGCGGCCTGCGCACACAAGGACAAGAATGCACCGCTGGCCTTCGTCCCGGCGGACACGCCGTACGTGGTGGCCAACCTGGACGTGCTGGACGACAAGACCCGCCAGGCCCTGCTCGCCCGCGCCGATACCCAGTTGCCTTCGCAAGTGGCCCAGCTCGACGCCATGGCCATGCAACTGGCCAGCAAGGATCCCGCCGGCGCAAACGTGCTGCGCGCATTCAGTGCCGAACTCAAAGGCAAGACCATCGAGAGCTTTGCCCGGAACGCCGGCCTGGATCTCAAGGGCTATTCCGCGCTCTACGGCCTGGGCCTGGCGCCGGTGCTGCGGGTCGAGCTGAGCGATCCGAAAGCGTTCGACGGCTTCGTCGGCCGGCTGGAGACCGCCTACGGCAAGAAGCCCGATGTCGCCAGCATCGGCCAGCAAAGTTACAGCCGGTTCCCATTCGTCGCATCGGGTACCCAGCTGATCCTGGCGACCGTCGGCAAGCAGGCCGTGATGGCGCTGTTGCCGGCCGATGCCGCGCCGGCGATGCTGCGCCAGGCACTTGGCCTGGACCGGCCCCGCGAAAGCCTGCAGGACGATGGCCGCCTGACCAAGCTGGCCAAGGCCAAGGGCTACCGCAAATGGCTGGTCGGCGAACTGGATCTGACCCGCGCGCTGCCGCTGGCGATGGGCGGCCAGGATCCGCTGTTCCGGGCCATCCTCAAGGCACACGCCGAGGCCGAGTCGGCCAGGACCGGCGAGCCGGTCGCCAATCAGCTGCAGACTCCGCCCGGTTGCAGCGTCGAAGCCGGTCGCATCGCCGCCCGCGTGCCCGCGGTCAGCTTCGGCTACACCCAGCTGGATGCCAGGCAGCAGGACGCGCGTGTCGACGTGGCGCTGGCCGATGACATCGCCAAGGCCTTCGCCGGACTCAAGGTGGCCTTGCCCGGACTGGGCAGCGCCGGGACGGCGCCGTTCGACCTGAGCATCGCGCTACCTGTGGCGCAGTTGCGTACATTCTGGTCCGCCCAGGCCGATGCCGTGACCGCCAGGCCCTTCACCTGCCCGGCATTGAGCGACCTCAACGAAGCCTTTGCCAGACTCGGACCGGCCATGCAGAAGGCGGCGATCCCGCCGTTCGGCGACATGCTCGGCCTGCGCATTGCGCTGGACACGTTCGCCGCCGGCGGCCGCAACGGCCTGCCGACGTTCACCGGGCGTCTCCTGATAGGCACCAACAATCCTGCCGGCCTGCTGGCGATGGGCCAGATGATGGTGCCGGCATTGGCCCGGCTGAAACCCGCCAACGACGGCACGCCACTGGCACTGCCGAAAAACCTGAGCGCCATGTTCAGACAGCCGGCATGGATCGCCATGGGCGAGAAAGCGCTCGCGCTCGGCGTGGGCACCGGCGAAGACGGCAAACTCGGCGATACCCTGAAGGCACCCGGCGGCGATGCCGGCCAGATGTCGCGCATGCACCTCAGCGGCGCCATGTACCTGAACTGGGTACAGCTGATGGGACAGAAGCTCGACAGCCTCGCTGCCGCCACAGCAGCCCTCGGCAACAGTGCCGGAGCTTCGACCCAAGGCAGTCATGCCGATGAAGCGGCGCAGCAAGCGGCCAATCTGGCGCGCACCAGGGCGCAATTCGCCGTCATGAAGGCCCAGGCCGAGCGCGTCGACAGCATCGATGCCGAAATGCACATCGCCAACGACGGCCTGGTGATCACCAGCCAGACCGCATTGAAATAACGTTCTGGCCGGGCCGCCATGGCGTAGGAGCGCACCCTGTGCGCGAAAAGCTCTTGTCCAGGAGCCTGGGCGCCGGTAAAGAGCATTCGCGCACAGGGTGCGCTCCTACCAGATATTGCATTGCACCGCTTCAGCGATTGAGCATGCTGTTGCCGCCGCCGAAGTTGCGCGTATCGCTGGTCTCCTCGACTTCCACGCCGTCGAGCCCCTGCGACAGGGTGTGGGCGTCGCCGCCCTGTGCCAGCTTGATGGCCAGGCGCACTTCGTTGGAGCTGTCGGCGTGACGCAGCGCGTCCTCGTAGGAGATCTCACCGGCGTGATACAGCTCGACCAGACTCTGATCGAAGGTTTTCATGCCGAGCAAGGTGGATTCCTTCATCACTTCCTTGAGCTTGTGGATCTCGCCCTGGCGGATGTAGTCCTGCACCAGCGGCGTCCCCAGCAGCACCTCCACCGCTACCCGGCGAGCCTTGCCGTCGGGGGTGGGGATCAGCATCTGCGCGATGATGCCCTTCAGATTCAGCGACAGGTCCATCAGCAACTGCTCGCGACGATCCTCGGTGAAGAAGTGCAGAATGCGGTCCATCGCCTGGTTGGCATTGTTCGCATGCAGCGTGCAAAGCACCAGATGGCCGGTTTCGGCGAAGGCGATCGCATGGTCCATGCCCTCGCGGGTACGCACCTCGCCGATCATGATCACGTCGGGCGCCTGGCGCAGGGTGTTCTTCAGCGCATTGTCCCAGCTGTCGGTGTCGATGCCGATTTCGCGCTGGGTGACGATGCAGCCCTCGTGCTTGTGCACGTACTCGATCGGATCCTCGATCGTGATGATGTGGCCGGTGGAATTCTGGTTGCGGTAGCCGATCATCGCCGCCAGCGAGGTCGACTTGCCCGAGCCGGTGGCACCGACGAACACGATGATGCCGCGCTTGGTCATCGCCAGCTGCTTGAGCACCGGCGGCAGGTTCAGCTCCTCGACGGTCGGGATCTTCGACTCGATCCGGCGCAGCACCATGCCCACGCAATTGCGCTGGTAGAAGCACGACACGCGGAAGCGGCCCACGCCCTGCGCGGAAATCGCGAACTGGCACTCGTGGGTCTTCTCGAACTCCTCGCGCTGCGAGGGCGTCATCACGTTGAGCACCATGTCGCGCGACTGCTGCACCGACAACGGACTCTGCGTGATCGGCACGATCCGGCCCTGCACCTTCATCGACGGTGCCACGCCTGCGGTGATGAACAGATCCGATGCCTTCTTGTGCACCATCAGTTTCAGGAACGAGGTGAAATCGAAATCGCTCATGGCTTGAACTCCTGCGGGACCGGGGACCAGGGAGCGGAGACCAGAAACCAGGCTGCGTTTCGTTCCCGCCGGAACATCAAGGTGCGACTGCCGCGCTCGCGTGTACTCGAATATCCGCTCTTGCCTGTCCCCGGTCCCTGGTCCCCGGTCCCGCTCACTTGAAAGCGTCCTTGTTCTTGGCATAGCCGAACGCCTGCTGGCGGGTCACCACGCCTCGCTTGACTAGATCCTGCAGGCACTGATCCAGCGTCTGCATGCCGAACTGCTGGCCGGTCTGGATCGACGAATACATCTGCGCCACCTTGTCCTCGCGGATCAGGTTGCGGATCGCCGGGATGCCGACCATGATCTCGTGCGCCGCGATGCGGCCGCCACCCACCTTCTTCAGCAGCGATTGCGAGACCACCGCGCGCAGCGATTCGGACAGCATCGAGCGCACCATCGGCTTTTCGCCGGCGGGGAACACGTCGATGATGCGGTCGATGGTCTTGGCCGCCGAGCTGGTATGCACGGTGGCAAACACCAGGTGGCCGGTTTCCGCCGCGGTCAGGGCCAGCCGGATGGTTTCCAGGTCGCGCAACTCGCCGACCAGGATGTAATCCGGATCCTCGCGCAGCGCAGAGCGCAGCGCCTCGTTGAAGCCCAGCGTGTCGCGATGGATTTCGCGCTGGTTGACCAGGCACTTCTGCGAGGTATGCACGAACTCGATCGGGTCCTCGATCGTCAGCATGTGCCCGTATTCGTTCTTGTTGATGTGGTCGACCATCGCCGCCAGCGTGGTCGACTTGCCCGAGCCGGTCGGGCCGGTCACCAGGATCAGCCCCTGCGGCTGCTCGATCAACTCCTTGAAGATCCGCGGGCAACCCAGATCCTCCAGCGTCAGCACCTCGGACGGAATCGTGCGGAACACCGCGCCGGCGCCGCGGTTCTGGTTGAACGCGTTGACGCGGAAGCGCGCCAGCCCGGGGATCTCGAACGAGAAGTCGGTTTCGTAGAATTCTTCGTAATCGCGCCGCTGCTTGTCCGACATGATGTCGTAGATCAGCGAGTGCACCTGCTTGTGCTCCAGCGCCGGGATGTTGATGCGGCGCACGTCGCCGTCGACGCGGATCATCGGCGGCAGCCCGGCGGACAAGTGCAGGTCCGAGGCCTTGTTCTTCACCGAGAAGGCAAGCAGTTCAGCAATGTCCATCTGTCGTTCCCTTCAACTGACCGCGTGGCTGGCGATCGTCTGGATGGCGTGGATCGGATGCCGCATCGCGGATGCAGACTCAAGTTCGCGCAGGTGATCCGCTGCGGCGCAACGCGCCATGCCGCCGAACTCCTGAACGAACCACCCGAACCCCCTGCCGGCGCGTCGATACTACTCGCGCAGCAGGCCGTGCGGCCAGTGTTTCCCGGCCGCCTCCACGCAAACTGTCGACCGCGTCCGGGGGAACGTCGAAAAACCGTTGCCTGGCCATTCCCGTGCGCGCCACGGCAGTGCCGCGCCGGCTCCGGTAAGGTACGCAGTCTGGACGACTGATCGAGGAATCTTTTGCATGACACGTATGACCTTTATCGGCGGCGGCAACATGGCGCGCAGCCTGATCGGCGGCCTGCTGAAGACCGGCATGGCCGCTTCCAGCATCAGCGTGGCCGAACCGCTGGCCGAGGCGCGTCAAACGCTCGGTCGCGAATTCGGCGTCGCCTGCTACGCGGGAAACCGGCTCGCCGCGGCCGAGGCCGAAGTCATCGTGCTGGCGGTCAAGCCGCAGATCATGCCGGCGATCGGCAACGAACTGCGCGACCCCCTGCAACGCAACCGGCCGTTGCTGATCTCGATCGCCGCCGGCGTGCGCCTGGATCAGCTGGCGCGCTGGTTCGGCAGCGGTCTGCCGATCGTGCGCTGCATGCCGAACACCCCGGCACTGATCGGCGCCGGCGCCACCGGCCTGTGCGCGAACGGTCGCGTCAGCCCGGAGCAGAAGGCGCAGGCACAGCATATCCTCGATGCCGCCGGGATCACCCGCTGGGTCGACGACGAAGCGCTGATGGACACGGTCACCGCGATCTCCGGTTCCGCGCCGGCCTATTTCTTCGCCCTGGTCGAGGCGCTGGAAGAGGCCGCGGTGGCCCAGGGGCTGCCGCGCGAGACCGCCCGCGCACTGGCGTCGCAAACCTGCCTCGGCGCCGGTCGCATGCTGGTGGAAGGCGGCGAGGGTCCCGCCGTGCTGCGCCAGCGCGTCACCTCGCCGAACGGCACCACCCAGGCGGCGCTGGAAAGTTTCACCGCCGATGGCCTGCCGCATGTCGTTGCGCGTGCCGTGGCCGCCGCCACCCGGCGTGGGGTGGAACTCGCCGTCGAACTGGACAAGGGAGCGCATGCGTGAGCTACCTGCTGAACGCCCTGTCGTTTCTGCTCGGACTCGCCTTCAATGCGGCGATCACCCTGCTGATCGTGCGCGTGCTGGCCGAGGCCTGCCGGGCGGACTTCCACAACCCGCTGAGCCAGTTCATCTACCGCTACACCAACCCGGTGCTGTCGCCGATGCGGCGGGCGATACCCAACTGGCGCCGGATCAATCTGGCCGCACTGCTGCTGGCGTGGCTGGTGATGCTGCTCAAGCGCCTGGTGCTGTTTGCGCTGCTCGGCGTGATGCCGCATTTCGCCGGACTGCTGGTGCTGGCGCTGGCCGAGCTGCTCGACTTCGTGCTGGTGTTGTATCTGGTGCTGATTTTCGGCTGGTCGCTGCTGAGCATGTTCGCGGTGGACCGCCGCCAGCCGCTGCTGCGGCTGGCCGGCGCCATCGTCGAACCGTTGCTGCGCCCGCTGCACGGCAAGCTGGTCGCCGGCAATCTCGATTTCGCGCCGATGGCGGTGATGATCGGCCTGCTGCTGGCGCGGCTGCTGATCGCCGCACCGCTGCTCGACTTGGGCGCTCGGCTGGCTATGGGCGGCTGAGTTTTCTCTCGTAGATGACACGGCTTCGGCCGGCACCTTTTTGAAGCAAGAGCTTTAAGAGCTTTCGTCCTCCTTCGGAGGGCGAGGTACTTCTCTTTTGCCGCATGCAGGAGCATGCGCGAACAGCGAAAGCTCTTTGCCTTAAACCCACAAACCAAGCAAAGCATCGCGCACAGGGTGCGCTTCTACAACAGCCAGAAAACCGGAAAGCTCAGCGCAGCGCCCACTCCGCGATGATCCGATGGATCGCATCCAGCCCGTCGAACAGCGCCGCCGGCCCCGGTTGCAGGATGATCGGCGACTTGATCTCGTACAGGTCGCCGTGGCGCACGGCGGGGATAGCGTCCCAGCCCGTCCGCGCCGCCACGCGCTCGGGGCGAAAGCGCTTGCCGCACCACGAACCCAGGATGATGTCCGGCGCGCGGCGCACCACCTCGTCGCCGTTGGGCAGGATCCGCTGCCTGGCCAGCGGCTCGCGCGCGAGTTCGGGAAAGCAGTCGTCGCCGCCGGCAATGCCGATGATTTCCGCCACCCAGCGGATGCCGGTGATGATCGGCTCGTCCCATTCCTCGAAATACACTTTCGGGCGCCGCGGCAAGGACGCGGCGGCGGCACGGATCGCGGCGATGTGTTGCTCGGCATGCTGCGCATAGCGCCCGGCTTTCTCGTGCGCGCCAACCATCGCGCCGAGCCGGCGGATATAGGCGAGGATGCCGTCCACGCTGCGGTGGTTGCTGATCCACACCTCCACCCCGGCCTTGATCAGCTCGCGCGCGATGTCGGCCTGGATGTCGGAGAAACCGATCGCCAGATCCGGTTCGAGTTTCAGGATCTCGCCGATTTTCGCACTGGTGAAGGCGGAAACCTTCGGTTTCTCCCGGCGCGCGCGCGGCGGGCGCACGGTGAAGCCGGAAATGCCGACGATGCGATGATCCTCGCCCAGCGCATACAGCACCTCGGTCGGCTCCTCGGTGAGGCACACGATGCGCCGGGGGTACGCGTCGCTCATTCAGGACCGCTCATTCAAGGATAAAGCAGGCGGCTGGTCCAGGTGGTCTGGCCGTGGCGGCTCCAGCGCACGCGCTCGTGCAGCCGGAACTCGGCGCCGTACCAGAATTCGACGGTGTCCGGCACCACCAGGTAGCCGCCCCAGTGCGGCGGCCGGGTCACCTCGCGCCCTTCGAATTGCTGCTCGAAGCGCGCCACCCGCTGCTCGAACGTGTCGCGGTCGGGCAGGGTCTGCGACTGCAACGAGGCCCAGGCGCCGATCTGGCTCAGGCGCGGACGGCTGGCGAAGTAGGCATCCGACTCCTCGCCCGGCAGCTTGCGCGCCGAGCCTTCCACCCGAACCTGCACGCCATGGCGTACCTTCTCCCAGAAGAAGCACAACGCGACTTGCGGATGCGCCTCCAGCTGGCTGCCCTTGTCGCTTTCGTAATTGGTGAAGAAACGGAAGCCGTGTCCGTCGACGCCCTTGAGCAGCACGATGCGCGAAGCCACACGACCGGCGCTGTCGACGGTGGCCAGGTTCATGGCCGTCGGTTCCGTGCCGCCGCTGGACTTGGCTTCGTCCATCAGCTGCTGGAAGGTATCCAGGATCTCGGGATTGAGCATGGCGTTTGAAACTTTCCTTTTGCATGGAGGCCAATCCGCGCCATCATGGTGCGGATGAATACTGCCAATGATAGTGCAATGCCCCACGCGCTCCGTAACGGCCCCGTGAATCTGCCGACAGCAAGGCGCTGTGCCGGCACCGGTTCTGCCGGCAGGCTGCAGCTTCGCCGCGACCGGCCCGCGGTACCGGCGCTGGCTCGCCCGACGGCAGATCGCCGATGAAGCCTCCTGCCAACCCGGCCAACGAAGCCCTCGCCGGCCATCTGCTCGACCATTACGCCGAACGCATCGCCCGTTCGCGGCGTCCCTACGTGCTGGGCTTGTCCGGTTTGCAGGGCAGCGGCAAGAGCACCCTGGCGCAGGTGATGAAGGCCCAGGCCGAGGCGCGCGGCTGGGCCACCGAGGTGCTTTCGCTGGACGACTTCTATTACGCCCGCAGCGAACGCGAGGTGCTGGCGCAGCAGGTGCATCCCCTGCTGCGCACGCGGGGCGTGCCGGGCACTCACGAGATCGAATTGCTGCTCTCGGTGCTGGCCGCCCTGCCGCAGGCATCGCCCAGGCTGCCAGTGACGCATCCGCGTTTCGACAAAGGGCGCGACACGCGCGTACCGCCGTCACGCTGGCCGCGCATCACGCAGCCGCCGAAGCTGGTGATCGTGGAGGGCTGGGCGCTGGGCATCCGTCCGCAGTTGCAGGCCGCACTCGCCACCCCGGTCAATGCGCTGGAGCGCACGGAAGATCCCGACGGCAGCTGGCGGCACTGGGTCAACAAGCAGTTGCGCGGCTATCAGCCGCTGTGGCGCAAGTTCGATGCGTTGATCGTGCTGCAGGCGCCGAGCTGGGACATCGTGCGCCAGTGGCGCGGCGAACAGGAACAGGTCCTGCTGGCGCGCCGCGCGCCGCTGGCGATGGATGCGGCGGCGATGAAACGCTTCCTGGCGCATTTCGAACGCTTGAGCCGGCATGCCCTGGCCACGCTGCCGGCGCTGGCCGACAGCTGCGTGGAATACGACACCGCACGCAAAGTGATCGGACTGCGGCACGACTGAGCATGCCGCATCCGCCCGCTGGACACCGCGAATAACCCCGCTGCGTAGGAGCGCGCTTGCGCGCGATGCTCTTGTGAATTTTCGTGGAAGAGCATCGCGCGCAAGCGCGCTCCTAC
>SCRF01000073.1 GCA_004322005.1 Rhodanobacter sp. | reverse complement strand
TTGTCACGGCCGCTACAAAGAGCATTCGCGCACAGGGTGCGCTCCTACGGACAGGCAGGCCCGTCCCGTAGGGTGAGTTTGCGCGCGAAGCCCTTTGCCGGCGTTCGGACAAGAGCCATCGCAACACGGTTGCTCCAAATCGGTGTTATTCGAACAAACGCATGCAATTGGCACGATCGACCGTCGCGAGCATCTTGAAGGCAGTCGAGTGTCAGCGCTGGTGGCGATGCAGGGTTGGGGATGGGTGGCAAGACGAGCCCAGTGTCGACATTCCGCCAGGCACGCTCGATAGCATCCATCCTCAAGCAAGCTGAACTTGAAGATTGGGTCGTGTCGGATTGCCTGTGCGTGCCGATGAAGCGCACGTAGATGATATGGGACCGGCACAAGGGCCGACAGGCTGTCCGCTGCAGATCTGAGGTCATCCCGCCAGTCACTCCGCCCGCGGATGATCGATCTCCACGCGGTGCTCCGCCTTGTCGTCGAGCAGCGCGATGCGGCCATCCGCCTGCGCCACGCCATCGAGCCGCACGCCGCCGGCGGTGCCCGCGGCACTCTGGCGCAACGCGATCCGATACCACGTGTCGCGATGGCGGTAGCTCAGCGTGAAGCCTTCCCACTCGGCCGGCAGCACCGGGGCGAAGCGCAGGTGTCCGGCTTCCAGTCGCAGGCCGAGCAGGGACTCGACGATCAACCGGTACATCCAGCCGGCGGAGCCGGTGTACCAGCTCCAGCCGCCGCGGCCGACGTGCGGCTCGACGGCGTAGACATCGGCGCTGACCACGTAGGGTTCGACCTTGTAGATCTCGATTTTCGTCGCGTCGCTGCCGTGGTCGACCGGGTTGATCATGCGCAGCAGTTCCCATGCGCGCGCGCTGTCGCCCAGTTCGGCGAACGCCATCGCGGCCCAGATCGCGGCGTGGGTGTACTGGCCGCCGTTCTCGCGCACGCCGGGCACGTAGCCCTTGATGTAGCCGGGATCCAGTGCGCCCCGGTCGAACGGCGGTTCGAGCAGTTGCACCAGGCCGGCGTCGCGGCGGACCAGGTGCTGGTCGAGCGAGGCCATCGCCTGGCGCTGGCGCTCGGGCGAGCCCATGCCGGACAGTACCGACCAGCTCTGCGCGATCGAGTCGATGCGGCATTCGTCGTTGCCGGCCGAGCCCAGCGGCGTGCCGTCGTCGAAATACGCGCGGCAGTACCAGGCGCCATCCCAGCCGTGCTGTTCCAGCGCCGCGCGCAGCTTGCCGACCTCGTCGATGCAGCGTTGCGCGAAGCCATTGTCGTGGTGCAGGCGGGCCACTTCGGCGAAGCGCGTCAATACCTGGCAGGAGAAGAAACCCAGCCACACGCTTTCGCCGCGGCCGGCTTCGCCGACTTTGTTCATGCCGTCGTTCCAGTCCCCGCTGCCGATCAGCGGCAGCCCGTGCGCGCCGCGCGGCAGGCTGTGTTCGATCGCCCGCACGCAATGCCGATACAGCGTTTCGCCCAGGCGCGAGTGCTGCGGCAGGTCGTAATAGGATTCCTCGCCCTCACGCAGCTGGCGACCTTCGAGGTAGCCGACCGGTTCATCCAGCACGCCGGTGTCGGCGGTGGCGAGCACGTAGCGGCTGGCGGCCAGCGGCAGCCACAGGTAGTCGTCGGAACATTGCGTGCGCACACCGCGATTCAGCGGCGGGTGCCACCAGTGCTGTACGTCGCCCTCGAGGAACTGGTGCGCCGCGCACAGCAGCAGTTGCTGGCGTGCGAGCTCGGGTGCGGCGTGCAGCAGCGCCATCGAATCCTGCAGCTGATCGCGAAAGCCGAAGGCACCGCCGGACTGGTAGTAGCCGCTGCGCGCCCAGAAGCGGCAGGCGATGGTCTGGTACAGCAGCCAGCCGTTGGTCAGCACATTGATTGCCGGCTCCGGCGTGGCGACCTGGATCGTGCCCAGGGTGCGCTCCCAGTACGCACGCACCCCGGCCAGCGCGTCGGCTGCCGCACCGCTGCCGCGGAAACGGCGTACCAGCGCGCTGGCGTCGGTGTCGTCGCGGCCCAGGCCCAGCCGGAAGATCACCTCGCGCTCGCCGCCGTCGGCCAGCTCCACGTTCACCTGCAGCGCCGCGCAGGGATCCAGCGCCGCGCCGAGTCGGCCCGACAGATGCGTCCGCTCCAAGGCCGCCGGCGCGCGGGTGCTGCCGTTGCGGCCAAGGAACTCGCTGCGGTCGCCGTCGATGCTGTTGCCGCGATCGGCCACGTCGAAGAACGCCACGCGGTCCGGAAACTCGGTGTTGTAGGCATTGCGGGCGAACAGCGCGCCGCTGGCCGGGTCGGACTCGGTCACCACGTGCATCGCGGTTTTTTCGCGCAGGTCGCCGAGCAGCCACTCGACGTAGCCGGTGACCGACAGCCGGCGCGGCTGACCCGACGTGTTGCGCAACTTCAGTACCGAGAATTTCACCGACGCGTCCAGCGCCACGTACACCCACAGCTCGGAATGAATGCCGTCCTCGCGATGCTCGAACACGCTGTAGCCGAAGCCGTGGCGGGTCACGTAGCTGCCGCTGCCGCGGCTGGGCAGCGGCGTCGGCGACCAGACCTGGCCGGTCTCCTCGTCGCGCAGATACAGCGCCTCGCCGCCGGCGTCGCCGACCGGGTCGTTGTACCACGGGGTCAGGCGGAACTCGTGCGCATTCTCGCCCCAGGTGTAGGCGCTGCCGCTTTCGGAGATCACCGTGCCGAAATGCGGATTGGCCAGCACGTTCGCCCATGGTGCCGGTGTGGTCTGCCCGGCGGCCAGGGTGATCACGTATTCGCGGCCATCCGCACTGAAGCCGCCGTGCGGATTGCTCAGCTGCAGTGTGTCCGGCGGCGCGGTCGGCGCCTCGGCCGTGGACACGCTGGCAGGCGGCGTCAGGCGCCGTGCGCGGCTCGGCTCGAAGCGCGGCGCATGCGTTTCCGGTCGGCGCTGGCCGATCTGCTCGGCCAGGCTGCCGCGGCTGCCGGACACGATGATCCGCGCGCTCGCCTGCACCACGATCCGATCCTCGCTGGACAGCTGCTGCGCCGGGCGCACGAAGATGCCGCCGGGGCGGTCGAGCAGACTCGCTTCGCTGCCGGAGGCGATCAGCCCCATGATCTGATCCTGCAGCTCCTGCCGGTAGCCGAAGCGGTCTTCGTTCCAGATCAGCAGATCCACCGCCAGCCCTTTCTGGCGCCAGTACGCGTGGGCCTGCACCAGTTGGCGCACCAGTTCGATCCGCGACTGTTCGGCGATCTGCAGCAGCACGATCGGCAGGTCGCCGGAGATCGACTGCCCCCACAGCCCGGACTGGCCGCGCCGGTTGCCCAGCAGGATGCCGGGCTTGGCGCGCAGGCTCGCGTTGGGGTAGATGATCGAGGTGGCCATGTGCTCGTACAGCTGGGCGTCGGCCAGCGTGGCGTTGAGCTGGCGCAGCAGCACCTGGCTGTGCGTCCAGGCCATGTCGAACACGCGGTCGGCGAGCAGGCGGTCGCGGTATTTGTTGATCAGCTGCAGGCATTCGGCACGGCTTTCGCCCAGGCCGGTGACCAGATCGACCGTGGCCGACTGCTCCGGCTCCAGCATGATCCGGCAACGGATCGCCACGATCGGGTCGAGCACCGAGCCGGCGCTGTCGGAGAGCCGTGTCTGCTCCAGGTCCAGCACCTGCGGCTGCGCCAGGTCGCGGCCGCGGCCGATGAAGCGGGCGCGGTCGGTCTCGTAGGAGATCTCGTCGATGTCGGCGCTGTGCACCGCCAGCAGATGGCACATCCACGGCACCGCTTCGTCGTGCGCGCGTGGCCGCCGGCTGCATAGGATCGCCTGCAGCGCCGGCACCAGTTCGGTCTGCACGAACAGTTTGCTGAAGGCCGGATGCAGCGCATCGGCCAGTGCCGGCGCCAGCACCACTTCGGCATAGCTGGTCAGCTCGATCGTGCGCCGCGTGCGGCTGCGATTGGTGATGCGGGTACGGCGCAGTTCGATGTTGTCTTCCGGCGACACCACGATTTCGGTGTGGGCGTCGAACTCGCGCTCGCGCACGCGGAACTCGGCGCGGGCCTCGGAGAAGATCGCCTCGAACAGTTCGGTTTTCTTCAACGTCGGCTGATACGTGGTGGACCAGTACTCGCCGCTGGCGACGTCGCGCAGGTAGCAGAACATGCCCCAGTGGTCGCGCGTGATGTCCTCGCGCCAGCGCGTCACCGCCAGCTCGCGGCAGCGGCTGTAGCCGCCGCCGGCGCTGCTCACCATGACGTGGTAGCGGCCGTTCGAGAGCAGCTGCACGGCCGGCCGCGGCCGATCCGGATCGGTGAAGACGCGCAGCCGGGGTTCGACCACCGGCAGATGCTCGCCCGGCTCGGGGAAACCGGCGGCGTGCAGGTATTCCGCCGCGGTCCGCGGAATGCGTTCCTGCAGCAGCAGGCTGGTGGCGCGGAACTGCGGGTCGGACTCGAAACGCCGCTGCATCGGTTGATTCTGCAGCGCGTAATCCAGCGCCAGCAGGCTCATGCCCTGGTGATGCGCCATGAACGAATGCACCACGGCGCGGCGTTGCCCCAGCGGCAATCGGACCGGCGTGTAGTCGATCGCCTCGTACAGCCCGAAGCGGCCCTGCATGCCGGCCTCGGCCAGCCGCTGCAGATTCCTGCAGGCGGCCGCCGGCGCGACCATCAGGGCCAGGGCGCTGGCATACGGGGCGACCACCACGTCCTCGCCGAGCCCGCGCTTGAGACCGAGCCCGGGCACCCCGAACGCCCGGTATTGGTAGGTGAGGTGGGCATCGCGCATGTTGTAGGCGGATTCGGACACGCCCCAGGGCAGGTCCAGCTGGTTGCCGTATTCGATCTGCCGCGCCACCGCGGCGTGGCAGCTCTGGTCGAGCAGGGTGTGCCGGTAGGTGGGCATCACCAGCAGCGGCATCAGGTATTCGAACATCGAGCCGGTCCACGACAGCAGCACCGGTTCGCCGCCGCTGGTGGTCAGCAGGCGACCCAGCGCGAACCAGTTGTCCTGCGGCAGCTGGCCCTGGGCGATCGCCACGAAACTGGTTAGCCGCGCTTCCGATGCAAGCAGGTCGTAACAGCTTGCGTCGAGCCGGCGCTCGTCGGCGTTGTAGCCGATCGCCAGCAGGTCGCGCGTGCGGTCGTAGAGGAAGCGGTAATCCATCAGCGCCAACCTGCCGGCCTGTTGCGCCAGTTGCGTGAGCAGCGCTTCGCGTTCGCGCGCCCGCTCGCGCAGCGCGTCGGCCCCGGCTTCGGCCGGCCAGCGCAGCGGTTCGATCCGTGCCAGCTGGCGCAGCGTGGGGATGCCACCGAAGCCGACGTCGTCGTCGATCGGGGGATCGAGGTTGAAAAGGGTCGCATCGTCCAGCAGATCGCTGCACTGGTCGCGCAACGCATCGATCCAGAACGCCGCCTCGCTGCCGGGTTCGACGGCCAGCCGCTGCCCCAGCGCGCGGATGTTTTCCCGTTGCCGTTGCAGCACGGCAACCGCCGCGCCGGTGGTGGCCGGCGGCGTGCCCAGGGCGCTGGCCAGTTCCTGCTGCAGCGGCCTCAGCGCGCTGGCGTCGGCGCCGTCGAGCGCGTCCTGCAGGACGCACAAGGTGTCGAGCAGGCCCTCAAGCGCACGCGGCTGGAACACCGGCTCGTCGCTCAGCTGCAGCAGGCCTGGCCGCAGGGTCAGCAAGTGGCCGGCAAGATTGCCGCTGTCCACCGACGAGACGTAGTGCGGTGTCAGCGGCTGCAGGGTCAGCGTGTCGTACCAGTTGTAGAAGTGGCCGCGATGGCGCGGCAGCGTCTGCATCGTGGCGAGCGTCTGGCGGGTTCGCTCGAGCAGGCGGCCGGCACTCAGGAAGCCGAAATCGTAGCCGGCCAGATTGGCCAGCAGCGCCAGCCCGATGTTGGTGGGGGAAGTGCGGTGGGCGATCACCGGCTCCGGTTGTTCCTGCAGATTGTCCGGCGGCAGCCAGTGGTCGTCGGGGCCGACGTGGGTGTCGAAGAAGGCCCAGGTCTTGCGTGCCAGCACGCGCAGGAACCGCTGCTGCGCCGGGTTCGGTGCAAACGCGGCCGGTACGTGCGGCTTGCTGATCCACCACGCGATCCAGGGCGAGAGCAGCCACAGCAGCAGCAGCGGCGCCGCCAGCAGCAGCGCCGACGGGCGCTGCAGTGCCAGGGCCACGGCGAGCAGTGCCGCCAGCAGCGGGCCGATCCACAGCAGGCGCCACAGCGCGCCCGGCGCGTTGCTGCTGCGCCGCTCGACCTCGCTGGAGGTTTGCCATTGCAGCAGATGACGCCCGCTGATCGCCATGCGCCACAGCGTGAGCATGATCGCGTCGAGGCTGTACAGCACTTCGTGCGGCAACCACGCCAGCATCAGCAGCATGCGTGCCAGGTGCTGGCCGGTGTCGCGCAGGTTGGCGCGCAGATGCTGATCCAGCTGCACTTCGTGCGGTTTCTGCACCAGATCCAGCAGTGCCGCCAGCAGCGGCGGGATCAATACCATCGCCAGCACCGCCAGCGTCCACGACAGCACCGGCGACAGCAGCAGCCAGCCGCACACCAGCAGCGTCAGCAACGATGCCGGCACCAGGCTGCGGCGCAGGTTGTCCAGGATCTTCCAGCGCGACAGTGCGGTCAGCGCGTTCGGGCGCCAGCCGTCGTGCGCGGTCGGCGCCCACGGCAGCAGCCATGGCAGCAGCTGCCAGTCGCCGCGTATCCAGCGGTGGCGGCGTTTGACGTCCGCGCTGTAGCGGGCCGGATACTCCTCGTACAACCGCACGTCGCTGAGCAGCCCCGACCGGGCGTGGCAACCTTCGACCAGATCGTGGCTGAGGATGCGGTTTTCCGGAAAGCGTCCGTCCAGCGTGCGCTCGAATGCGTCGACGTCGTAGATGCCCTTGCCGATGAACGAGCCTTCGCGGAACACGTCCTGATAGACGTCCGATACCATTTGCGTATACGGGTCGATACCCGCATCGCTGCCGTACAGCTGCGCGTAGCGCGAGCGGGCAGTACTGGGCAGGCTGATGCCCACGCGCGGCTGCAGGATCGCATAGCCCGCCACCACGCGGCGTTGCTCGGGGTCGTACACCGCGCGATTGAGCGGGTGGTCGATCGCGCCGACGATCTTGCGCGCCGAATCGCGCGGCAGCTGGGTGTCGGCGTCGAGTGTGATGACGTACTGCACCGGAGGCAGGCCGGCGATGTCGCCCACGATCAGCGCGAAACGGTCGCGGCCCCTGCCGCGCAGCAGCGCGTTGAGATCGGCCAGCTTGCCGCGTTTGCGCTCGTGTCCCATCCAGCATCGCTCGGTGACGTTCCAGCGCCGCGGCCGGTGGAACAGGAAAAAGCGTTCGGCATCGGCCTTGGCGTAGCGCACGTTGAGCGCATTGATGCGCCGTTGCAGCAGCTGCAGCAACGGCGCATCGCCGGGCAGCGATTCACTGTCGGCATCGGTGAAATCGGAGAGCAACGCGAAATGCAGGTTGGGGTCGCGATTGCCGAGAAAGCGCACTTCCAGGGCTTCCACCAATTCCTCGGCGTCCTGCGCGTTGTCCACCAGGCAGGGTATCGCCACCAGCGTGCGCGCGTGGGCCGGGATGCCGGCCGAATAGTCCATGCGCGGCAGCCGCTGCGGCACGATCGTCAGCGTCGCCAGCCAGTTGAGCAGGCTCAGCGCCAACTGGCTGGCGAGAATCGTGGCGGGCACGGCGAGCGCCAGCAGCGCCCACAGCGGGAGGCCATCGTGCGCGGCTTCGAGCAGCAGCGGGCGCGCGAACGCCAGCGTGAGCAGCGCCAGCAGACCCAGATAGAACGGCAGCGGCGTTTTCTTGAACTGTCGCCACAAGGTCCGGCCCGGTCCCGGGTGCACGCCCAGCCGTCGTTCCAGCGCAGGGTGGCCCTGGTCGATCAGATAGAAACCGACGTGCTGCGGCAGCGACGATGCGGCACTGGACCGGGCATGCTCGCGGCACAGCCCGATCGCGGACTCGGCCACCTGCTGTTCGCTCAGCCGATGCCTGCGTGCCATCGCCTCCACCACGTGGCGATAGCGGTCGCGGGTCGCGAAGTCCATCGCCGCGTAGATCGCTGCCGGATCTTCGCGCAGGTGCTGCTCGACGACGCTGGTGTGCTCGACGAAATCGCGCCAGTCGATTGCCGACAGGGCGCGCAGGCTGCCGATGCTGTTGCTGACGGTCACCTGACTGGCCGCCTGTTGCTGCGCCTCCAGTTGCACCAGATGCTCGATGCTCTGGCCGGACTCCGACAGGCGCTGCTCGATCCAGCTCAGCGGCATCGCCAGTCCCGGACCCTGCCCCTGCAGCCGGCGTGTCATTTCGGCCACAAACGGGCTGGTCATCGGCGCGTCCGAGCGGGCCATGTCGGCGACCACCAGCACCACGCTCTTCGGATCGCGCTCGGCGGTGGCGGTCATGCTGTCGGCCCAGCGCCCCGCCTCGCTGCGGCAGCGCCAGTCCGCCATCACCCGGGCGGCCACCCGGCGCAGGTTCTCGATCAGCGCCAGCCGCAGCATGATCGGGATCGCCCACAACTCGCCGAGCTGCAATGGGGTGACGGCCTGGTAAGCGTTGATGAAGCGGCCGAGGCTGACCGTGTCGATCCGCCCGTCGCCGTGCGAAATGATTTCCAGCGCGATGTCGTACACGCGCGGCAGGCCGGTCGAGGGCGTCGATGCCAGTTGCGGCAGTTCGCGGCTGTAGCCTTGCGGCAGATGCCGGCGGGCGATGCGGATCTGTTCCTCGATCAGGTAGAGGTTGTCCAGCAGCCACTCGCCGGCCGGGGTGATCTGCCTGCGCTGCCGGGTCGACGCGGTCAGCTGTTCGCAGGTATGGATCAGTACCGACTCGTTCTCGTCCAGCCGGGCCAGCAGCAGATTCCTGCTGCGGCGCGTTCTCAGGCGGTGCTGGCGGGCCAATACCTCGCCGTGGCGCTCCATCTGGTCGGCGCTGAACAGTTCCGCGCGCAGCGCCGGCTCCTGCTCCGGCCGGGTGCGCGCCGCCGCGCGGCGGCGGCGAAATGCGCGCAGGCGCCGCAGCTTGAGCAGATCCAGAATGCTGCCGATATTCAAATCCAGCCTTCCTTCAAGTTGATCGCGATCCGGCCACAAGCGGGTCAATGCATCACGATCGTCCCCGGGTGACGATCGGGGCGATGGTCAATGCCCGCGGGCACAACCAATCAATTTACGCGATACCGTGTGAAGACAACGCAGGGTACGATGCAGCCCATCAATCTTTCCTGCCGGAGCCGCCCTGTGCCATCGCTGCTGATTCGCCCCGCCACCCTGCGTGACCTGCCTGAGCTGTGTGCCTGGAATGCGGCCATGGCGTGGGAAACCGAACGCAAGCAGCTGGATCCGACGCTGCTCGAGCGCGGTATTGCCGGAGTGTTCGAGCAGCCGCGCCGGGGGTTCTACCTGGTCGCCGAACGCGTTGGCGCGGCGGTCGGCAGCCTGTTGCTGACCTATGAATGGAGCGACTGGCGCTGCGGCGATTTCTGGTGGATCCAGAGCGTGTACGTGATCCCCGAGGCGCGTCGCAGCGGCGTGTTCCGCGCGCTGCATGCGGATGTCCGGCAACGCGCCGCGGCCGCCGGCGCGGTCGGATTGCGGCTCTACGTGGAAACCGAAAACCGGCGGGCGCAGGCGACCTATGCCGAGCTCGGCATGCAGCGTTGTCATTACTTGATGTACGAGATGGCGCTCTGACGCTGGCGCAGTCGCCACAAGCGCGTCAACCGGCCGTGCGCAGCCGCTGTTCGAATTGTTCGGCAGTCATCGGCATGCCGTACAGGAAACCCTGCAGCTGCGAGCAGCCGGCGAGACGCAGGAATTCACCCTGTTCGCGGGTTTCCACGCCTTCGGCGACCACCTCCTTGTTGAGGCTCCGGGCCATGGCGATGATTGCGCTGGTGATCGTGGCGGTATCCGGGTCGGTGGTCAGGTCGCTCACGAACGCGCGGTCGATCTTCAGCGTGTCGATCGGGAAATGCTTCAGATAGGACAGGCTGCAATAGCCGGTGCCGAAGTCGTCCAGCGACAGGCGCACGCCGCGCCGCTTGATCTGTTGCAGCAGGGCGGTGGTGGCGCTGCCGCCGGACATCACCATGCGTTCGGTCAGTTCCAGTTCGAGCAGGCCGGGATCGAGGCCGCAGGTATCCAGCACGCCGTCGAGCCATGCGTAGAAATCGACATGCTGGAACTGCAGCGGCGAGACATTCACCGAGATCGGCACGACATGTCCGCGCTGTTGCCAGCGCCGTGCCTGCCGGCAAGCCTGCTGCAGCACCCAGGCGCCGATCGGCAGGATCAGCCCGCTGTCCTCGGCAATCGGGATGAACTGGTTCGGTGCATGCAGTTCGCGCCCGTCCGCATGCCAGCGCAACAGTGCCTCGGCGCCGGTGATGCGGCCGCTGCGTGCATCCACCTTGGGCTGGTAATACAGGCTCAGCTCGTTGCGCGACAAGGCCAGCCTCAGGGTCGTCTCGATCTGGTGCCGCGCGAACGTGCGCTCGTTCATCGACGCGGTGAAGAACCGGTAGCCGTGCTGGCCCTGGGCCTTGGCCGCGCACATCGCGGTTTCCGCCTGCTGCAGCAAGGCACCCGGCTCGCTGGCGTTGTCCGGGAACACACTGATGCCGATGGTCACGCGCAGCCCCAGCTCAGGGAGGTCGGCGACACTGGTCTGCTCGCACGAGGCAATCAGTCGCTGGCACAGGCTGGCGGCTTCACCGACGCTTTCGAGATGCGGCAGCACCACCACGAATTCGTCGCCACCGTAGCGGCTGAGCAGTTCGTCGCCGGGCAGGCAGGACAGGATCTGTGCGGCAAACGCACGCAGCACGCGATCGCCGCTGGCGTGGCCGTGGATCTCGTTGACCTGCTTGAAATGGTCGATGTCGATATACAGCAGCGCGCCACGCTGCTGGCGCCGCGCGGCGGTGGTCAGCGCCTGCTCGATCTGTCCGTGCAGCTGGCTGCGGTTGGGCAGTCCGGTCAGGGTGTCGTGCTGGGTCAGGTGGATCATCCGCAGCGCCAGCGTGCGGGTTTCGCTGACATCGTGGAACACCAGCACGCCGCCGATCACATTGCCGGCGTGGTCGTGGATCGGCGCCGAGGAGTCTTCCACCGGCGTGTCGAAGCCGTGGCGGTGCCGCAGCAGGGTCTTGCCGGCAAGGTCGACGATGGTGTCGCGCTCGATTGCCGCGCGCAACGGGTTGGCCACGGGTTGCCCGCTCAGCGCGTCGTGCAACTGGAAGATTTCCCCGATCGGGCGGCCGCGCGCCTCGCTGCCGGCCCAGCCGGTCATCGCTTCGGCGATCGGGTTGAGCGAGGTGATGCGCAGCCGCAGGTCGGTGGTGATGACGGCGTCGCCGATCGAGCGCAGGGTCACCTCGGCCAGCTCGCGTTCGTGATGCAGGGCTTCCTCGAAGGCCTTGCGCTCGCTGATGTCCTGCGTCTGCGAGACGAAGTAGCGGGGCTGGCCCTGTTCGTCGCGAACCAGCGACACGCTGAGCTGGACATGCACGAGATGGCCGTCCCGGTGGAAGTTGCGTTGCTCCCGCTGATAGGACTCCAGCTCGCCCCCGAGCAGTTGTGCCCGCAGTTCCAGGTCTTCGGCCAGGTCGTCCGGGTGGGTGATGTCGGTCAGTCGCAGCGCCAGCAACTCGTCCTCGGAATAACCGAGCATCTGGCAGGCGGCGGTGTTGACGCGCAGGAAGTGACCGTCCGGGTGGATCAGTGCCATGCCGATCGCGGCATGCTGAAACGCCCCGAAGAAGCGCTGCTCGCTCTCGTGCAGCTGCAGTTCCATGGTGCGTCGTTCGGTGATGTCGACCAGGGTGGTGAAGACGCCTCGCACGTGACCGTCGGCATCGAAATCCGGCTGGAAATTGCCGTGCGCGTAACGTCGTTCCTTGCGGTTGAACAGTTCGCCTTCGTAACTGGCCATCTGCCCGGCGTAGGCCTGTTCCAGAGCGGGGCTGGCACGCCGATAGTTTTTCATGCCGATGACGTCGATGAGGCATCGGCCGATCAGCTTCAGCGGATCGACGCCAAGCCAGGTGCGGTGGGTTTCGTTGGCATAGACAAAGCGCTGCTCGCTGTCGAGATAGGCGAGCAAGGCAGGTGCGCCGTTCAATATCCTGAAGGGCCAGTCAGGCCCATCGGGCATCGAAGACGATATCTCGGCAGACTCGTGCGTCCGCATGATCATTCCGTCAGCGGGATCCCCTGGGCTGGGGATTCATCATGCGCCAAGAATCTGCCGCTGCAAAGCGGCGTGCGCCCCTCAGTGCAAGACGATCGCCGGCGCAGCCAGTTGGCCGCCGTCATCCAGCGTGATCCTGCCCAGCGCGTGGAGTTCGGCGGCGATGCCGTAGCGCTCCGCCAGCAAACGCATCAACGGCTCCAGTGCCGACGGCTGCAGCGGATAGCCGTGCGCCAGCACACGGGCACGCCCGGCTTCGCCACGCTGGGCCGCGGTGACCACCACCACGCCCAGGCCGGCTGCTTCGTGCGCGAACAGAATCGGCGGGGCCGCGTCCGCCGCGGCTGCGGCGAGCGTCTCCAGCAGATAGCCCGCGCCCGCCTCGGCGGCATCGCCGGGCAACCGCAGCGGCAGCTGGTGGGCATCGAGCAGCGCGGCGTATTGGCGCAATTCGAACACGATGCCGGCCAGCTCATGGCTGCGCTGCGTGGCTTGCCCGCCGGCTTGCGCGGCCAGCCATTGCGCTGGCGATTGGGTCAGCACCCTGCCCTGTGCGTAATGCAGCGCCAGTCCGCGCGCGCTCAGCACGGACTCCTCGCGTTCGGGGGTCAGCAGCGCGGTTTCCAGCAGGCTCCACAGCGCGGACAGATTGACGTGCTCGTACTGCACGCAGGTCAGCGCGAGCAGATCGTTGCGGCTGAGGTAACGCACATGCTCAAGCCGGATGCCGAGCGTGCGCATCAGCCAGTCGGCGGTCAGCATGCCCGCCTCGCCGCGCCCGACCAACTGGATCTCCAGCTGCGTGGAGAGTTCTTCGGCCAGCGCCGTGGGGGCCAGCAGACTCAGCGGCAGCAGGCGCATCGGGCCATCGGCAAAGAGCGGCGACGGCTCCAGCGGCGGCGCCGGCATGCGGCCGTCGTGGCTGCCGAACGCGACCACGCTGTCCAGCTGGGCGCGCGGCACGCGCCGGGCCAGTTCCTCCAGCGTGGCCCACACCGGAAAACCCGGCCGCAGCAGCTCGACCTGGTCGAACAGGGCGCCTGCCAGCGCCAGGCGGGTTTCGCCCACCTGCGGGACCAGCGCCTGCAGATCGGCGGCGATCCGTTGCGCCAGTTCGGCGGCTTCATCGCGGCTCAGGCTCAGGCGCGGCGGCGCCTGGCCGGCGACGGGTTCCAGTGCCAGCACGACAGGCAGGGCGAGCAGCGTTTGTGTTTCCACAGATCGGCGAATCCGCATGGCTAAGAGGCGGAATTCTACCAGCTGGCCGGCCGCGATCCCCGGCGCATGGGACGGCACGTCCTGCGCCACCGGCGGCAGCATGCGGCGGGTGCTGAATGGATCGGTACATTTTCGGCGGCGTGGCCTTTCGCCGCGCGGCATGGCGGGTTAGCCTTGCGGGACTTGAGTACCGGACTGTTCTGACCATGGAAAACACGCACAGACGCGTCGGGGTGATCGGCGGGGTGCGCATCCCGTTCTGCCGCAACAACACTGCGTATGCCGATGTCGGCAATTTCGGCATGTCGGTAAAGGTGCTCGGTGCGCTGGTCGAGCGTTGCGGCCTGCACGGCGTGGAGCTGGGCGAAGTGGCGATGGGCGCGGTGATCAAGCACGCCGCGGACTGGAATCTGGCGCGCGAGGCGCTGCTCAGTTCGGGGCTGGCGCCGACCACGCCGGGGATCACCACCGCCCGTGCCTGCGGCACATCGCTGGACAACGCGATCATCATCGCCAACAAGATCGCCGCGGGGCAGATCGAAGCCGGCATTGCCGGCGGCTCGGACACTACCAGCGACGTGCCGATCGTCTACGGCAGGCGCCTGCGCAAGCGCTTGCTGGCGATCAGCCGCGCCAAGACGCCGCTCGACAAATTGAAAACCGCGCTGCGCGGATTCTCGCTGAGCGAGCTGAGACCCTCGTTCCCCGGTGTGGCCGAACCGCGCACCGGCATGTCGATGGGCGACCACTGCGAGAAGATGGCGAAGGAATGGCAGATCCCCCGCGAGGCGCAGGATCAGCTCGCGCTGGACAGCCATCGCAAGCTGGCCGCTGCGTACGACGCAGGATTCTTCGACGATCTGCTGGTGCCGTTCCGTGGACTGAAGCGCGATGGGTTCCTGCGCCCGGATGCCAGCATGGAGAAACTGGCCGCGCTGAAACCCGCATTCGACAAGACGTCCGGCCATGGCACGCTGACGGCCGGCAATTCCACCGGCCTGTCCGATGGTGCCGCCGCCGTGCTGCTGGCCAGTGACGAGTGGGCGGCCAGGCGTGGCCTGAAAATCCGGGCGTACCTGCGCGACGCCGAGGTCGCCGCGGTGGATTTCGTCCACGGCGAGGGCCTGCTGATGGCGCCGACCATCGCGGTGCCGCGCATGCTCGCCCGGCAGGGACTCACCCTGCAGGATTTCGACTACTACGAAATCCACGAGGCGTTCGCCGCGCAGGTGTTGTGCACGCTGCGCGCCTGGGAAAGTGCCGATTACTGCAAACAGCGGCTTGGCCTCGATGCGCCGCTGGGCGCGATCGATCCGGCCCGGCTCAATGTGCATGGTTCCAGCCTGGCGGTCGGTCATCCGTTTGCGGCCACCGGTGCGCGGGTCATCGCCACGCTGGCCAAGCTGCTCGAACGCAAAGGCTCCGGCCGCGGCCTGATCTCGATCTGCACCGCCGGCGGCATGGGCGTGACCGCGATCCTGGAGCGGCCATGAGGTCTTCCGCCACGGCCATTGCCAGCCTGCCATGTTGCGCCTGCGCACCACCGCCAGCCTGAGCGCGCTCGCGCTGGCCATCGGCATCGCCGGCACCGGCTGGCTCAGCACCTTGACCGACCAGTGGCGCGGGCCGGGTTCGGCGGTGGCCGTGCAGCGGACAGCGCAGCTGCGACAGGTCCGGTTCGCGGCGCGGCGTCGGCACGGTCCGGACGGCACGCAGCGCCGGTTGCGCCCGGTGGCCACCGCGGATCTTGCCGGTGACGTCCGGGCTGCCGCCGTCGCACCGCCACCCGAACTGGTGCCCTTGGCGACGCCCAGCGACGAATCGCTGTCCTGGGATGAGCTGCGCGGCCATCTGGATGGCCGCGTGGTGCTGCATATCGAGACCAACGGCGAGGGCCGCGTCAGCGCCGCCAGCGTCGTCGAATCCAGCGGCGATGCGATTCTGGACGAGCATGCCTTGCGCACCGTGCACGGCTGGCGCTTCCGTGTGCCGGCCGACCATCCCGACGGGATCGGGGGCGAGCTGCCGATGCTGTTTTCTTCCCGGGGCGACGGGATCGCGCACCTGCCTTGAGGCGTTTCGCCTGCGCCGGCAACCATCGAAACAGGCGGGCATCGGGACAGGCTGCTAGTGTCGGTTCGTGCGGTGAAGGCGGGCTGCCGCCGTCGGGCAGCGATCAGAGGATGCCCTTCGCACCCACCCCGAAAGCGGTTATCAAGCGGGTGATGATCAGCTTCGATGACAGCGCCACGTCGGGGAAATCGCCGACCGGTTCGTAGCAGGAAGTGAATGCCGGATCGTTGATGCGCAGTGGCTGGCAGCCGGGCTTGAGTTGATAGCTGGTGGCGTAGCGGAACGGCCAGATGTCGAACAGCGGCAGGTGTTCGGAGATGTCGCCGATCACGCCGTTGATCTCGGTGAGGACTGGCACGGCCGGTTGCCGCGGGGCAATCACCCAGGCGTTTTCCGGCTCGGTGTCGCGGATGATGCTCTGGCGTACCTGGTTGGCGAAGCGCGGGTCGTAGACGATCACGCCGGCTTCGGTGTTGTAATGATCCGAGCGCGGGTCGAAGTTGTGCGAGCCGACCATCGCGAAGCTGTCGTCGATCACGATCGACTTGGCGTGCAGGCCGAAGCGCAGGCCCGTGCTCAGCAGCGGTGCCGGCCGGTTGTTGCCGCGGCTGCCGAGCAGGTGATAGCGGATGCGGCGGGCGCCGGACCGGCTGGCCGTCGCGAGTGACGGTATGGATGCAGGGTCGGCGGAGTTGGCCAGCGCGTAGTCGGCGGCCGCACCCGGCGCATGCGGTTTCATTTCGTGGATCTCGAAACCGAATTTCTTCAGGTAGCGCTTGCGGTGCTTGTACGACATCGCATACACCGCGAAGGCATCGGTCGAGGCCAGTGAATTGGTCGAGACGATGATGCGCGGCGGTTGAGCGCGCCGGTGCAGGTGCCTGAAGATGTGCTGGGCACGCCGGCTCATCACCAGGTAGGGTGTCTGCAGCACCACCTCGTGCCTGGCCGAACTCACCATTTCCATCACCTGATGGGTGAACTGGAGCGCGTGCCGCTTGTCCGGCTTGTCGGTCTTCGCCGGCAGGTCGCTGAAGTAATCCACCTTGCCGGTATGCAGGGTGGGGTCGACCAGCCACTTCCGCAGCCACTGTGGATCTTCCGCGTCACGTTCGACCGCGGCGACACGCAACGGGCGGCGGTAATGTGGCGGCGTCCAGGCCGGCGGCGAGGCATCGTCCATGATGCGCTGGTTGACGTCACGCAGATGGGTCAGCGGCACCGAGCGTTTGTGGTGCCAGAACAGCTCGAAGCTGGCCGCCATCTGGCGGGCCGCCGGGCCGCCGACCATCACATCGCGATCGACGTAGTCGAAGTCATCGTCCCAGTTGAAGTAGCGGTCCTGGTAATTGCGCCCGCCGGTGATGCCGATCCGGTTGTCCACCAGCAGCAGCTTGTTGTGCATGCGCTGGTTGAACTGCATGAAACAGCACAGCAGGCCCGCGGCAAAATCCAGCGGCGGCGTACGGGCCTTGTGGAAGGTCGGGTTGTAAAGGCGTACCCGCAGGTTGCTGCTGGCACGCGCCAGCCGGTCCAGCAGGTCGGGGTCATTGAACGAGAACAACTGGTCGGCGAGGATGCGCACTTTCACCCCGCGCCGGGCCGCCTGCACCAGCTCATTCAGCACCAGCTGGCCGGCGTCGTCCTGATCCCAGATGTAGGTCTGCACGTCGATCGTGCGTCGTGCCGCGCGGATCAGGTTGATGCGTGCGGCCATCGCCGGTTCGCTGTCGTCGAGCAGGGTCACCACATGCACCGGATGCTGCGGTGTGGATTCGGCGAGGGCCCGGGTGGCGGCCTCCAGCAACGGTGACGGCGTGGCACAGTGATCGGGACGATCGCAGGTGGTGACGCGATCGGTGGTCGCGGCGACTACCGCATCGGCACGGCGAATCTGCGCTCGCGACAACGTGCAGCCCTGCAACAGCAGGGCGGCGGCGAGCAGGCTGAACAGGACGAACGGGCGCATGGGCATGCGCGACATGATACGGGCAGCGCTATCGGGTCGAGTGCGATCAGCAGCGCCAGCTGGACCCGGTCAGACAACGTGGCGCGGTGGCTGCGCATGCCGAATGCACTGCGCGAAATGTGACCGCGCACTTCGATCAGGCAGGTGGCTGCGGTGAGCGTCGTGCAGCTTGCGGGAAGCAACTCGAAGCGCACCGGGCGGACGCCGCCGCGCAGGCGGAGCTGGCCATTCAGCGTGCCTCCCGCGGTCAACGTGGCGAGCGCCACCGGAGCGGAGCGGAAATGGATCGTCGGGTAATGCGCCGCATCGAAGAACTCCGGCGCCAGCACCCAGCGGCGAACCCGCGCGGAGCTCATCACGATGCTGTTTGCCGCGATGCTTGCATCGATGGTTGCCAGCCCGTGCGGATCCAGTTTCACGCTACCGGTGATCTGCGTGAAGCGTCCCGTGATCGTGTGCACCCAAAGCAGCCGGATCGCGAACTCGGCGTGCGAGCGGCGGGTATCGATGCGGTAATCGCTGGATCGTGCCGCCGGCGCGGCCAGCGCCAGCCCGGCGGCGAGGAACAAGCTGACGAGAGGCCGCCTCACGGCGACCAGAAGGCATCCAGTCGGGCATGGCCCGGTTCCAGTGCCCCATCCAGATGCAGCACCGCCAAGGCGCCCGGCGGCATGCCGCGGCATTCATCGGAGCGCCCTTCGACCAGCAGCGCGACCAGTCGCTCGATGCCCGGATTGTGGCCGACCAGCATCACGCTGTCGGCATCGCCGTGTTGATCGAGCAGGGCCAGCAGCTCGCCGGGAGAGGCCGCGTAGATTTCGTCCGCGATCTGCGGAACCAGCGCGCTGTCGAATGCCGACAGCGCCAGCCGGGCCGTGTCTTCGGTGCGCCGGGTGGGCGAACACAGCACGCGATCGAGCCGTGCGCCGTGCGCGGCCAGCCACAACCCGGCCGCTTGCGCCTCCTGCTCACCGCGCGCGCTCAGCGGTCGCTGCTGGTCGTCGCCGGTGTTGTCTATCGGCACGGCTTCGGCGTGTCGCAACAGGATCAGTTCGCGCATGGGAAAACTCCGGTGGGGTGGTGCCGCGCGGTCGGCGTGGCGGCTGCGATGGGGTGGCTCACTGCTGACGCTTGATCCAGCGCAGCAGTGCCTTCCAGTCCTGCTGGTGGCTGCGCACCTGCTCGGACTGGTAATCGAAGATGCCCTTGCCCAGTGCGCTGAGCAGCACATAGGCCTGGCTGTCGCGCAGTTGCGCGGCGATCGGAAACGGTGATTGTTCGGCGAGCTGTGCGACCGCGTCCTGGCTGGCGTGGGTCCACGGCTTGAGCCGGTTGGCGACCAGCGCCACCGGCAACTTGCCGCGATGGATGCGGTTGATCCGCCGCAGCTCCTCGATGAAAGCCAGCGTGGCATACAGATCGAACGACGACGGCAGCACCGGCACCAGCAATACGCTGGCCTGTTCCAGGAACGGTTCCAGCTCGCGCTCGCCGGACCCGGCGGGCGTGTCGATCAGCAGTTGCCGGGTATCCGGCGGCAGTTGCTGCAAGGCCTTGCGGCGGCCTTCCAGCGCCAGCACGCCCGGGACATTGTCCGGTCGCAGACTGGCCCAGCGGGAACTGGAACCCTGGCGGTCGCTGTCGATGATCGCCGTGCGCTGACCCGCCTGTGCCCAGTGCGACGCCAGCTGGGTCACCAGCGTGCTCTTGCCGCACCCGCCCTTGCTGCTTGCCACCAGCGTCGTAAGCATCGGCCGACTCCTGCTGCGGAAGGTGCGCCAAGCCTAACCGGGGAACGGGGAATAAGGAACGGGAGTGGAATTGCCGCTGGCCTAAGGGGGGTGCATTCCCGCAATCGGCGAGCTTGCCGTTCCCCGCTCACCCTGCCTGGTGCGGCGGCTTCCAGTCGGCCGGTGCGTCGGTGGGGATGTTGGCGTCGCGCAAGGCGGCCAGCAACACGCTCATTTCGGTACCGCCATGGCGTGCCAGCACCAGCAGATGCTGCGCCAGCGATGCGTCGCCCTGCGCGCGAGCCGACAGCAGCGCGAAGTTCTGCACTTGCCAGACCAGGTTGACCCGGGCGCGACGGGCGTCTTCGCGCTGTGCCGGATCGTCTGCCAGGATTTCGCGCAGGTGCAGGCCAAGCGAACGCGCCAGCGGACTGGAACCCCACTCCAGGGTCTTGCCCAGCGTAAGGCAGTCGGCCTTGATCGATGCGTCGTCGCCGGCGTTTTCACACAGCTGGGCGACGACCCGCAGCCCCGGCTGCGGCTGGGCGCTGGCCAGTCCGTAGACCAGCAGCACCTGGACGCCCGCTGCACCGGCGGCATGGTTCGGATCCAGCGTGCCGGCCGGCGGCGGCAGCACGCCGACCGCACCGGCCAGCGCCTGCAGGCTGATGCCGGCGTAGTCGTCGTACAGCTTGGCGGCCGCGGCGCGGGACAGGTCCTCGCGGGCAGCCTCATGCTTGAGATTGTGCGCATCCGTACCGAGCTTGAGCATCCAGACGGCGGCATTGTTTGGCGCCTGCAACACCAGCTGGTCGAGTGCCGAAGTATTCGGACAGGCATCCGCCTTGGGGTCGCAATCGGCCAGGCGTGTCCAGTTGATCGCGGCACCGATGGCGGCATCGGCACCTGCCGCCTGCACGGCGCGGTCGATCAGCGAGTGGAAGCCGCTGGTCTTCGGCGGGTCGATCAGGGGCCGGGCGAGCAGCGCGGCGCCGAGCAGGGGCAGTGGATCGGCACGCGGGGCGAGCACGCTGACCAGATCGCGCTGGAAGGCCAGCAGGGCCTTGCCGCGAGCCTTGGTCGACATGTTGGCATGGCTGGCGACTTTGCCTGTGGCGGTGGTCTGGCTGGCGCCGGCATGTTCGGCGAAGGCCGGCGCTGCAGCGAGCGACAAGGCGCAAAGCAGGGCGATTGGGCGCAATCCACGCATCATGTGCTTCCATCCGGAATCCAGGCGCACAGCATAGCGCGAGGGGGGCAAGCGCGGCGGATCATGCGGCAGCGCGACAGAGTCGCCGACGCAATGCTTGGTACGATGCCCGCTCTGCGCGCGAAACCGCGCCACCAAATGCTGGTTGGGGAGACGGGTAGTGGATTACTTTTCGACATTCGCCGTGGGTGCGCCCGTGTTTGCCGGGTGGGGCACGCTGGCCCTGATCAACGCGGCGCTGGCACAGGGGAAAAATCGCAGCGGGCTGCTGTGGTTCCTGCTGTCGCTGCTGCTTGGTCCGTTCGCCACGTTGCTGCTGGTACTGCTGCCCAAGGTGCGCAGCAAGATATTCTGAGTGCCGCCTGCGCCGGTCGCGGGCATCAAACCCCCGGCCGGCGGCGAGGCGATCATGCCCGAACGGGCCTATTCGCCCAGCGCCTCGCGCATGAATTCCGGTTGTGCCAGGGCGGCCTTGTGGATGTCGGCGTTGTAGTAGCGGGTGGGGAAGTTCTTGCTGAGCGCGCCGCGCTCGCGGAAGCCGGACAGGTCGCCACCCTTGCGTGCCATCGTGCAGCTCCACCAGCCGGTGGGGTAGCACGGCTGCGGAAACGGCAGCGTGCGCACGGCGCTGAAGCCCGATGTGCGCATCGCCGAGCGCATCGACTTGATCAGCTCCAGATGCGCCAGCGGCGATTCGCTCTGCTGCACCAGGATGCCGCCGTGGCGCAGCGCCTTGTGGCAGCTGGCATAGAACGTGGCGTTGAACAGGCCCTCGGCCGGACCGACCGGATCGGTCGAGTCGACGATGACCAGGTCCAGCGATTCGGGTTCGGCCTCGGCCATGTACTTGATGCCGTCGATGAACAGCAATTGTGCGCGCGGATCGCCGTTGGCTTCGCACAGTTCGGGGAAATACTGCTCGGCCAGCCGCGTGACGCGCTCGTCGATCTCCACCTGCACCGCCGATTCCACTTCCTCGTGCTTGAGCACTTCGCGCAGGGTGCCGCAGTCGCCGCCGCCGATGATCACCACGCGCTTGGCGCGGGCATGGGTGAACAGCGCCGGGTGGGTCATCATCTCGTGGTAGAGGAAGTTGTCGCGCGTGGTCAGCATCACGCAGCCGTCGATCACCATCAGGTTGCCCCAGTCGGTAGTCTGGTGGATCTCGATGGTCTGGAACGGCGTCTTCTCCGCGTGCAGCAGTTGTTCGGTGCGAAAACCGATGGAGGAACCGGAAGCCAGGTGGGCTTCGGTGAACCAGCTGGGCTGCTGCGACATGACGGGAGTTCCTGACGAACCGGATGGGAAGACGAAGACCGCCCATTGTAGCCGCAACGGTGATGGACGTCCCGGGGGGCGACGCATCGTGCACGCATCGGCACGGCGGACCATTACAATGGTGTCCTGGCCATGCCGGCGCCACGCGTCGTGCAGCCGACAAGTCCGATCGGCCCCGCGGCGTGCGAGGCTTCCGGTCGCTCGGGCTTCGTGCTCTTGTCGAGCAAGACCGTCAAGGCTCGCCGCTGCGACGCATCCGTTGGCACACAGACTGGTGCCGGGCGGGCCGTGGCCACCCGGGTCAGACTGCAAAGGAGATTTCGTCCATGGCGAAGCACTGGAACATCGACGCTGCCCGCCGCACCTACGCGATCGCGCACTGGAGCGACGGTTATGTCGATGTCGATCCGGCCGGCGCTATCGTGATCCGCCCGCATCGTGACGCCGGCCCGGCACTGTCGCTACCCGGCATTGTCGAGCGCGCGCGTGCCGAGGGGCTGCGTCTGCCGCTGCTGGTGCGCTTTCCCGACATTCTCGCCGACCGCCTCGCCCGCCTGCAGGGCGCGTTCGCCAGGGCGATCGAGGAGTTCGATTACGCCGGCGGCTATACCGCGATCTACCCGATCAAGGTCAACCAGCAGCGCGGCGTCGCCGGCGAACTGGTCGCCGCCGGCAGCCACGGCTTCGGTCTCGAGGCGGGCTCCAAGCCGGAGTTGATGGCGGTGCTGGCGATGGCGCGTCCCGGCTCGATCGTGATCTGCAACGGCTACAAGGACCGCGAATACGTACGGCTTGCGCTGATCGGCCTGAAGCTGGGCCTGCGCGTGCACATCGTGATCGAGAAGCTGTCCGAGCTCGACCATGTGTTCGCCGAAGCGAAGGCGCTGGATGTCGAGCCACTGCTGGGGGTGCGTGTGCGGCTGGCCTCGATTGGCGCCGGCAAGTGGCAGAACACCGGCGGCGACAAGGGCAAGTTCGGGCTGTCGCCGAACCAGGTGCTGACCCTGGTCGAACGGCTGGATGCGGCCGGGCTCAAGCACACGCTGAAGCTGCAGCATTTCCACATGGGTTCGCAGATCTCCAACGTGCGCGACATCGCCAATGGCATGCGCGAGGCTACGCGCTATTTCGTCGAGCTCACCCGCATGGGGGTGCCGTTGGCCATCGTCGATGTCGGCGGCGGGCTCGGCGTGGACTACGAGGGGACGCGTTCGCGCAGCCACAATTCGATCAACTATTCGGTCCAGCAGTACGCCGCGACCATCGTGCAGTCGCTGGCCGAGGCGGTGGCCGCCGAGGGCCTGGTCGCGCCGCACATCCTCACCGAAGCCGGCCGCGCCATGACCGCGCATCACGCCGTGCTGGTGGTCAACGTGAGCGAGGTGGAACGGGTGCCCTCCGGCGCGATCGCGGCGCCACGCGCGGGCGAGCCGGCGGTGCTGCGGCACCTGCGCGAAGTACACGCGGAGCTCGACGTGCGCCCGCCGCTGGAGCTGTTCCATGAGGCGCAGCATCACCTGGCCGAAGGTCAGGCGCTGTATGCGCTGGGCCAGCTGGCGCTCACCGACCGCGCGCGGCTGGACGAAATGTACTTCGCCATCGCCAATGCGGTGCGCATGCGGCTGCAGCCGACCGAGCGTGCGCATCGGCAGGCGCTGGACGAACTGGACGAGAGACTGGTCGACAAGTACTTCGTCAATTTCTCGGTGTTCGAGTCGGTGCCGGACATCTGGGCGATCGCGCAGATCTTCCCGATCACGCCGATCGCGCGGCTCGACGAGCAGCCGACCCGGCGCGGCGTGATCGTCGACCTCACCTGCGATTCGGACGGCCGCATCGACCATTACGTCGGCGCCGAGGGCATCGACGTCAGCCTGCCGCTGCACGATCTGCGCGACGGGCAGAGCTACCGGCTCGGCATCTTCATGGTCGGCGCCTACCAGGAGACGCTGGGCGACATCCACAACCTGTTCGGCGACACCGATGCGGTCAACGTGCGGGTGGACGGCGACGGCTACACCTTTGCCCACGTCCGCCGCGGCGACACCACCGACCTGATGCTCGACTACGTCGGCTACGACCTCGAGGCGCTGCGCCGCAGTTATCGCGAACGGATCGCCGCCGCCGGTGTCGCAGGCAGCGCGGCCGAACAGTTGTACGGCACGCTCGACGGTGGATTGACCGCTTATACCTATCTGGCCGAAGAGCCGCATTGACCGATTCGGTAGGAGCGCACCCTGTGCGCGAATGCTCTTTAATCGGCGCCTGGACAAGAGCTTTTCGCGCACAGGGTGCGCTCCTACGAAAATCATCGACATCACGCAAACAGGAGCACAGCCATGACGAGTCTCAACGGTAAAGTGGCATTGATCACCGGCGCGGCCAGCGGCCTCGGCAAGGCGATCGCCGAGCTGTATGCGAAGAACGGCGCCAGCGTGGCAATCGCCGACATCAACCAGCAGGCGGCCGATGCCACCGCGGCCGGGATCAACGCGGCCGGCGGCAAGGCCATCGGCATCGCAATGGACGTGACCGACGAGGCGGCGGTGAACGCGGGCACCGACAAGGTGGTGGCCGCGTTCGGCGCGCTGGACATCCTGATCTCCAACGCCGGCGTGCAGATCATCAACCCGATCGAGCAGTTCGCCTTCGCCGACTGGAAGAAGATGCTGGCGATCCACCTCGACGGCGGCTTCCTCACCACCAAGGCCGCGCTCAAGCACATGTACAAAGATGACGCTACCGGCAAGAGCCGCGGCGGTATCGTGATCTACATGGGCTCGGTGCATTCGCACGAGGCGTCGAAGCTCAAGTCGGCCTACGTCACCGCCAAGCACGGCCTGCTCGGGCTGGCCCGCACGCTGGCGAAGGAGGGCGCGCCGCACAACGTGCGCTCGCATGTGATCTGCCCCGGCTTCGTGCGTACCCCGCTGGTGGAAAAGCAGATTCCCGAGCAGGCCAGGGAGCTGGGCATCAGCGAGGCCGAGGTGATCAAGAACGTGATGCTCAAGGACACCGTCGATGGCGTGTTCACCACGGTCGAGGACATCGCGCAGACCGCGCTGTATCTGGCCAGCTTCCCGTCGGCGGCGCTCACCGGCCAGTCGATCGTGGTCAGCCACGGCTGGTTCATGCAATAGAACCGCCTGTAGGAGCGCACCCTGTGCGCGATACCTTTCGGCCACCCGACCGAAGAGCATCGCGCACAGGGTGCGCTCCTACGGATACGCGCTAGCCGCGATGCACCTGCAAGCCGGCCGCCGACTGGCTGACCGGCACCACCTCGATGCGGTTGACGTTCAAGTGCGGCGGCAGGTTGGCGATCCACCAGATCGTGTCGGCGATGTCGCCGGCGGTGATCGGCTGTACCCCGGCGTAGAGCTGGTCCGAGGCGGCCTGGTCGCCGCCGGTTCGCACCAGGGTGAACTCGGTCTCGGCCATGCCCGGCTCCACCGAGGTCACGCGCACGCCGGTGCCGTGCAGGTCGGTGCGCAGGTTCTGGGTGAACTGGCTGACGAAGGCCTTGGTGCCACCGTAGACGTTGCCGCCCTTGTACGGGTACGTGCCGGCGATCGAGCCGATGTTGACGATCGCGCCACGCCGCTCGATCAGTTGCGGCAGCAGCAGGTGGGTCAGCGACACCAGGGCGGTGACGTTGGTGTCGATCATCTGCTTCCATTGCGCCAGGTCGGCCTGCTGCGCCGGTGCGGTGCCCAGCGCCAGGCCGGCGTTGTTGACCAAGAGGTCGATGCCGGCGAATGCAGGCGGCAGGTTCGCGTGCGCCGCACGCATCGCCGCCTCGTCACGGACGTCGAACGCCGCCGCATGCACGCGCTCGGCGCCGTGCCGCGCCACCAACGGCTGCAGCCGCTGCATGCGGCGACCGCTGGCGATCACGCGCCAGCCTCCGGCCACGAAGCGTTCCACGGTGGCGGCGCCAAACCCGGAGGTGGCGCCGGTAATCCATGCGGTCTTGAGAGTCATGCGGGAAAGTGTAGCGGGTGGCGCGACGGCGCAGCGCCCTCGTCGCGGTTCCGGTGTCGTCTGCTTGCCGAAGCGATCGGTCCCGCGGTACGTCAGACGCCTGTGCATCTTTCCTCCAGCACAATCGACTGGTTGCCCGCGAAACTATGGTGCGCAGCATCGCCAGTCAGGCCAGCGGTACCGGGAGGGCGACCGCTTACCGGCCTTCTTTCAGCGCAATGGCATTGATCCCGGCAGTGGCCAGCCGCTGCTTGGTCGATTCCAGCTCGGTGGCGGATCGGAACGGGCCGAGGCGGACGCGATGGTAGGTCTGCCCGCCGATGTTGACCGAGCGCACGTTGGCGACGAAGCCCTGCAGGGCAAGTTTGGCCTTCAGGGTTTCCGCGTCGGCGGCGTTCGGAAAGGCCCCGACCTGCAGCAGGTAACCGCTGCCGGTAGCTGGCGTGGGAACCGCGCTGGCGGGCGCGGCCGTGATGTTCTCGCTGATTGCGGCGGGTGTGTTCGCGGGCGCGGACGCTTGTTGAGCGGCAGCTGGCCGCTGTTGTGCGGCCAGCTGTTTCTGTTGCTGTTCGGCACGGGCCTGGGCGCTGATCTCGGCATCCGGGATGCGCACTTCCTTCTCCGACAGCACCGAGTAGAAATCGTATTGCGGTTTTCTGGGCGTGCTGTCGTTGCCGGCGGGCTCCAGCACGCCGGGCTCGCTGCCGCGTTGGGCGGTAGCTTGCGGATTTGCCTGTGGCACGTCCTGCTTGCGCAGGCTGGTGAGCAGGCTGCCACGTATCACGATGACCATCAGGATGCCGCCGAGCAGGACGCCGATGGCGATATATCCCCACGTCGGAAAACCGCTGCGAGCATTGCGTACGGCCTGCCGGCCCTTGTTCTTGCGTGCTGCCATTACATGCTCTCCGGGGCGCTCAGGCCCAGCAAACCCAGACCATTTTTCAATACTTGCCGAGTGGCTACCACCAGCGTCAGCCGTGCGTTGCGCAGCGCAGTGTCCTCGACCAGGAACTGGTGTGCGTTGTAATAGGTGTGGAACGCATTCGCCAGTTCGCGCAACCAGCTCGCCAGCAGGTGCGGCTCGAGGTTGGCGGCGGCGGTCTCGATCAGTTCCGGGTACTTCGACAGTTCGGTCAGCAGGACCTGTTCGTGTTCGTTGTCCAGCCGGGCCAGCTGCCGCAAACCGTCCTGCAGGTCGAACACGAGGCCCTTTTCTTCAGCCTGGCGCAGCACGCTGCACACGCGGGCATGCGCATACTGGATGTAGTACACCGGGTTGTCGTTGCTTTGCGAACGGGCCAGGTCGATGTCGAACACCAGTTGCGAGTCGGCCTTGCGGGCGATCAGGAAGTAGCGCGTGGCGTCGCGGCCGGCTTCGTCGATCAGGTCGCGCAAGGTGAGGTAGCTGCCGGCGCGCTTGGAGATCTTCACCTCCTCGCCACCGCGCAGCACCGTCACCATTTGATGCAGCACGTATTCCGGCCAGCCCGGCGGGATGCCGGCGTCCAGGGCCTGCAGGCCCGCGCGTACGCGGGTCAGTGTGCCGTGATGGTCCGAACCGAGCTCGGTGATCGCACGCCGGTAGCCGCGCTGCCACTTGCTCAGGTGATAGGCCACATCGGGGATGAAATAGGTGTAGGTGCCGTCGGACTTGCGCATCACGCGGTCCTTGTCGTCACCGAAATCCGTGGAGCGCAGCCACAACGCCCCATCTTTCTCGTAGGTGTGGCCGTGGGCGACCAGCTCGCGCACGGTCTCCTCCACCTTGCCGTCGCGGTACAGCGAGGACTCGAGAAAATACACGTCGAAGTCGACGCCGAAAGCCTTCAGGTCGAGGTCCTGTTCGCGGCGCAGGCTGGCCACGGCGAAGCGGCGAATGGCATCGAGATCGTCGACATCGCCGGCGCCGGTGACCGTTTCGCCAGCGGCCACCACCGCTTCGCGGTCGAGGTAGGCACGCGCCACTTCGGCGATGTAGTCGCCGCGGTAGCCGGCTTCGGGCCAGCTGCTGTCGTCGGGAGTGATGCCACGGGCGCGGGCCTGCACCGAGATCGCCAGGTTTGCGATCTGCACGCCGGCATCGTTGTAGTAGAACTCGCGCATGACGTTCCAGCCGGTGGCCTGAAGCAATCGGCTCAGGCAATCGCCGATTGCCGCCGCGCGGCCGTGACCGACATGCAGCGGCCCGGTCGGGTTGGCCGAAACGAACTCCACGCCGACCCTCTGGCCGGCACCGCTACTGCTGCGACCGTAGGCATCGCCCTGATCCAGGATGTGCTGCAGTTCAGCGTGATACGCACCGGTGCCCAGATGGAAGTTGATGAAGCCGGGGCCGGCGATTTCGACCTTGTCCACCAGCGTGTTGGCCGGCAGGGCGGCAACCAGTTTCCCGGCCAGTTCACGGGGTTTGGCGCGAGCCGGCTTGGCCAGCAGCATCGCGATGTTGCTGGCAAAGTCGCCATGTTCGCGGGTGCGCGCCCGCTCGATCACAAACCCGGGCACCACCAGGTCGGCAGGCAGGATGGCATCGTTTTGCAGGGTCTGGATGGACTGCAGGATCAGTTCGCGCAGTTGTACTTTCACGGAAGGGATCAGTTCGTGATGGAACCGCTGATCGTAGCAGACACATCGTGCTGCCGAATGCGTCAGCACACGGGTTGGGCGTTTGGCGCGGGTCTCACCAGGCAGATGGAAATCTTGATGCACTGCGACGACGTATCTTGTGGATAAGTCTGTGGGAAAAGCAACAAGCCATGGAAGTGGATTCTTCGATCGACCTCAAAAGGCAGCTTTCCGCAAGAAATAACAAATATATATCAATGGTTTGCGCAACCATTCCGTGATTGGGCACGAGATATCGCTGGCAAGTGCCGATATCGTCGATTTGTGTATAAGGTTCGGCAACATGGCGCTGCCTGATCCATCGCAACGACGTCATGGTTTTGTCATGCGGCAGTGCGACACTGACCGCGTGCCTGACATGACTCCCCTCCATGACATGGCATAAGGAGACGCCGCTCTCTCCCCTCCCCAATCGGCCCCTCGGCGCGGTGCATACCGCGCCGTTTTTTTTGGTGCGCCAGTCGATGCGGGTCGGACCCGGCACTCGACTGGCAGCGAGCCAGGGTCAGAGCAGACCACGGGCCGCCATCGACACCGGCTCGCCGCTGCCGATCACCAGGTGATCGAGCACGCGCACTCCGACCAGCTGCAAGGCGTCGCGCAATTCACGGGTTATCGCCCGATCGGCGGCACTGGGTTCGGCGACCCCTGAGGGGTGGTTATGCGCAAAGATCACGGCGCAGGCATTGTGTTGCAGGCATGCCCGCACCACTTCGCGCGGATGCACGCTGGCGCCGTCGACGGTGCCGCGGAACAGTTCCTCGAACGCCAGTACGCGGTGGCGATTGTCCAGGTACAGGCAGCCGAAGACCTCGTAGGGCAGGTGACGCAGGCGTGCGCGCAGGTAATCGCCGCTGTCGCGCGGGTTGCCCAGGCTCTGCCGCTGCTGCAGCTCCTCGGCCAGGCTGCGTCGGGCCAGCTCCAATGCGGCGGCGATCCGTGCCCGCTTGGCGGGACCCAGGCCGCCAGTGCGAATCAGCTGTTCGGGTCGGCCCAGCAGTGCGCCGAGGCTGCCGGCGGCCTGCAGCAGCTCGCGCCCCAGCGCGATCGCGTCCTTGCCGCGGCTGCCGCTGCCCAGCAGCACCGCCAGCAGCTCGGCATCGGACAGCGTGGCACTGCCGCGGGCCAGCAGTTTTTCACGGGGACGTTCGCCTTCGGGCCAGTCGCGGATGCTCATGCCCACAGGCTGCCTGCACGGATGTGATGCGGGCAGCGGCCGAAGCGAATGAATCCGGTAAGCTAGGCTTCTGCCCGATTGTCAGGCCTGCCTTACATGAGTCTTGCGCAACGCCGTATCTTGCTGGGAGTGTCCGGTGGCATCGCCGCCTACAAGTCCTGTGAACTGGTTCGCCGCCTGCGCGACCTGGATGCCCAGGTACGCGTGGTGATGACGGAAGGGGCCACCCATTTCGTCAGCCCGGTCACCTTTCAGGCGCTGTCCGGTCAGGACGTGCGGATCAGCCTGTGGGACGCGCAGGCCGAGGCGGCGATGGGTCATATCGAACTGGCGCGCTGGGCCGAACGCATACTCATTGCGCCCGCCAGCGCCGATCTGCTGGCGCGCCTGGCCCACGGACTGGCCGACGATCTGCTGACCACGCTGTGTCTGGCCAGCGCCGCGCCGCTGTATCTGGCGCCGGCGATGAATCAGCAGATGTGGGCGCACGCATCCGTGCAGGCAAATCTTGCCACGTTGCGTCAGCGCGGTGCGCGGGTGCTCGGGCCGGCGTCCGGCGAACAGGCGTGCGGCGATGTCGGTGCCGGCCGCATGCTCGAGGCGCTTGAGCTGCGCGATGCCCTGGCGGCATCGTTCGACAATCGCGTGCTGGAGGGCTTGCGCGTCGTGGTCAGTGCCGGGCCGACCTTCGAAGACATCGACCCGGTGCGCTTCATCGGCAATCGCAGTTCAGGCCGGATGGGCTTTGCGGTCGCCGAGGCGGCCGCGCAGGCCGGTGCCGCGGTGACCGTGATCGCCGGACCGGTGAGTCTGCCCACCCCCGGCGGTATCGTGCGGCGCGTCGATGTGCGCAGTGCGGCACAGATGCATCAAGCGGTGCTTGCCGCCGCCACGCAGGCGGACATCTACATCGGTGCGGCGGCGGTCGGCGATTACCGCCCGCGTGAGGTATCCGCGAAGAAACTCAAGAAGCGCGATGGCGCCGAACTGGTTCTGCAGCTGAGCGAGAATCCCGACATCCTGGCCTGCCTGTCGGCCCAGCCCGTGCATCCCTTCCTGGTCGGTTTTGCGGCCGAGACGCACGACGTGGCCGGCTACGCGCAGGACAAGCTGCAACGCAAGGGACTGGACATGATCGCGGCCAATCAGGTGGGCGATGGCCTCGGCTTCGAGGCTGCCGACAATGCGCTGAGCCTTTACTGGGATGGTGGCGCCATCGAATTGCCACGGGTAGCCAAGCTGGAACTGGCACGGCAGCTGATCGCCCATGTGGCCGAGCGCTACCGGGCCAGTCGCCGATGATCGATGTCGAGCTGAAGATTCTCGATGCCCGTCTCGGTGACAGCATTGCGTTGCCGCAAGCCGCCACGCCCGGCAGCGCCGGGATGGATCTGCGGGCGGCACTGGACGTGCCGTTGACCCTGCACCCCGGCGAGAGTGCACTGGTCCCCAGCGGCATCGCGATCCATATCGGCGACCCGGGCTGGTGCGCCTTGATCGTGCCGCGCTCGGGGCTGGGTCACAAGCACGGTCTGGTGATGGGCAACCTGGTCGGAGTGATCGATGCCGATTATCAGGGTCCGTTGATGATCTCATGCTGGAATCGCGGCCAGCAGGCTTACACCATCGCCGTGGGCGATCGCATTGCACAGCTGCTGCTGGTGCCGGTAGCGCAGGCACGGCTGAAAATCGTGACGGATTTTGCACCGAGTGAACGCGGCAGCGGGGGCTTTGGTTCGACCGGGTTCAATTAACCAGGTTCGATTAACATGGGCAGGCCGGCTTTGCGGTGGGCCGACCGATCAGGTGCAGTCTGTGGGGGCAGGATATGGCGATAAGCACGGCGAGGGGGCAACTGCATGACCTGCTGGCCGACCGGCAACACCTGTTGCCACTGGGCGGTGCCACGCTGCTGTTGCTGCTGGGGTTGTTCTGCACCTGGCAAACCTGGCTGATTGCCAGTGAACACGGTGAAATCGAGCGTGTGCATGCCGCGCAGGATCAGGTCGTGCGCTCGCTCGCGGCGGAAATCGCCAGCGAGCGCAGCAAGGTCGAAAAGGCGCTGGCCGCCAGAGATCCGGCTGCGCTGATGAGTGATCCGGTGCAGGCCGCGACGGCACTGCGCCTGCAATTGCCGCAAATCGCCCGGCTGGAGTTTTACAGCGCCGATCTGAACGAGGTGCTGCATGCCGATTACCGCGAGTTCGGCTATGCCAAGGCGGCTCAGCTGCTTTCCGCGCAAGGTGCCGGCGAAGCGTCGCCGATGCAAAGCATCTCGTATGACCACGTCGGTCGTCGTCTGAGTCTGGTGGTTCCGCTGGGGTCGCCACAACATGTGCAGGGATGGGCGTGGATCGAGCTGTCGTTCGCGCCTTTGCAACGGGTTTTCGAATCGATTCCGCCGGCTGGCGGCCGACTGGTTCTGCAGCAGGACGAAGACCAGGGTGACATGCAGTTGCTTTCCCATGGCGCGGCTTCGGCCGAGGAGGGAGTTGCCGGCAAACCGGTTTCCGGCAGCACATTCAGTGTGCAGGCAGGCTTGCCGGCTGCATTCATCGTGTTGCCGCGTTCCTGGCCGTTGAGCGCCTTGCTGGGTCTGCTGGGCCTCGGCGGCGGGGTTTTTTTCCTGCGTCTGCGCAAGCGCCTGCGCGAGCGCCTGCGCGAGCGATCCGTGCCAGAGCCGGAGGAGCTCGAGTTGCCCGCGAGAATCGAAAGGACCACGCCTCCTGCGCCGGCCGCGCCGGTGGCAACCCCGGTCGCGCCGGCAGCGCAGATCGCCGTGGATCAGGGCATCTTTCGCGCCTATGACGTGCGCGGGGTGGTCGGCAAGACCCTGAACAACGATGTCGCGCGGGCGCTCGGCCAGTCGATCGGCATGTTGATGAGAGACCAAGGCTTGCGCGAAATCGTGGTGGGGCGTGATGGCCGCCTGTCCGGGCCTGGGCTGGCGGAGGCCTTGTCCGATGGCCTGCGCGCGACCGGCATCGATGTGATCGATGTCGGCGCGGTGCCGACCCCCGTCGTCTACTACGCGACCTATCGTTTCAACACCGGCTGTGGTGTGGCGGTCACCGGCAGTCACAATCCGCCGGACTACAACGGTTTCAAGATCGTGATCGGCGGCGAGACCCTGGCCGAGGGGGCAATCCAGGATCTGTATCAGCGTATCGCCAGCGGAGCCCTGGAGCATGATGGCCAGGGCAGCCTGCGCCAGATCGACGTGGCCCCCGATTACGTCGAGAAAATCGTTTCCGATGTGCTGGCCGAGCGACGTTTGAAAATCGTCGTCGACTGCGGCAACGGCATTCCCGGCGCGCTGGCGCCGCAGGTGCTGGAGGGTGTCGGTTGCGAAGTGATTCCATTGTATTGCGACGTCGACGGTACCTTTCCGAACCATCATCCCGATCCCTCCGACCCGAAGAATCTGGAGGATCTGATTCTTGCCGTGAAGCAGACCGGTGCCGATCTGGGCCTGGCGTTCGACGGCGATGGCGATCGGCTGGGCGTGGTCACCCGCTCGGGCGAGATCGTCTATCCCGATCGCCTGCTGATGCTGTTCGCCCGCGACGTGCTGTCGCGCCAGCCCGGTGCCACGATCATCTACGACGTCAAATGCACCAGCCATCTCAAAGGGCAGGTTCTCGACGCCGGCGGCAGTCCGCTGATGTGGCGCACCGGCCATTCATTGATCAAGGCAAAGATGCGCGAGACCGGTGCCGAACTGGCCGGCGAGATGAGTGGCCATTTTTTCTTCAAGGAGCGCTGGTACGGCTTCGACGACGGCATCTACGCTGCCGCCCGGCTGCTGGAGATACTCGCCGGGGATCTGCAGGGGCGCACGCCGGAGGAGATCTTTGCCACGCTGCCGAAGAGCTTTTCCACGCCGGAGTTGAAAATCGAGCTGGACGAAGGCGAGCATCATCGGCTCATGGACGAGTTGCGGCAACGGGCCAGCTTCGACGGCGCCACGCTGATTACCCTCGACGGTCTGCGCGCGGACTGGCCGGACGGTTGGGGCCTGGTGCGTGCATCCAACACCACCCCGGTGCTGATGCTGCGTTTTGAAGCGGACAACCCGGTTGCGCTCAAGCGCATCCAGCAAATATTCCGCCAACAGTTGCTGACGGTGGATGCCGCACTGAAGCTGCCTTTTTGAAATCGGCGACCTCGACGAGGTCGAGGCCACTCCGTAGAACTTCTCCCTTGTGGAAGACTTGCATGAACGACGGTAGGAGCGCGCTTGCGCGCGATGCTTCTGTGCCGAGCGGAAGGGCATCGCGCGCAAGCGCGCTCCTACCGTCGCTCCGCAGCTGTCCCGCATCGCGATTCGGCGCGGCGACGGGAGCTACTGCGACGGCTGCTTCTGTGCTGCCCTGAGCTTGCGATAATGCGCCAGCTGCGCAGCCTGTACCTGCACAGTCTGTGCCCGCAGATTCTGCTGGCGTTCCAGGATGCTGCGCTGATCGGTCACCACGTCGCGTTGTCTGGCGATGCTGTCGGCAAGGAAATGCGGTACCGGCTTTTTGCTGCGCTCGATATCGGCGGCGCGACCGAGCAGGTCGGTCAATGCATCTTCCTGGCTGCGCAGATTGATCTTGGTGGTATGGATCTGCTGGTCGATGGTATCCAGCGCCTGCTGCTGCGAAATCCTGAACGATTCCTCATCCGGATACGCGGACAGCATCTGCGCATCGGCATCGGCGCGTTCTTTCTCGGCACGCTGCTTTGCGGCCTGCGCTGCGGCCAGTTTGTTCGCAGCGGCGCGTTCTTCGGGCGTCATCTGCCTCGCCACATGCTGTATCACCAGCCCCTGGTCGTTGACCAGGTCGTAGCCGTACTTCATCGCTTCGGCGCTGAGGCTGTCGCTGTAATGCAGCAGGCCGTGGTCATCATGCCACCTGTAGCGGACGCTGCTGCTGTTCTGCGCGTGCACCGGCAGGCTTGCAATCAGTGCCGCGGCGGCAAAAATGGACAGGAACTTGCGCATGGATTCTTTCCTCGTCAGGCATTGTAACTGGCGCTGTTGTCTTGCTAGTTTACGGATGGCGCACCGATGGTGACTGTGACCAGTTTGACCGAAGCTTGCCGGCATGCGCCTGAATTTCAGCGACGGACGCCGTAATGCTCGCGGTAGGCCAGCAAACGGGCGTGTTCGCTGGCCAGTTGCGGTCGTTCGCCGGCATACGCCAGCAAATCGTCGAGGCAGGTGATGGCGATCACCGGAATACCGTGCTCGGCAGCCACTTCCTGCGCGGCGGAGCGCTCGCCATGGCCGCGTTCCTGCCGGTCCAGCGCAATCAGCACGCCAGCCGGTTGCGCACCGTGCGCGCTGATCAGCGCCAGTGATTCGCGCACCGCGGTACCCGCGGTCATCACGTCGTCGACGATCAGCACGCGCCCCTTGAGCGGGGCGCCGACCAGCACGCCGCCCTCGCCGTGATCCTTCGCCTCCTTGCGATTGTAGGCCCACGGCAGGTCGCGTTGATGCTGCTCGGCCAGCGCGATCGCGGTGGCGGCGGCCAGCGCGATGCCCTTGTAGGCGGGGCCGAACAGCATGTCGAACGCAAGCCCCGAGTCCATCAATGCCGACGCGTAGGCACGACCGAGCCGTGCCAGCGCGGCACCGGAATCGATCCGGCCCAGGTTGAAAAAGTAGGGGCTTTGGCGACCGGATTTCAGGGTGAACTCGCCGAAACGCAGTACCTCGCGCTGCAGGGTGAGTTCGATGAAGTCGCGCTGGTAATCGTGCACAGGTCGTCTCGCCAGTGGTCGGGTTCAGGGCAGGTCACGTCGCAGCAGCTGTTGCGGCCCGGAGCGTCCGCCATGGTACAGCGCGCCGCTGTCCACGAAGCCGGCACGGCCATACAGGCGCAGTGCAGGGCGATTGCCGCTGGCCACGGCCAGCACCAGCAAGCGGGCCTGGCGGTGGCGCTCGGCCAGATCGGCGATCAGTGCGGCCAGCGCCTGCGCGCCCAGTCCCCGGCCCTGCCAGGCAGCGTCGATGAAGAAAGCGCGCAATCCCAGTGCGGGCAAGTCGAAATCGCGGCCGGCCACGCTGCGCGCATTCGCATCGATGCGGTAGTAGCCGACCGGTGTGTCGCCGTGCAGTATCGCCATGGGCTCACACCCCGGGCAACTGGCAGCATCGGCCAGCAGGTCGGCGATGGCGCCGACGCAGTCGCGCTGTCGGGGTCGTACGCCCAGTCCGAGCAACGCCTGACGCACGGTGGCATCCACGGGCGCAATGCGGATGGGCTGGAGTTTATGCATGGGCATGGCCGATGATGCGGGTTCTGTGAGTCTGTCGGACTTTGGTCGGCCGGGCTGCGAATCCGACTGTACGGTTCCTGTTTCCGTCGCTTGTTGGCCCACAGAACCACGATGGGCCGGCGAAGCGTCGAAAATCTGTCCTCGCACAGCCAACTTCCCGCCTCGACCACCAAAGCCTGACAGGCTTCCAGGTTGTTATGATCGCCTGCCACTGCCCTGGAGGCTACATGCGCATCATCAGCTTGAACGCCAACGGCATCCGTTCCGCCGCAAGCAAGGGACTGTTCGACTGGCTGCGCGAACAGGATGCCGACGTGGTCTGCCTGCAGGAGACCAAGGCCCAGGAGGACCAATTGACCGATCCGATGTTCCGCCCGGATGGCCATCACTGCTTCTATCGCGACGCGACCAGCAAGAAGGGTTACAGCGGGGTGGCGATCTATGCGAAACGCGAACCGGACCAGGTGCTCACCGAGCTGGGCTGGGACGAGTTCGACAACGAGGGGCGCTACATCGAGGCGCGCTTCGGCAAGCTTTCGGTGGTGTCGCTGTATTTTCCCTCCGGTTCGTCCGGCGACGAGCGCCAGCAGTTCAAGTTCAGGGCGATGGAATGGATCACGCCGATCTTCGACAACTGGCTCGCCAGCGGCCGTGACTACGTGATCTGCGGTGACTGGAACATCGTGCACACGCGCAACGACATCAAGAACTGGGCGTCCAACCAGAAGAACTCCGGCTGTCTGCCGCAGGAGCGGGCGTGGCTGGAGCTGTTGTTCCACCAGCGCGGCTGGGTTGACAGCTTCCGTGCGCTGAAACCGGACGCGGTCGAATACACCTGGTGGTCCAATCGCGGACAGGCGCGTGCAAACGATGTCGGTTGGCGCATCGATTATCAGGTGGTCACGCCGTCGTTGCGCGATCGTCTGGCCGCTTGCTCGATCTATCGCGGGCAGCGTTTCTCAGACCATGCGCCGTATACGGTCGACTATGTCGACTGAGCTGGCCGTGCACACGCCGGCAAGGCCATCGGTGTGGCAGGCATTCGCGCAACCGGCCGCGTGGACGATGTTCCTGCTCGGCTTTTCCTCCGGCCTGCCGTTCCTGCTGGTGGCCGGGACGCTGGCGTACTGGCTGAAGGAAAACGGCATCGAGCTGACGGACATCACGATGATCGCCAGCGCGGGCATGACCTACGCGTTCAAGTTCGTGTGGGCGCCGTTGCTCGACCACTGGCGAATACCCGGCTTCGCCCGACTCGGGCAACGTCGCGGCTGGTTGCTGTTCGCACAGCTGGGCGTGGCGGCCGGATTGCTGGCGATGGCATTGCTGACGCCGGTACGGCTGACCTCGTTCGTTGTGGCCACGCTGATCGTGGCGTTTTTCGGCGCGACCCAGGACATCGCCGTGGATGCCTATCGTATCGAGATCGCCCCGATCGAGGCGCAGGGCGCACTGGTCGCGACCTATTCGCTGGGCTACCGGATCGGCCTGCTGCTGGCGGGCGCGGTGGCGCTGATCCTGGCTGACCACGTGGCGTGGCGGGTGGTCTACGCGGTGATGGCAGTGGCGATGGTCGTGCCGGTCGCCACGACACTGATGGCGCGGGAGCCCGAAGTGCTGCGGATGCGGCCGGCAAACTGGCGCGACGCGATGCGCGAGAGCGTGATCGATCCGTTCGCCGATTTCTTCCGTCGCTACGGCTGGTTGCTGGCCGGGGTGACGTTGCTGTTCCTGCTGCTGTTCAAGATGCCCGAGCAGGCGACGATCGGCGGCATCATGAGTCCGTTCTACCGCGACATGGCCTTCTCGAAAACCGAGATCGGCACCATCACCAAGATCTACGGCATCTGGATCGGCATCGTCGGCGTGTTCATCGGTGGCGCGGCGGTGGCGCGCTGGGGTGCGTGGCGTCCGCTCGGTGCCACCATCGTGCTGTGCGGATGCAGCAATCTGCTGTACCTGTTGCTGATCGCCCATCCGGGCAACCTGGTCGTGCTGACCCTGGTGATCTCCGGCGAGAACCTCACGCTTGGCATGCTGGGGCCGCCGACCGTGGCGTTCCTGTCTTCGCTGGTCAACCGCCAGCACACGGCGACCCAATATGCCTTGCTGAGCTCGCTGGTCAACTTGCCGGGCAAACTGCTCGGCTTCTTCGCCGGCGGCATCGCCACGGCCGCCGGCTACGGCGGTTACTTCGTGATCACGGTGCTGGCGGTGTTGCCGGCGATGCTGCTGTATGCCTGCCTGTGGTCACGCTTTCGGGGTATCGAGCGTGATTGTGCGGCGGTGGAGGGGGCTGGCTAATCCGTTGCGTCCGTCGGGTCGGTGCAATACCGGCGTGGCAGCGTTCACAGTGCAACTGCCAAGTCACCCACGAAATCGCAGTCGCATTGCGTGGTGCGGTCGCGGCTGTGTAAACATCTGGCGTACAGGGGCACGTGCCACATGGAGTCACGCTTGTGCCGGATCTGCTCGTACGGCAAGTGGACAGTCAACTGGTCGAGCGCATCAAGTCGCTGGCCAGGGATCGGCATTGTTCGATCAATGATGTATTGCTGCATGCCTTGCGCCATAGCCTGGGGGTATCGGCCGCGGGGGAATACAGTGAAACCCTATGCGATTCGAAGGCGCTGACCTTGCTCGACGAGCACTGGGCGGCCGAGGAAAGAGGGGTGTTCCAGGAAGCGCTGGACGCTTTGGCGCGAACCCGCCCGACTCAATGGGCGCCGGAAAATATCCGTGATGACGATACCGCGGCAGACGCCTGGTAAATCGCGCCAAGCACCCGCGGGCCGCGTGCGCCGGTCACCGCCGGCAGGTTGCCCGGAAGGCCCAGCAGACGCTGTCGCGCCAGCCACGCGAATGCGGTGGCTTCGAGAAAGTCCGGATCGATGCCGTATTGCGCGGTGCTGTACACGGCGCGCGGCGTCAGCAGTTCGCCCAGCCGCCGCATCAGTACGCTGTTGTGGGTGCCGCCGCCACAGGCCAGCACCTCCTCGGCGGTCGGTGCATGCTGGGTGATCGCTGTGGCTACACTGCGTGCCGTCAGCTCCAGCAACGTCGCCTGGACATCGGCGGGATGCACTGCCGCCAGCTGCGGATGCGTGGTCAGCCAGTCCAGATGGAAGTACTCGCGCCCGGTGCTCTTGGGTGGCGCCAGGGCAAAATAGCCGTCGGCCAGCAAGGCATCCAGCAGTGAAAGGTCAACCTTGCCGCTGGCTGCGAACACACCGTCGCGGTCAAAGGGTTCGCCACGATGGCGCATGCACCAGGCGTCGAGCAGCCCATTGGCCGGGCCGGTATCGAAACCCCGCACGCTGCCATCGGCATCGAGCACGGTGATGTTGGCAATGCCGCCGAGGTTGAGAACCACCCGCGTGCGACCGGGCCGGGCCAGCAGCATCGCGTGCAGCGCCGGCAACAGAGGGGCGCCCTGACCGCCCGCGGCCACATCGGCGCGGCGAAAATCGGCCACGACATCAATGCCGCAGCGTTCGGCGATCACAGTGGGATCGCCCAGCTGCAACGTGAACGGATGCTCGCCGCTCGGACGGTGCCGCAAGGTCTGCCCGTGCGAGCCGATCGCACGAACCGTGTCCGCGGCGGTGCCGCTTTGTTCGAGCAGGTGCAGGGCGGCATCGGCGAAGCAGTGGCCGATCGCCACATCCAGCCGCCCGACGGCATCCAGATCCACCGCGGCTTCGCCTTGCGCCAGCGCCAGCATGTGGTCACGCAGCATCGATGGCCACGGGTGGGTATGCGTAGCCTGCACCTGCGGCGTGCCGCGGATGAAATCGACCAGGACGGCATCGATACTGTCCGCACTGGTGCCGGAAATCAGGCCGAGGTAAAGCCCCTCGGCCGCGGACGGGGGCATCGACTTATTCGTCGTGGTGGCTGGCGGCCTCGCGACGCACCAGCCGGATGCCGGCATCGGTCGCCTTGAGCCGGGCCAGCATCGGCTGCATCTGCTGCTTGAATTGCGCCAGCAGTTTCGGCGGCAGCGGTTGCGGCTTGGGCATGGTGACGGTCAGCGGATTTTCCTGTTTGCCGTAGACACGCACTTCGTAATGAAGGTGGGGGCCGGTAGCCAGACCGGTCATGCCGACGAAGCCGATTACTTCACCCTGGCGCACATGCGTGCCGACGCGTTCGCCAGGCTCGAAACGGGACATGTGCGCGTAAGCGGTGGAGTACTCGGCGTTGTGCTTGATCAGCACGAAGTTGCCAAAGCCGCGTTCCCAGCCGCGATACGCGATCACACCGTCGCCGGCGGCATGAATGGGGGTGCCGGTGGGCGCAGCGTAATCGACACCCTTGTGGGCCCGCGTGTAACCGAGGATGGGGTGTTTGCGAGCCAGACTGAAACGAGACGAAATGCGGGTGAATGCCACCGGCGTGCGCAGCAGCGATTTGCGCAGCGGACGCCCGTCCTCGCTGTAGTAGTTGTAGCTGCCGTCCGTCTGCTTGAAGCGGTAAGCCGTGTAGCGGTGGCCACGATTGAGAAACTCGGCTGCGATGATGTCGCCGGGGTGGTCGTAAACGCCATCGCGATAGACATCGTCGTAGATCACGGTAAAGCTGTCGCCACTGCGGACGTCCTTGAGAAAGTCGATGTCGTATTTGAAGACGTCGGCGAGTTTGACGATCATTCCCTCGTTCAGACCGGCCTTGGCGCCGGCGCCAAACAGCGAGCTTTCGATCACCCCGTGGGCCATGTGCACGCGCTGCTCGAAGGCCCGTGCGTGCAGGGTCAACACCGGGTTGCTGGCATCGAAACGCACGGTGGCACGCGTGGCATCGTCCTTGTCGAAACGGAAGGCCTGCAGTTGGCCATCTCGGCCGATCAGGAAATCAAATTCATCGCCGGGACGAATACTCTGCAGCGCGCTATCGGTTTTGCCGGCCGCATCGATGACCTTTTGCAGATCGGTCATGCCGAGGCCGCGTTCGTTGAAAATATCCGACAGCGTCTGTCCCGGCTGCACCCGCACGACCTGCCAGTCGGCCACGCTCGACGCAGGCGTGTTGATCTCGTTGAACTTGGGTAGCGCGAGCGGCAGCAGTGTGCGCACTTCAGGTGCTGGCTCCGGTCGCATGGCACTGGCCCACACCGGCATGATGATCCCGGAGAGAAAGGTGATCAGCAGTGCCGTGCCGGCGAGAACCCAGCGTTCGCGATGCCAGTGAATCGGCTCGATCTCGTCCGAACGATTGAAGGACCAATGCGAACAGCGCTCATAGAAATGAGAGTGTCGGCGCTGTGCCTTGCGGCAGATGGCCTGCTTGCGCGCGTGATGCGCCCCCTGTCTTGCCTGAGCCATGCTCGTCGTGCCCCGCGCTACAAAGTAACAAACAGGGCGTACCATAGCCGTCATGTGCAAAGGGCGTCAACGCCTTTCCCATCAAGGGTTTGCGCGGCATTCCTGGTTAACGCACAATTAACGTCGACGGCACGGTCGGCTTTGCGCCCACTGTCCCGTCCACCGTCATCCAGAGAGAACTACATGAGCGAGCTTGAGCGGGCGCTGGCCACGATTGCGCGTGGCGCCGACGACATCATCAAACGGGAGGAGCTTGCCGAGCGACTCCAAAGCGGTCGCCCGTTGCGGGTCAAGGCCGGATTCGATCCGACCGCGCCCGACCTGCATCTGGGCCATACCGTGCTGTTGAACAAGATGCGCCAGTTCCAGGACCTCGGCCACCAGGTGATCTTCCTGATCGGCGACTTCACCGGCATGATCGGCGATCCGACCGGCAAGAATGTGACCCGCAAGCCGCTGACCCGCGAGGATGTCCTGGCCAACGCGGAAACCTATGCCAGTCAGGTTTACAAGGTGCTGGACCGGGATCGCACCGAACTGCGCTTCAATTCGGAGTGGTTCGGTCAAATGTCGGCGACTGATCTGATGCGGTTGGCCGCCCAGCACACGGTGGCGCGCATGCTCGAGCGCGACGACTTTGCCAAGCGCTATGCCGCGCAGCAGCCCATCGCGATCCACGAACTTCTCTATCCGCTGGCACAGGGCTACGACTCGGTCGCACTGAAGGCGGACGTCGAGCTCGGCGGCACCGACCAGAAGTTCAACTTGCTGATGGGGCGGGCATTGCAGGAGCAGCACGGCCAGCCGCCGCAGGTCGTGCTGACCATGCCGCTGCTCGAGGGGCTGGACGGCGTCAACAAGATGTCCAAGTCGCTTGGCAACTACATCGGCATCAACGAGCCGGCGATCGACATGGTAACCAAGACCATGAAGATCGGCGACGAGTTGATGTGGCGCTGGTTCGAGCTGCTCAGCTTCGAGGTGTCGCTGGACGAAATGGCGTCGATGAAGAAGGACATCGAAAGCGGCGCACTCAATCCACGCGACGCCAAGCTGCGTCTGGCACGTGAGCTGACCACACGTTTCCATGATGCAGCCAGCGCCGAACAGGCCATCGCTGGCTGGCATGCAGTAGTGCGCGGCGAGGGCGATACCAACCTGTTGCCCCTTTCAGAAATCGCCGTGCCAGCAGATGGGCTGCGATTGCCTGCGCTGCTCACCGCGGCCGGTCTCACGGCCAGCAATTCCGAGGCGAACCGGAAGCTCAAGGAGCGCGCGGTTCGCATCAACGCCGAGGTGGTCGAGGATGCGCAACGGCTCTACGCACCAGGCTTCGAGGCTGTACTGCAGGTGGGCAAGCGCAATTTCGCCCGGGTGTTGTTGAAGAACCTGTGAGCCCCGCTCCCACGCGACATCTCCAGAGATCAACGGTTTGCATGACAAAGTGAAATTTTTGCAGAAATTGCTTGCCAAAGCGGGAGCGCCTACCTAGTATTCGCCGCCCGGCCACTGCCGCTTCAATTGGCGCGGTAACCGCGGCGGCAACAATCTTCGCTTCGGCTGTTGACGGTAACGAAAAGCGATGTAGAATGGTCGGCTCACCCGGGACGAAACGTACCGGGAAGTGATCGGGGCAACCCGGTTGCAGTCGGAAGATCTTTGACAGTGTGCGCAGGTGAATTGTGTGGACGTCTTGCGATGGAAGGTTGCGACCTGTCCAAGCAATGCAAGCGTCCCACCAAAGAAAGTCAGTAATGAGTTTTTTCGGTTGGGAAGAACGCTTCAGAAAGATAGATAGTCTTCGGACTGTCGACAACTTAAGTGAAGAGTTTGATCCTGGCTCAGATTGAACGCTGGCGGCATGCCTAACACATGCAAGTCGAACGGCAGCACAGCAGAGCTTGCTCTGTGGGTGGCGAGTGGCGGACGGGTGA
>SCRF01000072.1 GCA_004322005.1 Rhodanobacter sp. | reverse complement strand
GCCGCTGCTCTGGGTACCAGCGAGCGATTCTGGCTCGGCCTGCAGGCGGACTACGATCTGGAAGAGGCACATCGTGTGCTGGGCAAGGTCGTTGGAAAAATCGAGCGGCTCGCCGCGTAAGCAGTAGTTAAATGCCCTCGGGCTTGTCTTCGGCTCGCCTCGGCCGTCCGGGCCGGCGCACGTTCACCGGGCGGCCCAGGGTCTTTTCCGCCATGGCCTGAAAGCGTTTGCTTCCAAAGGCACGCTCCTGCTGCAGGTGCTGGCGAATGGCGATCAGCTCGTCTTTGCTCACGCCTTGCTCGAGCCACGTTCGATACGTTTCGGCGCGCGCCAGTGGCGTCGTCCCCATCTCGATGAAACAGGCGTGAGGTGTCACCAATGAGTCTTCGCAAAGCGCCAGGTTGGCGTGCACGCTGGACCAGTGGTGATGTTCGGGCTTCTCGACCATGGCGGCGCGGACCGGGTTGAGCTCGATATACCGATACGCGGTAAGCAGGTAGCGGTCCGAATCGACCAGGCAGGACTTGAAGCGACCCTCCCACAGCGTTCCGCTGCGTCGATGGCGACGGTTGAAGGCGGTCACGTAGGCCTGACCCAGTTGGCGCATGGCCAGCGATACCTTGCCCGACGCGCCGGAGCTGACGAGCAGGTGCACGTGGTTGCCCATCAGGACGTAGGCGTGAATCTGCAAGTCGTGGCTCGCGGCGCTCTCGCCCAGCAGACGGAGGTAGTGGCGGCGATCGTCGTCATCCAGAAAGATGGCGCAGCGATTGACCCCACGCTGCGTGATGTGGAGCGGTATGCCGGGGATCTCCAGGCGGGCTTGGCGGGGCATGGGCGCACCGAATGGTCGGAGAGCCCAGTGTCCGTGCGACGCGTTGCGCGTGTTATCGGCAATGCGGGATGCGGCGCGTAGGCATTGCACTGGCTTTCGTGTCGTTTAACTTCCTCCGTCCCAGTTTCAGAACGGTTGCTGCCGGTAGAACAGCTCGAGCTGCCGATACACCTCCGGCAAATGCTGGCGCAAGGCTGCCGGTGCCTCGAAAAACTGCTCGCTGGCCACGGCAAAGAACTCGGCCGGGCTTTCCAGGGCATACGGGTCGATCGGCAAGTCGGCCCCGTTGCGCTGCTCCTCTTTGAGGCGATCCCACGCGCCCGAGAAGACCTGCGACCACGTGCGGCGATTCATGCGCCGGTGCAAGGGCGGAAAGCCGTTGGCGTCCCCGTTGAGCATGTCGAGCTTGTGGGCCATTTCGTGGACGACCACGTTGTGCCAGGGCTTCTGTCCGATATTCAGCACATCCGCCCACGACAGGATCACCGGCCCGCGCCCCCATGCCTCACCGGCCAGCACGGTGCTGGTCTGGTGCACCACCCCCGCTGCATCGGTGTGTTGGCGACGTGGATTGAACGCGCCCGGATACACGATGACGCTGTGCCAACCGTCGTACCAGTCAAGACCCAGTTTCAGGACGGGTACGCAAGCGTGGGTCGCGAGCAGGACAAGGTCGGCGTCGTCGAGATGCAACCCCTCGACCGGCTCCACCGACTTGCGGTCCAGGAACAGCGTCGCCAGCACGCGCAGCGTGGCCTGGTCGGAAGCGCCCAGCCGGCGCGCCGGGCTGCAGCGCCGCAGCGCGTCTCGCCAGAGCGATTCGGCGATCGGATGCCGCGCGACGATGCGGCGTACGCGCCAGTTTCTGATCTTGTCGAACATGGCCACCTGCTGGAGGGAGTCGCAGATCAACAGCATCAGGGCCAACGTGCACTTTCTCAAGAACGAACACGCGGGTCACCTCGCCGCCGGCTGGGCCAGTCGGCGACAGGGTGACCCCGGGTTGCGGTGACCGGCGGCCTTCGCCGCCGCGGGCTCGATAGGCGCACACTGGCCGAGCGTGTCGGCAGGGTCACGCGTGTCCGCTCGCTTGAAGAGATCCCGGGCGGCTGGCCATTTTTTCGGGGCTTCGAAACCCTGCACTGGCCGGGTCGGCCGGAGCGGGCGCCGCGATGCGCGCTATGGCCATTTCGTCGCCTACGGCGATGCGCAGGGCTATCGGGACGAGCTCGACGCCTTGCGCGCCGAGGTGCGCAAGACGCATGACCAGTGAGGCAAGACAGCCGCTGCACGACAGCGAGCAGGGTGCGCGTTCCGGTGGCCCGGAACAAACAGGGAGCCTTTTGTTGGTCAGACGCCGACGCTGGCGAGAAAGGTTTTGCCCACCGCCGCCGGGCCGCCGCCAGTGCGCGCGCCGCGCCCAACCACCATGGCGCCTTCCAGTGCGGCAAGCAGCGCCTCGGCCAGGGCGCCGGCACGCAGGTCGGCGCGCACCTGTCGCGCGCTCTGCGCATCACGGAACGCAGCGACCAGCCAGGTCAGATTGAGGCGAAAGAAAGCTTCCACCGCGTCGGCCACGCCGGCTGGCAGCGCATCGGCCTCGGCCCCCAGCATGCCGCACACACACAGGCGCCCGTCGTTGGCATAGGTTCGCGAAAACAATCGTACGTAGGCCTTCAGCCGAGCCAGCGGCTGGCTGCGCGCGATATCGATGGCCGCCAGCGCGGACTCGAATCGCCGGGTATAGCGCTGGGCCAGTTCGGTGACCAGCCCGGCCTTGGTGCGGAAGTGATGATGCACGCTGGGCTTGCGGATACCGACCGCCTGCGCCACGTCGTCGTAGGAGAAACCGCCATAGCCACGCTGCTGGATCAGCGCCTCGGCCACGTCCAGCACCCGCTCGGCCGTCCCGACCGCCGCGCCGCTCATGCGGCGGTGTCCTCGGTCTGCGCGATCAGGTGCCCGGTCTTGACCAGAATGATGCAGCCTTCCTTGCTGAAGGGCTGGTGCGCGCTCAGGTGCGGGCTGCGGATCCAGCTGCCGGCGGGATAGCGGCCGTACTCGTCCTCGAACACGCCCTCCACCACCAGGATCTCCTCGCCGCCGTGGTGCCGATGCGGGTTGAAGTGGGTGCCCGGCGCCCAGCGCACCATCGCGGTGTGTTCGGTGCGGAAATCGTGCAGCGGCATCACCGACAGCCCAGGCACCAGCCCGGGCAGCCAGGGCTCGTCGTGGGTATGCACGACCACGCGGGCCTGATCGGACGGGTCGAAATAGCGCAGTTTGACGAACAGCGTGCAGCCGCTATCCGACCACGGCGCATGCGCCGACCCCGGCGGATTGCGGATGTAGGAGCCGGCGCCGAAGCGGCCCGTCCCGTCGCAGAACTCGCCGTCGAGCACGAACAGCTCCTCGCCCTGCTCATGCACGTGGCGGGCGAAGTGCGAGCCCGGCTCGTAGCGCACCACGGAAGTGGCGCGGGCGACCTCCTCGCCGTCGCGCTCGAGCAGCTTGCGTTTGACACCCGGCGATGGCGAATCGATCCAGTCCGTGACGTTTGCATCCATCACGACGCGCTGCGACCAGTCGGCATTGATTTTCATGGGTAGACTACCTACTGAAAGGTAGGCAGCATGAGCCTGTCCATCGGCAGGGTCAAGCCGACGCAAAAGGGGTCGCCATTCTGCCGCCCGCATCAATCTGATTTCTCCGCGTAGTACCATCGTCGCGCCATCGGCAATGTCACCGACAAGATCCGTTTCAAGGCCAAGCTGCTGCGGCCAGCGGCGCCGAAGGGTGCGGCCTGGGCGTTTCTGGTGCTGCCGGAGGAGGCGAGCGGGCTGCTGCCGACGCGCAGCATGGTGACGGTGGACGGCACGCTCGATGGCCATCCCTTCCAGGCCACGCTGGAGCCGGATGGCCGGATCAATAAGCGCCCTGCGCATGGAATGGTCGAGATCGGAGGCAAGCAGGTCGCCTTGACTGCCTCCGCACCTTGGCTCGAAACATCACTATGGATGGCTAAACGCATGTTGGTAAAGCAGGTTGATGACCGGTCGGAAGAACTGGTTCAGTTGGGGCGGGTAGCCAAGTCCGGTACCGGCGATGCGGCGAAACGGGCGACAAAGGAACTCAACATCCGCAAGGCCGGCATCAAGGGGGAGACTGAGTCGACCTATCTGATCGACTTTCACTTCGCGGCATCGCCCAACTGGGCAGTGATCCATGACTTGCGCGTGGAGCATAACGGCCGCGTGGCACAGGTGGACCATCTGCTGATCAACCGCTGGATGGAGTGCTATGTATTGGAGTCCAAGCATTTCAATACGGGTATCAAGATCACCGAGGCTGGCGAGTTCATGCGCTGGAACGATTACAAGCGTATGTACGAAGGCATGCCCTCGCCATTGCAGCAGAACGAACGCCATATTGCCGTGTTGCGCGACGTGATGGGCACGCTTGAGTTGCCCACCCGGCTGGGGGTGCGCATCACCTTTGCCTTCCAGACTCTGGTGTTGGTTTCGCCCGACGCACGGATCGACCGGCCCGCAAGGTTTGACAGCAGCCGTGTGATCAAGGCCGACCAGATCAAGGACAGCATCTTTCAACTGGACCTCGGTCTTGATCACGAACGGGCTGCCCTCGGGACGCCCGGACATCGGGCCGGTGGCGAACAAACGAATGCCGGTGGAGGACATGCGCAGGCTCCGCCGGGGAAAGTGCGCCCGGCATGGCGACCTGCTGCTGACGACGGCATGTCAGCAGGTTCAGTCGAAATGACGACACCTTTTCAGCTCAGGCTTCCGATATCGGGTCGGTGACGATGGTGACGCGCAGTCGCCTGGCATCCACGCGTATGCGCCATCGGCCATGCCTGGCGAGATGACGCATGCCGACCGCGGCGGCCAGCGTGCAAAGGGCGCCGGCCGCGCCCATCGCCCACCGCGGCCCCAGCGTGTCGGCCACCCAGCCGACCAGCGGCGCACCGACCGGCGTGCCGCCCATCACCACGGCCAGGAACACCGCCACCACGCGCCCGCGCATCTGCGGCTCGCTGGTCAGCTGCATGTAGCTGTTGGTGGAAGTGGTGAAGGTCTGCGCGGCCACGCCGATCACCGCCAGCATCACGCCGAACAGCCCGTAGTCGGGAGCCAGCGCCGCCACGCACAGGCCCGCGCCGAACACGCCGGCAGCGCCGGCCAGCAAGGCGAAATAGGGCTTGGCGCGGCGCGCGGCGAGCAGGGCGCCGGTGACCGAGCCGACCGCCATCGCCGAGGTGAGCAACCCGTAGCGGCCGGCACCGGCGTGGAACGCCTTCACCGCCATGGTCGAGATGAAGATGGGAAAGTTGAGGCCGAAGGTGCCGACCAGCGCCAGCATCAGCACGATGCTGCGCAGGTCCGGGCGCTGCCAGACGTAGCGAAAGCCGTCGGCGTAGTGGCTGGTACCCTGCGTGGCACGATGGTTCGGATGCAGCTCGCCGGTGCGCAGCAGGCCAAGCGACGCCAGCACGGCCGCGAACGAGGCGGCGTTGACGATGAACACCCAGCCGCAGCCGATGGCGGCGATCAGCAGGCCGGCCACGGCGGGACCGATCATGCGCGCGGCATTGAACGAGGTGGAGTTGAGCGCCACCGCGTTGGACAGATCCGCCTCGCCCACCAGTTCGGAGACGAAGCTTTGCCGCGCGGGCGCATCGAAGGCGGCGGTGCAGCCCAGCAGCAGGGCGAACACGTAGACCTGCCACAACTGCACCCGCCCGGTCACGGTGAGCAGGCCCAGGCCCAGCGCCAGCAGGCCCAGCGCCCCCTGGGTGGCGAACAGCAGCTTGCGCCGGTCGAAATGGTCGGCCGCGTAGCCGGTCCATGGCAGCAGCGCCAGTTGCGGGCCGAACTGCAGCGCCATCACCACGCCCACCGCCGAGGCGTTGTTGTGGGTGAGCTGGGTCAGCACCAGCCAGTCCTGCGCCACGCGCTGCATCCAGGTGCCCACGTTGGACACGATCGCGCCGCCGGCCCAGATGCGGAAGTTGCGCACGCGCAGCGAGCGGAACATGCCGCTTGCCGCTTTCTTCGTCGCGATGGTGGACGGCAGCGTGGTCATGCGCTGGCGCGGCGGTCCAGCAGGTCGATGACGATCAGGGCGGTGTGGGGATCGAGCGTGGTTGCGGCCATCGGGGCAGGTCTCGGTCAGGGGTCAGGCATCGAGGAGGCGCCGCAGCAGGCCGATGGCCGCCGCCAGCTTTTTCTGTTCGGTCGGCGACAGCCGGGCCCGGATGCCGCGGTACAGCCAGTCCTCGCGCGCGGCGCGATGGGCCTTGATCCAGCGTCGGCACAGCGGCGTGACCGCCAGCAACGTCTGGCGGCCGTCGGTGGGATGCGGTGCGCCCTCCACGAAGCCGGCCGCCTGCAGGGCGGCCACCGTGGCGCCCATCGACTGGGAACGCACGCCTTCGGCCTGCGCCAGGCTGGTGACGGTGGCTGGGCCATCGCGATCCAGTCGCCCCAGCACGGAGACCTGCGAGGGCGTGAGATCCCCCGGCGCAGCCTGTTCGCGCAGCTTTCGCCGCAGCTGACCGACCAGCACGCGCAGCTCGCCGGCCATCGTGTGCAACCGGGCGTCGCCCGGGTCGGGATCGTTGGTGTCCATGCGAGGCATTCTGCCATGAACGAAGGAAAACTACAAAGGTTACCTTCCTATATCGGCCGTGACTCACGGGTGCGCCTGACGCACGACTCGGGATCGTGTCGCCATGGTGCCGCGCCGTGGGTTCGCTGCGCCCGCGCGCAGGCATGTCGGCGCAATTCCCTCTGCCCGGCTTCAGTCCCGCAGGCTCACCGTCCGGCTTTTCCAGATCGCATCCTGGTAGCGGTAGAACAGGCTCAGCGAGGACGGCTTGTCGGCCTGTCGGGTGGTGGCCAGGGTCGCCATGTCCAGGATCTCGAAGCGGTGGACGAAGCGCCCGTTGACCCGCGCCTCGCGCGCCGCAAGCATCAGGCGGTCGCCGGGCACCCATCCGGCAAATTCGATGTAGCCAAGCTGCGGATCGTCGTCCGCCGGCGGCAACACGTCGATCACCCACTTTTTGCCGACCACATGGAACAGCCACAGCTCGCGCCAGCTGGTCATCGGTTGCACGGCCAGCGCCAGCGCGGTGCCGTGCGCGCTGGCGCGCGCCGAACTGGTCCACACCGTGCCGTAGGTGCAACGCTGCAGCAACGGTGTCTTCTCGTCGTGCCTGCGATCCAGCAGCTTGATGCAGGTCTGGCCGGGACGCCCCGCCGCGGTGACGACATGCAGGCCCGCGCCCGGCTTGAGCAGCGGCTCGGCCGCCCAGCGCGAGGCGCCTACGCGCATCGCCGCATCGTTGTAATCGCCGCGATCGCTTTCGACGAGCGCGTGGGTATCGACCGCCGCCAGTTCGTCGATCGCGCGCGACGCGGCTTGCTGCGCCGGTTCATGCCGCCGCGTGCGCTCGAACGCGATCGCCGACCATACCGATGCCGCGCGCAGGTGCAGGCGGTTGCGCACGTAGCGGGGCAGGCCCGCTGGTGGCACGCGGTCGAGCAGATCGGCGCGCCAGGCATCGAACGCGGCGCGCTGGACCGGCGGCAGGTCCGGGTCGACGCAGGCCGGATCGGTCAATGCCAGCGCGGCGGTGGCCTTCTGCAGCGCGGTGGCGTCAAGCGCCATGACGCGGCGGAAGGCATCGCCGTCATAGCACAGCCGCATGCGGCCGTTGCGATCGATGCTGCGGATCGCGACGCCGTAGTCGGCCACCACTTCCAGTTGCCCGGACAAAGCCTGCTCGTCGGACTTGCGACGATTCGCCGAGGCGCGCCCGGCCAGGCGCTCGGCCATCACCCCGAGCGCAGCGAACGGCTCGGCGTCGATGGCCTTGCCCGGCGCCGCCTTCAGGTAGGCCGCCGTATACGCGATCCCCAGCGCCTCGCTACCCGGCGTGTCGCGCAGGAATCGCACGACCGCCAACAGCCCGGGTGCGTCCTCGGGCCGCGTCGAGATGATGCGCACCCGGCTGGCGCGAACGAAGCCGGCACGCTCGATGCGATGATCGTAGACCTCAAGATAGTCCAGCGTGTGCCCGCGCACCTCCAGGTTTTCGCCCTGCCACAACACCGCATGCGGGGCTGCCGAGTGGCGCGCTTCGGCACGCAACGCGACGCCGTCTTGGGTGACGATCGCCAGTGGATTCGCGGACGGCGGCGCGGGCTCTGCGTGCGCGAGGCCGATGCCCAGCAGCAATGGAATCCACGGCAGTGCTTTCATGGCGCGCTGCCGGAGGCATGGCCCGCCGAACCGCCGTGCTGCGCACCGTCGATCAGGGCCTGACCGATGAATCCGCCCGCGGCCGGCGGCGGCGCGATGATCACCGAAATCTTGTCGGACAGCTTGTCGGCCAGGGTCTTCTGGATCAGCAACGGGTGCTTGTCGATCAGGGTTCCGTCGCGCTCGAGTTGTTCGCTGTTGACCTTGCCGATCTCTTCCAGCCGATATGCTTCGGCATCGGCGAGCTTGCGGCGCGAATCGGCCTCGCCGGCGGCCTCGATGCGCCGCGCCTCGGCAGTACCCTTGGCGTTGCGGATCAGGGCGGCACTCTGGGCTTCCGCTTCGAGTTCGCGCTGCTCGATCTGCTTGCGCTTGAACGGCAGCACATGCTTCATCGCCTCTTCCTGCCCCTTGGCCGCGATGACCTGCTCGTCGGCCGCCGCCTCGGCATCGGTATCGCGCCTGGCCTTCTCCGCCTCGGCCTGCAGCTTCGATTCCTGCACCTGCTTCTCCTTCAGTTGCAGCGTGTACTGCATCTGCTGGGTCTCCAGCTCGGTGGCCAGCACCTTGTTCATGCCCTCGCGATAATCCGGCGGCAGATCGACATTGCCCATCATCACGTTGCGCAGGACGATGCCGTCGGCGGCCAGCATCGGTTTGAGCTCGTCCTCGATCACGGTCTGGATCTCCTGGCGCCTGGTCGAGAAGATCTCGCGCACGGTGTAGCGCGTGAACACCTTGTAGATCACGCCCTGGACCAGCGGCTCGACCAGGTCGCGGCCGATATGGTCGGGCAGGACCTTCGCGACCTTGGGCAGTCTCTTTGCATCGAGCGCGTAGCGGATCGCCAGTTCGACCCCGATCGACAGGCCTTCCGATGACTGGAAGGGCGCCGGGCCGTCGGCCTTGGCGCTGCGCTCGGGGCGGTAGATCCGGTCCTGCAACGGAAACCTGCGCAGGCTGTGGATGCCGGGAATCATCAGACACACACCCTCGCCAACTTCGGTCACCGAGCCGGTCAGTTCGTTCAAGCGGATCCCGACCTGTTGCGGCGCGATGGTTTCGACGGGCGGATGCCGGTACAGCTCGTAACCGCCCAGCACGATGATCGCCAAGATCAGCACCTTGCGATTGAACACGCGCGTCGCTGCCTTCCCGAGCTTGTTCGAATTGTCCGTCATGATGCTGCCCCCTTGCTGCATGGTTTCGGTTGGTGGACTCCGTCCCGGTTACCGGCCCGGAGCATGGCCCCCCGTCCCGAGACGGCGGGTGCCTGCGGGTCGGTGGCTCGAACTCAGTAGGGCGCATCGCGCGGCGGCGTGCAGGTCGAAGATGCGACCGGCCGCGGATCAGATGTGGTAACTTGCGGGCAAAGCAAAACGGCAACAATCCGGGATCAGGTTCCCTTGCCGTGCGGCAGAGGCCTGCTGGGCGATGCGCGTGTCGGACGAGGGCAAGCGGCGAGTTCCGGTTTCGGTCGTGGCGCAGAAGCGGCCGAGGATGCGGCGGGAAGCGAACCTGATCTCGTCTCCGGTCGACGCGCCGGCGATGAGCGCGCCACAGCCGGTGTTCCGATGGCAGGCCCGCCACTTTCGGCAAAAGGCGTTGTCGGGAACGGACCGGTGTTCTTGAACTTTGGTCGAATGGATAGCACGCGCTGATCAAGGATTCTGCGGGCAGGGCGATAACCCTGGAGAGAGCGCAAGGCTGGCGGAGCTTCTAGCGGAGCATCGGCGCCGGCAGCGATGATTCCGAGGTGGCCATGGTCGTGCATACATCTGTGTTGCTTGCTGGCGTTGCCGGGCGCAGCCTTGTCGCCGTGGTTCGGGCTTTCGAGCCGGGTGGCGCATGGCCATCGGGCTGGCTGACCGGTGGTGGCGTGGCCGCGGCTCTGGCCGGTCTGGCGTGGCGCTGGCGCCCGGGCCTGCGCGTGTTCGGGCCGTCGGCGCGCAACCGTCTGGCGCGCTATGTTGCCGTACGCGTTGAACGCATCATGCATGGCGGTGCCGAGAACTCGTTCTTTCTTGACCGGCTCAAGGAGAAGACCAGCCAGAACGTGGCGCTGGCCCGCGAGATCGCCGGGCACGCCGACGACATTGGCGAAACCACCCGTCAGATCGCTGCCGGCTCTGCACGCGCCAGCGACGCCGCGGCGCGTTCGCGTCGGGAGAGCGAGCGCGGCCAGCTCGAGATCGGCAAAGGGCTGGCCATTTTTCAGCACGCGCGTGCACGCGCCGCGGACACCGCCGCGGACATGCAAACACTGCGCGAGCAATCGGCGCGCATCCAGGAAATTGTCGATGTCATCGGCGAGATCGCGCGGCAGACCCATCTGCTGTCGCTCAATGCGTCCATCGAAGCCGCCCAGGCAGGCGAGCATGGCAAGGGTTTCGCGGTGGTGGCGCAGGAGGTCCGTGCGCTGGCGCACAAGGCGCGTGGCGCGTCGGTGGACATCCTGCAGGCGCTGGGCGCCGTGAATGAACAGGCGGGCCGCACGACCGGCAGCATGCAGGCGCTCAGCGACGAAGTCGATGCGGGAGCCACGCAGGCGGAGTCGGCGGTGGCGCTGCTGGTCAGCATCGGTGAACTGGCGGCGGAATCGGAACAGGAGATCCAGCGCATTGCCGGCATGGCCGACGGCCACGTCGAGGCCACCCGGCAGATTTCCAGCTCGGTGCAAGACATGCTTGACGCGCTCGCCTACACCGAGCATGAGCTGCCCAAGGCCGCTGACGCGAGCCTCAACCAGGCCTGCATCGCGGAGGAACTGTTCGAGGCTGTCTTCGATGAGGCCGATGCGCTGCATTTGCGGCTGCGCGAAGTGGTGCAACACGCCGCCGCGCAGGTCGCACGACTGTTTGAGCGCGACGTGGACGCCGGTCGGATCAGCCTGAAGGCCTTGATGGATCGTCGGCACGCACCGGTGCCGGGCACCCGGCCGGAGAAATTCCACACCCAATACGACCGATACACCGACGAGGTGCTGCCGGCTATCCAGGAGCCGCTGCTGGAGTCCCATCCGGAGATCGCCTTTGCCTGTGCGATGGACGACCACTGCTATATCGGCACGCACAACCGCATCTTCGCGCAGCCACCGACCGGCGACTACGCCGAGGACGTGCGCCACAGCCGCTCCAAGCGATTCTTCAACGACCGTACTGCGCGAAGTGCGGCCGCCAACCGCAAGCCATACCTGCTGCACACCTACAAGCGCGACACCGGCGAGACCATGTACGACATCTCTTCGCCGATCCTGGTGCATGGCCAGCACTGGGGCCTGTTCCGCATCGGATATCGGCCACCGGGGTAATCTTGTCCCGATTTTACGTTCGCACCGCCAACACCCCATCCAGTGCCAGCTGCGTCCTGAACCCGGCCTTCTCCAGCCGCCTGGCCACTTCGCGCGGCACGTCGCGGCCGCTGGTGAGTTTGTTCGGGCTGCCGGTGTAGTGGAACAGGCGCCCGCCGCGGCGCAGCACGCGCGCCAGCTGGTCGTAGAACGCCTGCGAGTACAGCTCGCCGGCGATGCCGAAGCGCGGCGGGTCGTGCAGCAGCGCGTCCACCGAGGCGTCGGCGATCTGCGCGATCGCCTGCGAGACGTCGGCATGGGTGAGCTTGAGGCGGGCGCCGCTTGCCGTGGCGTCCGGGTCCGGCGACCACGGGTTGAGCGTGCGCAGCCACAGCACGTCGGCGTTCTTCTCGAACGAGTGGATGGCCGCCGCGCCAGCCTCCAGGCAGCACGCCGCGAAGTAGCCCAGGCCGCCGCAGGTATCGAGCACCAGCTTGCCGCGCGGCTCGACCAGCGCCACCTTGCGGCGCGCATCCTCGATGGGCGACTCCTTCGCGGTAGGCAGCATCTTGATGCCGTCGATCTCGAAGGTGGGCGCGCCCCACTCGGTGGGCACCAGCTTGATCAGCGCGCCGCAATAGCGCGACACCGGCGCGAACTCCTCGCCGTCCCAGTAGTGGATCGTGCGGTCTTTCAGCGTGGGCGGATACGGATAGCGCTGGCCGCGCCACTGCCAGGCATCCGCC
>SCRF01000071.1 GCA_004322005.1 Rhodanobacter sp. | reverse complement strand
AACAACAATCTAAATGGCAGGCCGCATGGCAGGCCGGCCTTGACGGATGATGCGTGATGCTTGATGCTTGATGTCGCGAACGACACGAGGAGCACCGTTACCATGCGTACCACCCTCAAACTGGATGAAGATGTGCTGGCGGCGGCGCGTGTCCTGGCGCAGCAGCAGCATAAAACGCTGGGCGAAGTCGTCTCTGAACTGGCCCGTCGCGCCTTGCAGCCCACAGCGCCGGCCCCGGTGATGCGCAACGGCATCCGGTTGCTGCCGGTACGCGAGGGGGCACGGCCGGCGACGCTGGAACTGGTCAATCGCCTGCGCGACGAATTGCCGTGAGTCCGGCCAAGGCACGGCGCGGCGTCGGCGACAAGCGCGGCGACCGGTCGTCCGGCAGCCCGGTGTTCCTGCTCGACGTCAACGTACTGATCGCCTTGCTCGATCCCATGCACACCCAGCATCCACGCGCGCATGCATGGTTTGCCGACACGGTGACGGAGTGGGCCAGTTGTGCGCTGACCCAGAACGGCTTCCTGCGCATCGTCAGCCATCCGCGTTACGCCAACCCGCTGGCTTCGCCGGGGGAAGCCGTACCCGTGCTGGCCGAGTTCTGCGCGCGGCCGGATCATCGCTTCTGGAACGACGACGTCAGCCTGCTTGATGCGACTGCCGTCGATGCGGGCCGGCTGCTGTCCACAGCTCAGGTCGCCGACAGCTATCTGCTGGCGCTGGCCGTGAAGCATGGAGCCCGGCTGGCCACCTTCGACAAGCGGCTGGTGACCAGCGCAGTGCACGGCGGCGACGAAGCCCGATACGCCATCGAGTAGGAGCCCGCTGGCGGGCGATGCCTTTGCTTTTATCTCCAAACGGGCATCAAGATCAAGGCAAAGGCATCGCCCGCCAGCGGGCTCCTACGGGCTGGCAGCGAGTCGGATGTGTGGAGCGGCGATGCGCTCGTGGCGAGGCCGCTTTCTCCAGGCGCAATGCGCTGCCGTGGCTGGCGATCCCCGGCCCCATCCCAGCAACTGTCGTGGCGGGTTGGAGCGAGTGAAGCGGGCGCCCTTGCCGGCCTGGTGTTCCGCATAACGCTGTTCGGGGTCGCGCGCGATGCCGGTGTAGACGCGGTCGTCGGCGCACTCAGCAGGTACGCGGCCCAGGCCCAGGCGCCTGGCAGGTGGTCGTCGGGCCAGAGCCACTGGCGGAACAGCGGCTGCAGCGAGAGGAGTGAGAACAGAGTGGGGCTTCGTGACTCCGCAGGCTTTGCGCTTCTACTCATTCGCACTCCTCTCCACTCACTCCTCATTCCGGCGGCGCGCTTCTCAGCGGTGAAGCCAGACGAGACGGCTTCAGCCGTCCAGCTCCGCCCAGCGCGCGTAAGCCGCGCCGAGCTCGGCCTGCAGTGCCACCAGGGCCTCGTTCGCCTTGACGATGGCGGCACTGTCCTGCTGGAAGAACGTCGGCTCGGCCATCGCGGCGGTACGCGCGGCGATGTCGCCTTCCAGTTGCTCGATGCGTTTCGGCAGCTGTTCCAGTTCGTGCTGCTCCTTGAAGCTGTGCTTGCGTTTCGGTGCAGCGGGCGGCGCGAGTGCGGGGGCCGGCGTGGCCGGTTTGCTGGCGGCACTCGTGCTGCGCGGGCCGGGCCGCTGGCGCAGCCAGTCGCTGTAGCCGCCCACGTATTCGCCGATCCGGCCCTCGCCTTCCAGCACCAGCGTGCTGGAGACCACGTTGTCGAGGAACGCGCGATCGTGCGAGACCAGCAGCAGGGTGCCCTGGTAATCGGTCAGCAGCTCTTCCAGCAGCTCCAGCGTCTCGACGTCGAGGTCGTTGGTCGGTTCGTCCATCACCAGCAGATTCGACGGCTGGGCGAACAGCTTGGCCAGCAGCAGCCGGTTGCGCTCGCCGCCGGACAGCCGGGTGATCGGCGCGCGGGCGCGTTCGGGCGAGAACAGGAAATCCTGCAGGTAGCCGATGATGTGCTTGCGCTGGCCGTTGAGCTCGATGAACTCGCGGCCCTCGGCCACGTTGTCCAGCGCATTGAGCTTGTCGTTGAGCTGCAGCCGGTGCTGGTCGAAGTAGGCGACCTGGATGCCGGTGCCGAGTTCCGCGCTGCCGCGCAGGGGCTTCAATTCGCCCAGCATGATCTTCAGCAGGGTGCTCTTGCCGGCGCCGTTGGGGCCGATGATGCCGATGCGGTCGCCGCGCATGATGGTGGTGGAGAGATCCTCGATCAGCACGCGGCCGTCGTACGCCTGGTGCACCTGCGCGAGGTCGATCACCTTCTTGCCCGAGGCCTGCGCGTTGGCCGCGGTCATCCTGACGTTGCCGTTCAAGTTGCGCCGCTCGGCGCGTTCGTTGCGCAGCGCCTTCAGCGCGCGCACGCGACCCTCGTTGCGGGTGCGCCGCGCCTTGATCCCCTGGCGGATCCACACCTCTTCCTGCGCCAGCTTCTTGTCGAACAACGCGTTCGCCTGCGATTCGGCGTGCAGGCGTTCCTCGCGCCGGCGCAGGTAGTTGTCGTAGTCGCCCGGCCAGTCGGTGAGCGCGCCGCGGTCGATCTCGACGATGCGCGTGGCCAGCGCGCGCAGGAAGCTGCGGTCGTGGGTGACGAACAGGATGCTGCCGGCGAACTGCTTGAGGAAGCTTTCCAGCCAGCCGATCGCCTCGATGTCCAGGTGGTTGGTCGGCTCGTCCAGCAGCAGCACGTCGGGCTTGCGCACCAGCGCCTGGGCCAGCAGCACGCGGCGCTTCATGCCGCCGGACAGCGCGGCGAAGTCGGTGTCGCCGGGCAGTTCGAGCTGGGTCAGCACCTCGGTCACCCGGCGGTCCAGATCCCAGCCGTGCTGCGCCTCGATCTGGTGCTGCACGTCGCCCAGCGCGTCGAAATCGGCCTGCGTGTCGAGCTGATGCAGCAGGTGGTGGTAGCGCGCCAGCAGGTGGCCGAGATCGCCCAGCCCCTCGGCGACCACGTCGAACACGTCGCCGGCGGTGCCCTGCGGCACCTCCTGCGCCATCCGCGCGATCACCACGCCGCTCTGCACGCGCACTTCGCCATCGTCGGCATGCAGCTCGCCGGCGATCAGTTTCATCAGGGTGGATTTGCCTTCGCCGTTGCGACCGACGATGCACACCCGCTCGTTCGCCTCGATCGACAGATCGACATGTTCGAGCAGGAGCGGGCCGCCGATGCTGAAGTCGACGCGTTGCAATTGGATAAGGGACATCCGCCCATTGTAGCGGTGCAGCCTCGGCAAGCCCGAAAGATAAGGTCAATCTTTCTCAATGCGGCGAACGGAGGGATTTTAAGAAAAATATATTGACGAAATTTCCCTAAAAATCTACAGTCGCCGCGTTGGGAAAACGGAGAGCGTCATGGAACGAAAGACGGGAGAGTATGTGGCGGGCAGCCTTTCCGGCAGCCATTACAAGGCTTTCGTACCCCATCCCTTGCCGCCGGAACCCGCTCTCGTCTATGGTCCGGCGCTGGTTGCCCTGCTCGAACGCGCCAACCAGGCCCTCGGGCGGCTGGACGGCATCACGCTGATGCTGCCCGATCCGGCGCTGTTCCTTTACCAATATGTTCGCAAGGAGGCGCTGCTCTCCTCGCAAATAGAAGGCACCCAGTCCTCTTTGTCCGACCTGTTGCTCTACGAGCTGGCCGAAACGCCCGGCGTGCCCATCAACGACGTCGAGGAAGTCTCCAACTATGTCGCTGCGTTCCAGCATGGCTTGAAGCGCCTGCGTGAAGACGACTTTCCGCTGTCGCTGCGGCTGATCCGGGAGATCCACGGCGTGCTGCTGCGCGGCGGGCGCGGCGCCAGCAAAGACCCGGGCGAATTCCGCACCATCCAGAACTGGATCGGCGGCAAGTCGCCCGCGCTGGCCGGTTTCGTGCCGCCGCCACCCGAGCGCCTGGCCGGCTGCCTGCGCGACTTCGAGGTTTTCCTGCATGCCGACCGCAACGCGATGCCGACGCTGATCAAGGCGGCGCTGGCGCATGTGCAGTTCGAGACCATTCATCCCTTCAACGACGGCAATGGCCGCGTGGGACGTTTGCTGATCGCCCTGATCCTGTGCACCGAAGGTGTGTTGCGCGAGCCCTCGCTCTACCTGAGCCTTTATTTCAAGACCCGCCGCCAGCAGTACTACAGGCAACTCGACGCCGTACGCCGGACCGGCGACTGGGAGGACTGGCTGCTGTTCTTCCTCGAAGGCGTGGAAACCACCTCACAGCAGGCGGTGGATACCGCCCAGCGCATCCTGGCATTGTTCGAGGCTGACCGCGAAAAGGTGCGCAGCCTGGGCCGGCGTGCGGGCAACGCATTGCAGGTATTCGAGCAGTTCGTGCGCCGTCCGATCCTGGACGCGCCGGCCATCCACAAGACGCTCAGCGTGGCCGCGCCCACCGTGCGCTCCGCGATCGCCGCGCTGCAAGGGCTGGGGCTGCTCAATGAAATCACCGGCCAGCAGCGCAATCGCATCTGGATCTACCAGAGCTACTACGGGTTGCTCAGCGAAGGGGCCGCGCCGCTGTGAGCTGCCCACGCGCCCGGTACGCCTGGTTACCGTTCATGCTGATGCTGGACAGGTCGAGAAACTTTTATTAACCTGATGGGTAATAAACAAGGCGCCATGGATGGACATTCGCTTCGCTGATCGCAAGCTCGAGAAGGAATGCAACATGCTCGCCTGTTGCAGCGCAGGCATGGCGAACGCCGTGCCAAGCTCTTGAAGACCCGGCTCGCCGTGTTGGCTGCTGCCACTTGTCTCGCCGATATCGGCCCGCCTTACCGCGGCCCCATGCGCTGCCACGAGTTGATCGGCGACCGTGCCGGCCAGCTCTCGGTCGATCTCGATCATCCCTACAGATTGATCTTCTCACCCTACCACGACCCGTTGCCGGAACGTGATGTGGGTGGCCTGGATTGGAGCCGAGTCAATGGAATCATCATCCTCGAAATCGCAGACACCCATGAATAGTCGCAATACATACATGCCTGATCATGCCGTTTCACCCGGCGATGTGCTCGATGAACATCGGGAAGCCATCGGACTGACTCAAGCCGAACTGGCGCAGCGGATCGGCTTTTCGTCCAAGCACGTCAACCGGCTGCTGGCCGGGCTGGAACCGGTGACCCCGGAAACCGCGCTCAAGCTTGAGGCGGTATTCGGCCTGCCTGCGCGTGTCTGGCTGGCGCTGGAGGCGCGCTATCGCGAACATCTGGCGCGCGAGGCGGAGCAGGCCAGCCTGACCGCCGAACTGCCATGGCTGGATCAGTTGCCGCATCGTGCCCTGGCCAAGCTCGGCTGGATTCCCGCACGCCTGCGTGACGTGGAGCTGGTGCGTGCCTTGCGCGCGTTCTTCTGCGTCGGCTCGCTGAACTACCTGCCGGATGTATGGGGCAACGTGCAGGCGGCCTACCGCAAGGCCGAGGCTTTCCAATCGCACGAATGGGCGTTGCTGGCGTGGCTGGCGCAGGGCGAGCGGGAGGCCGAACGCCTCAGCTGCCGCCCCTTTGACGCGGCCGGCCTGCGTGCGGCGCTGCCACAACTGAAGGCCATGTCCTGCCTGCCCGACGTGGAATTCGTCGAGCCGCTGGTGCAGCGCTGCGCCGAACTCGGTGTAGCGTTGGCGTTTGTGCCGGCACCGGATGGTGCCCGTGTCTGCGGTGCCACCCGCTGGCTCAGCAAGGACAAGGTGCTGGTGCAACTCAGCCTGCGCTACAAGACCGACGACCAGCTCTGGTTCACCCTGTTCCACGAACTTGGCCATGTGCTGCTGCACGGCAAGCGCAGCCAGTTCATCGACTTCGAGAAGGCGCACGATGTGAATGCGCAGGAGCATGAGGCCAACGATTTCGCGGCAAGCCAGCTGGTGGCGCCCGACGCGCTGGCTCAGCTCGTGGCGGCGGCGGATTTCCGCATCGCCACCGTACAGGCGTTTGCCCGGCAGCAGGGCGTGGCGCCCGGCATCGTCGCCGGGCAGCTGCAGCATCGTGGCGCCGTGCCGTTCCGGCATCCGTTGAGCAAACTCAAGACCAGCTTCCGCTGGAACCACGAAACCCGTGCCGCCTGACCTGGAAGAGAACACCGCATGCCTGAATTGAACTGGCTTGGCGACCGCAAGGCCAAGGACGCCGCCAAGCGCGTGCCGTACCGCCTGCTGGAACCGATGGCGCAGGTGGGCGACCCCGCTGCCGGCAACCTGCTGATCCAGGGCGACAACCTCGATGCGCTGAAAAGCCTGCTGCCGCTGTACGCCGGCCGGGTCAAGTGCATCTTCATCGACCCGCCGTACAACACCAGGAGCGCGTTCGAGCACTACGACGACAACCTCGAACACAGCCAGTGGCTGTCGATGATGTACCCGCGGCTGGAACTGCTGCGCGAGCTGCTGGCGGAGGATGGGTCGATCTGGGTGACGATCGACGACAACGAGGGGCATTACCTCAAGGTGATGATGGATGAGGTGTTCGGGCGCAAAAACTTCGTTGCCAATGTGGTGTGGCAGAAGAAATATGCGGTGAAAAACGACTCCGAATTCTTCTCAGAGTCGCACGATCACATTCTCGTCTATGCAAAGAACGGCCGCGAACTGAAGCTCTACAGAGAGCAACGATCGGAGGAGCAAGAAGGACGCTACAAGAATCCCGACGACGATTCGCGCGGAGCATGGACCTCAGGGCCATTACAACGGAACGAATTTAGAGAGTATGCATACTTTGCGATAACCGGGCCGTCCGGAAGAGAGCACTTTCCCCCGAAAGGAACCAGTTGGCGCTACACGAAGGAGAAGATGGCCGAGCTGATCGAGCAGGACCGCATTTGGTTTGGCGCATCAGGCAACAACGTCCCGCGCTTGAAGCGGTTCCTGGCAGAGGTGGCCGAAACAGTTGCGCCTACAACTTGGTGGGATTACGCCGTCGCAGGGCACAATGACCAAGCTCGCCGCGAAGCAAAAGTACTTACAGAAGATGTCGACTTGTTTGGAACGCCAAAGCCTGAACTTCTTGTCAGGCGAATTCTCACGCTTGCCACCAACCCCAACGACCTCGTCCTCGACTCCTTCCTCGGCTCCGGCACCACCGCCGCCGTCGCCCACAAGATGGGCCGGCGCTGGATCGGCATCGAGATGGGCGAGCATGCGCGCACGCACTGTCTGCCGCGGTTGACCAAGGTGGTCGAGGGCGAGCAGGGCGGCATCTCGTCGGCGGTGAACTGGCAGGGCGGCGGTGGTTTCCGCTTCATGCGCCTCGGCGAGCCGGTGTTCGAGCAGGACGGCCGCATCGCGCCCAGCGTGCGCTTTGCACCGCTGGCGGCGTATCTGTGGTTTGCGGAAACGCGGGTGCCGTGGGAGCGTTTGTCGCACGCCGGCCCCTCACCCCAGCCCTCTCCCCGCGGGGGAGAGGGAGCCGAGCTGTCGCCGCTGCTGGGCGTGCATGGCGATACCGCGATCGTGCTGCTGTACAACGGCATCCTCGGCGACCGCCGGCCGCAAGGCGGCAACGTGCTGACCCATGCGGTGTGGCAGGACATCCACGCGCTGCTGCCGGATCACACCGGGTCATGGCTGGTCTACGGCGAGGCCAGCCGGTTGCAGCCGGCCACGCTCAAGCGCTTGAACCTGACGTTCAAGCAGATTCCCTACGATATCCGGGTGCGTTGATGGGCACGCTCAGGGGTTTGTCGATACACCGGGGCGTCGAGGCACGGCGCTGGATTCCCGCCTTCGCGGGAATGACGGGTGGTGGGTTCACAGCAGCGGCGCATGCTCTTGATCGTCATTCCCGCGCAGGCGGGAATCCAGTTTGCCTCTCAGCCGGAAACGATCTCAGGCCAAAGGTCGCGCCAGTCCGGGTTGGCGCTTTCGATCAAGCGCAGTTTCCACGCGCGGTTCCACTTCTTCAGCTGCTTTTCGCGGAAGATGGCTCCGGCCATGTCGGCATGCATTTCGTAGTAGGCGAGCAGGTGCACCGAGTGGCGTTTGCTGAACCCTTCGGCCAGGTCGCTGCGGTGTTGCCAGATACGCTTCACGAGGTCGCTGGTCACGCCGATGTACAAGGTGCCGTTGCGTCGGCTGGCGAGGATGTAGACGGCGGGTACCCTGGTTTGCATGGACGGGATGGTAGCGCCGGAGGCTGGATTCCCGCCTGCGCGGGAATGACATGGAGGTGTGAGGAAATCGCGTTGAATAGCGTGGGTGAAAGATGGCGCTGACACTGAAGAAGTACCAGAGCGATGCGCTAGCCGCGCTGGAGACGTTCCTCGTTGCCGCCCGCGGCCAGCGTACCGGCGATCAGATGCAGGCCGCGTTCGATGCGGCGCGGCGCGAGGCGCTGGGCGACAGCGCGCCGGTGTTGCCGTATCGACCGTTCAGCGAGGAAGCCCCTGAACTGCCAATCGCCTGTCTGCGCATTCCCACCGGCGGCGGCAAGACGCTGATGGCCGCGCACGCGGTGGAGCGCGCGGCGCGGCTGTACGTGGGCAGCGCGTCGCCGCTGGCGCTGTGGCTGGTGCCCAGCAATGCGATCCGCACGCAGACGCTGGAAGCACTGAAGACGCCGGGGCATCCGTATCGCGAAGCGCTGCTCGGCTACTGGCCGGCCGACCGGCTCACCGTGATCGACATTGCCGATTGCGAACAGTTGCGCGCGCAGGACTTCGGCGGCCGCGCCATCGTGGTGGTCGGCACCTTGCAGACGCTGCGGGTGGAGAACACCACCGGGCGCGAGGTGTATGCGTACAAGGAAAACTTCGAGCCGCATTTCGCCGCCGCGCCCGATGCGGATTTCTTCGAGCGGGTGAGCGAGCGCGACCTCGCCGCGCAGCCGTATCTCGGCCGCGCGGACCTGGGCAAGATCAAGCGCAGCTTCGCCAACCTGCTGGCCTGGCATCGGCCAATCGTGATCATGGACGAGGCGCACAACGCGCAGTCGAGCCTGTCGCTGGACGTGCTCAAGCGGATTCGGCCGGCCTGCGTGATCGAGTGGACGGCCACGCCGGCGAAGGACCAGAACCTGCTGTACCACGTCTCTGCGCAGGAGCTGAAGGCGGCGCACATGATCAAGCTGCCGATCGTGCTGGCGCCGCATCCGAACTGGCACGAATCGGTGCGCGATGCCGTACTGACCCGCGACGTGCTGGCGCGCGAGGCCGCCGCGGAGCCCGACTACGTGCGGCCGATCGTACTGTTCCAGGCCGATCAGCGCGGCAACGAGGCGACCGTGGAGGTGCTCAAGGCGTTCCTGCTGGACACCTTGCACATCGACGAGCGGCGCATTGCCATCGCCACCGGCAACCAGCGCGAGCTGGACGGCGTGAACCTGTTCGAGCGTGCCTGCCCGGTGGATTTCGTGATTACGGTCGAGGCGCTGAAGGAGGGTTGGGACTGCTCGTTCGCCTATGTGTTCTGTACCGTGCAGAACATCCGCTCGGCCAAGGATATGGAACAGCTGCTGGGTCGCGTGCTGCGCATGCCGTATGCGCAGCGTCGGCTGTCGGAGAAATTGAACCGGGCCTACGCGCATGTGTGCGGCGCCGGCACGGCGCAGGTGGCGAACCAGCTGGCCGACCGGCTGGTGACGATGGGTTTCGAGGAAATGGAGGTCGCGCAATTCGTGCAGCCGGCGTTCGACGCCGACCTGTTCGCCGAGCGGCCCGTCACGCCGCCCGTGGTCGAATCGACGTTCGAGGTACCCATGACGGTGGCTCGCGCGGTGGCTGCGGCGTTGCCGGCACAGGTGCGCGTGGGCGAGGTGGGCGATGTCGCGCAAATTGTCGTCAGTGGGTTGATGACGCTCGAAGCGATCGAGCTGGCCGTGGCGGCGGTGCCACGGCGGGAGCGCGAGCAACTGGGGCGTGAACTGGAGCGACATCAGGCGCGCGCACTGACGGCCGCCGCGCCCAGCGAACGTGGCGAAGCGTTCGCGCCGATGCCGCAGTTGGTGGTGCCGGTGCAGGGTGAGTTGGCCCTGTACGAGCCGGAACTGCTGACCGAATTTGCCGACTTCTCGCTGGCCGGGCTCGCGACCGAGCTGGCGGATTTCCAGCGGCGGGAGAGCGTCCGGCCGTACCTGATCGACGTGGAACGCGGCCACATGCAGGTGCGCGAGGACGAGGCGCAGTACACCCTGGATATCGACGCCGGCAGCGACGGCATTCGCCGCGAGGATCTGTTGCGCGTGCTCGACCGGCGCCTGCGTCGGGACTTTATCCTGCAGCCGGACATGATCGCCTGGCTGGGACGCTTGCTGGACAACCTTGCCTCACGCGGTTTCGAGCTGACGTATCTCGCGCGCCATGTGAACGACCTGGCGGACGCTGCCGCGGCGCAGTTGGCGACCTTGCTCAAGCGCCAGAAACGCGCGGCGTTCCAGCAGTCGCTGCTGGACGGCCCCGGGCGCGCGCGACTGGACGAGCGCACCGTGTTTCGCTTCGATCCGCAGGTGTATCCCGCCCGCTGGCTGTACCCGGTGACAGCGCGCTACCGGTTCAAGAAGCACTACTATCCCTTGCCTGGCGAGCTGAAAGAAGACATCGACGCCGAAGAGACCGCCTGCGCGATCGAACTGGATCGACTCGACACGGTGAAGCGCTGGGTGCGCAATCTGGAGCGCCAGCCCGACGCCTCGTTCTGGCTGCCGACCTCGACCGATCGCTTCTATCCGGACTTTGTCGCCGAGCTCAACGATGGCCGCCTGTTCGCATTGGAGTACAAGGGCGGCGATCGCTACAGCAACGACGACTCGCGCGAAAAACGCGACATCGGTGCGGTATGGGCCTCGGCCAGTGCGGGGCGCTGCCTGTTTGCGATGGCGACGGACGCGGCCACTGCCGGCATGTCGGTCGTTGCGCAACTGCGCAAGGCGATCGCGGCATGACCGCGTTGCGCTGCACCGCCAAGCTGCTCAAGGCGATGAAGATCAAGCCGCGCGCTTGGCCTGCACCGGCTTGTCGCGCACCAGGCAGTGCACGTAGGGCTTGGCGTTCTTTTCCGACAGGGCGGCCTCGACCGCCGCGAGCGCGGCGCCGCTGAAGAGTTCGATCAGGGCATCCCGGTCGATGTCGTTGAGTAGCTGGTCAAAGCGCATGAGTCGGTCGTCTGCAAGGGTGGGAAAAGGTTTCGCCGGTTATACCACTCATTCGGCGGGAGTGGTATAACCCGCGGATCCGCCGGAGCCCTTGTCATGGCCTTGTACCGCGAACTTTCCGTTGCTGCCCAGACCGCTTACGCCGAGTTGCAGGAATTGGTGCAAGTGGCGGAAACCATGCGCTCGCCGGCGTCGCTGACCGGCACGGTGGGCTGGAAGACGATCAAGGGTCGTCGTTACGCGTACTGGCAGTTCAAGGAAATCGACGGGCGCAAGCGCGAGTATTACCTGGGGCCGGAGGGGCCGGCCATCGCGGCGATCGAGCAGGCGCGCGGCAAGCCGGCGCCGGCGTTGGAGGCCGTGGCGCGGCAGGCACGCGCGGCGGCGGCGCATGGCATGCTGCCGACGCCGGCAAAGCAGTTTCGCATCGTCAAGCGGCTGGCCGACTACCAGTTTTTTCGCGCCGGCGGGCTGCTGGTGGGCACGCATGCGTTCCTCGCGATGGGCAATCAGCTGGGCGTGGCCTGGGGCAGCGGTACGCGCACGCTGGATCTGGATTTCGCCCATGCCGGACCGGGCGGCGACGTGGCGGTGGCGCTGCCGGCCGATCTCAAGGCGGACGTGTCCGATGCACTTACGTCGCTGGAGATGGGCTTTCTGCCAGCTCTTGGCGGTACGCGCGGCTTTGCGAGCCAGTACGTCAGCGAGCGGGAGCCGGACTTGCGCATCGACTTCCTGACGGTGTCGCGGCGCAAGCGCGGCGACGTGCGTGCGCCCGATCTCGGCGTGGCGCTGGTGCCGCTGAAGTTTCTCGATTACTTGCTGGAACAGCCGGGGCAGGCGGTGCTGCTGGACGCGGCCGATGCCTGTCTGTTGAACCTGCCCGACCCGGCGCGCTACGGCCTGCACAAGTTGCTGGTGGCGGCCGAGCGCGGCGCGCGGCACGCGAAATACCACAAGGATATCGGCCAGGCGCTGGCGCTGATCGAATGGCACCTGGAGCGTGCGCCGACCCTGCTGCTGGATGCATGGCACGATCTGGCCAAACGAGGGGCCGGTTGGGTCAAGCGCGCGCGGCAGTCGCTGGCGGCGGCGCCGGTGGCGCAGCGCGAACTGGTGGCTCGCTTCGAGCGTGCAGCGCATATCAAGTGAAACGGGCCGCGTGGGCGGCCCGTTTCAAAGTTGATGTGATACGAACTGAACTGCTAGAAACGGTACTCGGCGCTGACCGAGACCATGTTGGTGCCCAGATTCACGTTCTGCTTCTTGGCGTCGTAGTGATCGTAGTTCAGGCCGAGACTGACGTTGTTGCTGAAGTCGTAACCCATGCCGACACCGGCGTAGTAACTGTTGTTGTCCAGACTCTTGCGGACCGGGTTGATGTCGTTGCTGAGGCCGTGCCCGGTCCAGCTGTACAAGCCGGTGCGTGCGCTGAGGTACCAGTTCGGGGTGAGGTTGAAGTGGCCGTTCACGCCAGCGGTCCAGCCGTGCAGCTGGGATTTGCTCCGGTCCACCACCGGCTGGCTGTTGAAGATGTTGTTCGGATGGACATTGCCCAGATCGTTGTAGCCAACCTCGGCGCCCAGTGCGAAATTCGGTGCGAGCGACCAGCGATAGCCGCCGTTGATGGCGTAACCGGTATCGTGGTTGTCGTACGGGCCGTGATTGAGCGAGGTACGTCCCACGTTGCCGTTGATGAACCAGCCGCCATTGCCGGACGGCGCGTTTTGCGCAAACGCGACGGGAACGGTCAGCAGACCAGCCGTAGCGAGAGTAAGGGCGATCAGGGTTTTTTTCATGGAGATTCTCCTGTTGTTATGCCAAACGAACCGCCCGCACCTGGGGATGGGTGAAGACGGTTGCGCGCGAAAAACGCGCGTCGCCATTGGACGCATTCCAGCCTGAAGCCAAGCCATATCCAGCTCGTGGAAATTAAGGTTGAGTTAATTCGCCACTCGCTATGCGCATGCGCCGAAAACGGCGTGCAGCTGTAGCGGTCGAGGCGACAGCGCCCGCCTGATCGGCGACAATCGGCACTTTGCCAAGCTTGCCGGAGATCTGCCGATGACCACCCGCCGCGAACTCGCCAACGCCGTGCGCGCCCTTGCCATGGACGCCGTGGAGGTGGCCAAGTCCGGTCACCCGGGCATGCCGATGGGCATGGCCGACATCGCCGAGGTGTTGTGGAACGATTTCCTGCAGTTCAATCCGGGCAATCCGCGGTGGCCCAATCGCGACCGCTTCGTGCTTTCCAACGGCCACGGTTCGATGCTGCAGTACGCACTGCTGCACCTGACCGGCTTTGACCTGCCGATCGAGCAGCTGAAGCGCTTCCGCCAGCTGCATTCGAAGACCGCCGGCCACCCCGAAGCCAGCGAAACGCCGGGCGTGGAAACCACCACCGGGCCGCTGGGGCAGGGGCTGGCCAACACGGTGGGTTTCGCGCTGGCCGAGAAGGTACTGGCGGCGCATTTCAACCGCCCCGGCCACGCCGTGGTCGATCACCGTACATACGTGTTCCTCGGCGACGGCTGCCTGATGGAAGGCATTTCGCACGAAGTCGCCTCGCTGGCCGGCACCTGGCGGCTGGGCAAGCTGGTGGCGATCTACGACGACAACGGCATCTCGATCGACGGCGAAGTCCGCGGCTGGTTCACCGACGACACCCCGGCGCGCTTCGAGGCCTATGGCTGGAACGTGATCCGCCATGTGGACGGCCATGACGCGGAGGCGATCAAGCGGGCCTTGACGCAGGCGATCAGCCAGAGCGAAAAGCCCACGCTGATCTGCTGCAAGACCATCATCGGCTTCGGCGCGCCGCACAAGCAGGGCAAGGAAGAAAGCCACGGCGCGCCGCTGGGCAGGGACGAGATCGCTGCCGCACGCGACGCGCTGGACTGGCGCCATGCACCGTTCGAGATTCCCGCGGAAATCCATGCCGGCTGGGACCACCGCAAGGCGGGCAGCGAAGCCGAGCAGGCGTGGAACGCGGCGTTCACCAGATACGCCGCGGCGCATCCGGAACTGGCCGCCGAATTCAAGCGCCGCTTCAGCGGCGAGCTGCCCGCCGACTGGGCCGGGAAGTCGGCCGCGTATGTCGCCAGGCTGCAGGCCGAAGGCCCGGAGGTGGCCTCGCGCAAGGCCTCGCAGATGACGCTCGACGCGTTCGGCCCGCTGTTGCCGGAGCTGATCGGCGGTTCGGCCGACCTGGCCGGCTCCAACCTCACCAAGTGGAAGGGCAGCCTGGACGCGGCCAACGGCGACAGCGCCGGCGGCAAGGGCAACTATGTGTATTACGGCGTGCGCGAGTTCGGCATGACCGCGATCGCCAACGGCCTCGCCCTGCACGGCGGCTTCATTCCGTACGACGCCACCTTCCTGGTGTTTTCCGACTACGCGCGCAACGCGGTGCGCATGAGCGCGCTGATCCCCGCGCATGCGATCCACGTCTACACGCACGACTCGATCGGCCTGGGCGAGGACGGCCCGACCCATCAGCCGGTCGAGCACCTGGCCAGCCTGCGCTCCATCCCGAACAATCACCTGTGGCGTCCCTGCGATGCGGTGGAATCGGCCGCGTCGTGGAAGGCGGCGATCGAGCGCAGGGGCGCGCCGGCCTGCCTGATTTTTTCGCGGCAGACGCTCAAGCACCAGCAGCGCGATGCGCAGCAGCTCGCCGACATCGCGCGCGGCGGCTACGTGCTGTCCGACCCGCCGGACGCCAAGTTCCAGGCGATCCTGATCGCCACCGGCTCGGAAGTGGAACTGGCGATGGAGGCGATGCGCGCACTGGCGCAGCAGGGCGTGGCGGTACGCGTGGTGTCGATGCCGTGCACCGAAGTGTTCGACGCGCAGCCGCTGGAATACCGCGAAGGCGTGCTGCCGCTCTGGTGCCGCGCCCGCGTGGCGGTGGAGGCGGCGACCGCGGATTTCTGGCGCAAGTACGTGGGGCTGGACGGCGAGGTGGTCGGCATGACCACGTTCGGCGCCTCGGCGCCGGCGCCGCAGCTGTTCGAGCACTTCGGTTTCAGCGTGGCGCAGGTGGCCGATGCGGTGAAGCGCGTCATCGGGTAACGGTTGTCGTTTCTGGCGATCCGCTCCCGCGGGAGCGGATCGCGCGCTGCGCGCTGCCAGGAGTGCTCGCGCGCAGCCGTCAGGAGCGCAGGCCCACGCCGCGCCTGAGCAACTGCAGCGCCATGATCGACAGCCCGATCACGAACACCAGCATCACCACGAACGCCGTGCCCACCGGCACGTCGCTGATGCCCAGCACGCCGAAACGGAACGCGTTGACCATGTACAGGATCGGGTTGATCCGCGAGATCGCCTGCCACGGTTCGGCCAGCATCTTGATCGAGTAGAACACGCCGCCCAGGTAGGTCAGCGGGGTCAGCACGAAGGTCGGCACCAGCGCGATGTCGTCGAACTTCTTGGCGTAGATCGCATTGACGAAGCCGGCCAGCGCGAAGATGGTGGCGCCCAGCACCACCGAGGCCAGGGTGATCAGCGGGTGCGCCACGTGCAGCGAGGTGAAGAACAGCGCGATCAGCAGCACCAGCAGCCCCACCACCAGTCCGCGCGCCACCGCGCCGGTCACATAGCCCAGCAGGATCACCCAGTTCGCCATCGGCGCCACCAGCATCTCCTCCACCGAACGCTGGAACTTGGCGCCGAAGAACGAGCTGGAGATGTTCATGTAGCTGTTGTTGATGATGCTCATCATCACCAGCCCGGGCACGATGTACTGCATGTAGCTGAAGCCGCCCTCGA
>SCRF01000134.1 GCA_004322005.1 Rhodanobacter sp. | reverse complement strand
TTCACCAGCCTCGCCCTGGGAGCGGGTGAAGATCGGCGGGGGCGCCCCGCCCGTGCGCGTGGAAGAGAGCTACGTCGTGGTGTATCATGGCGTATCGGATATGCAGGCGGCGCGTGCAAGCGAAGTCTCTTACGCCGCTGGGCTGCTCCTGCTGGACGCAGAGAATCCCAGGCGGATCGCGTACCGTTCCAAGGAACCGGTCCTGACGGCGCGGATGCCCGAAGAGCGCTATGGCACGGTGCAGAACGTCGTCTTTCCCACCGGCGTCGACGTCAGGACCGATATCGGTCGGCCCCGGCGCGTCGATATCTACTACGGTATGGCTGATTTCCGCATCGGCGTCGCAACGCTCGACATGCCTGAACGGCTCCCGTCCGGCGCCTCGAGTGACCCCGTCGCCGGGTGCGTGTAGGCCAACGTCGTGAGCATTCCCAACGCCGCGGGCGGCGCGCGTGTGAGCGGCCCAACCGATAGGGCAATTGCGACGGTCGTGCTGTTGGTGGAGGACGACCCCTCGATCCGCGATGCGATCGCGCCGTACGTGCAGCGAGAGGGGTGGGAGCTACGCTGGGCGCGTTCGGTTACCGAGGCCAGAGGGGCGATCGAGGAGCAGGCTCCCGCCGTGGCGCTGATCGATCGCGGCCTCCCCGGAGAGTCTGGTGACGCGCTGGCGCCGCAGCTGCGGCAGCTCGAGATACCCTTCATGATGCTTACTGCGCGCGCCGAGGAGGCCCAGCGCCTCTCTGGCTTCGACTTAGGGGCCGACGACTACGTGACCAAGCCGTTCAGCGCGCCGGAGCTCATGCGCCGCGTGGGCGTCTTGTTGCGCCGGCAGGGTGCCCCTAGGATACATCTCTCGAGCGAGATCGAGTTGGATCGCGAGGCACGCTCCGTACGCGTACACGGCCGCGACGCCGCGCTGACCTCCACGCAGTATGCGTTGCTGGAGCGGTTGGCGCGACGCCCGGGGCGCGTGTACACCCGCGGCGATCTGGCGGAGCTGTTGGACTTGGATCTCGAGACCTCGGAGCGGACGATCGACTCGCACGTGAAGAACATCCGTAAGAAGCTGCGCGATGTTGGTGCGCAGGATCCGCTGATCGAGACGATCGTGGGCGCGGGCTATACGTTGCGAAGCGCGCGATGAGCCTAGCGGGGCGCATCATCCTTGGGACCGCCGCGGTAACGGCGTTCGCGATGGTCGCGGCTGCCGCGCTGGTGCACTGGGTAGTGCGCGCCTACCTCTCTCCCTTCGCCGACCACTTCGCGACGATGCGGCGGATGATGGGCTGGGGTCCCGACTTGGAGACGATCTATGCCCTGGTCGACCACGCACTAGCGATCTCGCTGGGGATCGCCGTGTTCTTGGGCGTGCTCCTCGGCCTGCTCGTGGCCAGGGAGCTGGTACGCTCCGTCGCGGTGCTCGATGAGGGCCTGGCTCGTTTCTCTCGCGGCCTCCTTGGCCAGCCGATTCGCCTGGTGGGACCGCCGGAGTTGACGCGTGTGGCGGGGAGCGCCAATCGTATGGCGGAGGAGCTAGGCGGCGCGCAGCGTGCCGAGCGCGAGCTGGTCGCGGGCATCGCGCACGACCTTGCGCACCCGCTGACGGCCATGCGCGGCACGCTCGAGGCGGTGCGCGACGGATTGACCTCGCCAAGCGACCCGCGTACGATGACCCGCCTGCTCACCGACGTCGGCACGATGGAGACGACGCTCGCCGATCTAAGGGACGTCGCCGCCGCGGAGGTCGGCGCGTTGCGCCTGGAGCTCCACGACGTGGACGTTGCGGTCGTGACGGGGGGCATCGCGGCCTCCTTCGCCGACCTTGCGGCGCGCAAGGGGATACGGCTGGAGTTAGAGACCGGCGCTCCCAAGCCGATCGCGGCGCGCACAGACGAGCGGCGCCTGGCCCGCATCGTGGCGAATCTGGTTGTGAACGCTCTGCAGGCGACAGCGCCCGGCGGCCGCGTGGGCGTTGGGCTGAGTGCGAGAGACGGCGTCGCAGTGCTGCGCGTGGAGGACGCCGCGGGTCCCAACGCCGGAGCCGCCATCCGGGCAGCGCTGGATGGCCAGGGTGCGGGCCTGGGGCTGCGCGTTGTGCGCGTGCTGGGGCGGGCCATCGGGGCCCAACTCGACGTCCGAGACGGCCAGGCAGGGGCGACGGTGGAGCTGCGGCTTCCGCGCTGAGACAGGCCGGCATCTCTCCATAGGATCTCCACAGGACCGGCTTACCATGTTGGCATGATTACGATCGAGAGGTCCCCCTTCCGTGCCCTTGCCGCGGCGCTCGCCCTGACCGCGAGCCTCGCGACCGGCGCTTTCGCCGCCCCTACCGCGGCAGCGAAGGAGCCTGCCGTCACGGTAATTCGCGGCACGTTCCCCGGCGCACGCACGGAACGATTGCATCTGCTCTCCGGCGCGCTGCCGGCGCAGGCGATGACAGCGCTCACGCTGACCGACGCCAACTGTCAGCCGGATGGCCGTGGAGTCTCCCACTGCGTCAACGAGCTGCGCCTGGCGGATGGCCGCACGATCGTGGTGCGCCACGACCACGACATGCGCGTGGCACCCTGCTTGGCCCCGGGCGAGACGGTGCGCGTGCAGCCCCGTGAGGGCGGAACCGGAGAGGTGAGATGAACGAGAGAGACCGCTATCAACCGTTGAGCCCGGGAGCGATGGCAGCCGCGTTCGCGGTGCTGGGACTGCTGGGCGCGCTCTCGATGGGGATGCCGTTCATGTTCGGCGCAGGATCGATGATGGGGGGAATGATGGGGCCTTACGGCGGCTATTCGAACATGGGCTGGGGAGGTTTTGGACTCTTCGGCCTGGTCTGGATCGTCGCTATCGCGGCGCTGGGCGGCGCCGTCGCCGCCTGGGTCTACAATGCGATGATCGGTACGCGCGCGTCCCATCCGGCCGATGCGGCGGGCCGCCCAGCGCCGCCGAAGACGACCGGTCCATAGGAGGACATAGTCCAAGCACCGTCTAGGAGTCTGCCGTCGCCTCTGCGGTCAACCGTTCGCGCAGCTCCGCCTTGACGACTTTGCCGTAGTTGTTCTTCGGGAGCGCCTCGACGAAACGGTAGGCCTTCGGCCGCTTGAAGCGTGCGATGCGCTCCAGGCAGAGGGCATCCAACTCGCGCTCGCTGGGTGATGCCCCTGGCTTGACGACGACGAAGGCAACGGCCTCCTCGCCCCAGTCCGGGTGCGGCCGTCCGACGACGGAGACTTCGAGGATGCCCTCGTGGCGCAGGAGCACCTCTTCCACCTCGCGCGGATAG
>SCRF01000070.1 GCA_004322005.1 Rhodanobacter sp. | reverse complement strand
GCGACCGACGTGCAGGGAAGCACTAGTGTCGCGGGAGGCAGGATGCCGGGAGCGACCGACGTGCTCGATTTCTCCCTGCTCACCGATGGCCTGGATGCCGAGCGCGAGCAGGGCATCACCATCGACGTGGCGTATCGCTACTTTCATACCGCGCGGCGCGGTTTCATCGTGGCCGATTGCCCCGGGCACGAGCAGTACACGCGCAACATGGCCACCGGCGCCTCCAACGCCGAGCTGGCGGTGGTACTGGTCGATGCGCGCAAGGGGCTGCTGCCGCAGACCCGCCGGCATACCTATATCTGCGGGCTGCTGGGTATCCGGCAGGTGGTGCTGGCGGTCAACAAGATGGATCTGGTCGACTACGACCAGGCGACCTACGAGGCGATCGCCGCGCAGTATCGCGTGCTGGCGCAAAGCCTGGGCATCGCCGCGGTGCATTGCCTGCCGGTCGCCGCGCCGACTGGCGACAACGTCGGCTCGCGTTCGCCGCGGATGCCCTGGTACGCCGGCGGCAGCCTGCTCGAACTGCTGGAGTCGATCGACGCGGCGCCGTTCCAGGCCGCCGATTTCCGCATGCCGGTGCAGTGGGTGAATCGCCCGGATCATTCGTTCCGCGGTTATGCCGGCACGATCTGCGGCGGCAGCGTGGCCTGCGGCGACGAGATCGTGGTGCAGCCCGGCGTGCAGCGTGCCCGCATCGAGCGGATCGTCACCGCCGACGGCGACCTGCAGCGGGCGGTGGCCGGGCAGGCGGTGACGCTGTGCCTCGATCGCGAGGTCGGCGTGAGCCGCGGCGACGTGATCGCCGACGCCCTGCGGCCGGCGCCGGTGGCCGACCAGTTCACCTGCCACCTGCTGTGGCTGGGCGATGCGGCCCTGCTGCCCAACCGCACCTACTGGCTGAAGATCGGCACCCGCACGGTCAATGCGCGGGTGATGTCGATCAAGTACAAGGTGGACGTCAACAGCCAGTCGCGGCTGGCGGCGCGGCACCTCGAACTCAACGAGGTCGGCTACTGCACCGTGGGCCTGGACGATGCGATCGCGTTCGAGCCCTACGCCAGCAACCACACGCTGGGCGGGTTCATCCTGATCGACCGCCTGAGCAACGCCACGGTGGCCTGCGGCATGCTGGATTTCGCGCTGGGCCGATCCGCCAACGTGCACTGGCAGCACGTCGATATCGACAAGTCGGTGCGCGGCGCCAGCAAGGGGCAGCGCCCGCTGTGCCTGTGGTTCACCGGCCTGTCCGGCGCGGGCAAATCCACCATCGCGAACCTGGTCGAGCGGCGCCTGCACACGCTCGGCTACCACACCTACCTGCTGGACGGCGACAACGTGCGCCACGGCATCAACAAGGACCTGGGCTTCACCCCGGAGGACCGCGTCGAGAACATCCGCCGCATCGCCGAGGTGGCGCACCTGATGGTGGATGCCGGCCTGATCGTGCTGGTCAGCGTGATCTCGCCGTATCGCAGCGAGCGGCGCTCGGCGCGCGAGCTGTTCGCCGAGGGCGAGTTCATGGAAGTGTTCGTGGATGCGCCGCTGGCCGTGTGCGAGGAGCGCGACCCCAAGGGCCTGTACCAGAGGGCGCGCGCCGGCGAGATCCGCAACTTCACCGGCATCGACTCGCCCTACGAGAAACCCGAGACGCCGGACGTGCATCTGCAGACCGCCGGGCAACGCGCCGAACAGCTGGCCGAGCAGCTCACCGAACGCCTGCTCGCCGAGCAGGGCGGCATCGGCAGCGTCGATTGAACGCCAACGCCCTCCGTAGGAGCGCACCCTGTGCGCGATGCTCTCGTAGGAGCGCACCCTGTGCGCGATGGCCCTGATTCTCGCGAAGAGCGTTCGCGCACAGGGTGCGCTCCGGGGTTCCCTGGCTGACGCGCAATGACCGACATGGCCACGCTTGACTGGCAACGCATCGAGCTGCCGGGTGCCGATGTGGTACTGCAGCCGCATTGGCTGGCGCCGGCCGAGGCCGATGCGCTGCTGGCCGCCTTGCTGGGCACGATCCCGTGGGAAACCCATCGCATCCGCCTGTTCGGCCGTGAGGTGGCGTCGCCGCGGCTGAGCTGCTGGATCGGCGACAGCGGCACCGGCTACACCTATTCGCGGACCCGCTTCGAACCGCGGCCGTGGCCGCCGGTGCTGGCCGCGTTGCGGCCGCGCGTCGAGGCGGCCTGCCGGGCACGCTTCAATCAGGTGCGATTCAACAGCGTGCTGGCCAACCTCTACCGCGACGGCAACGACTCGATGGGCTGGCACAGCGACGACGAGCCGGAGCTGGGCGCGCAGCCGCTGATCGCCTCGCTGAGCCTCGGCGCCGAACGCTGCTTCCGCTTTCGCCGCCGGCTGCCGCGCGGCGTGCGGGCGACGCCGGCCGATACCTTGCGCCTGCCATTGCCGCACGGCAGCCTGCTGTGCATGGCCGGCCGGACCCAGCACCTGTACCGGCACGACTTGCCGAAGACCCGCGCGCCAACGGCGGCGCGGCTCAATCTCACGTTCCGCTGGGTGACGCCGCACCATTGATTCAGCGGGTCGCTTGGATTGGCAGCGGCCGGCGGCGATAATGGGCATCTTTCTTCCCCAAGGCTGCGCCGCGATGACCGAGAAGACCGTACTCAACGCCACCCATCGCGCGCTCGGTGCCCGCATGGTCGACTTCGGCGGCTGGGACATGCCGATCAACTACGGCTCGCAGATCGAGGAGCATCACGCGGTGCGCCGCGACGCCGGCATGTTCGACGTCTCGCACATGACCGTGATCGAC
>SCRF01000069.1 GCA_004322005.1 Rhodanobacter sp. | reverse complement strand
GGTCACCAACCCGTCGATCGATCCGATCCGCGAACAGCTGGTGATGTCGCTGGTGTCCTTCATCGGGCCCAAGCCCAACCTGCTGGACATCAACAACATCAACCCGCCGCTGCGGCTGGAAGTGGCCCAGCCGGTGCTGGGCTTCGCCGAGATGGCCAAGATTCGCAAGATCGGACGCTACTCCAAGGGCAAGTTCCGCAGCTTCGAGCTGGACATCACCTATCCCGCGGCCTGGGGCAAGGCGGGCATCGAGGCACGGCTCGCCTCGCTGTGCGCGCAGGCCACCGATGCGATCCGCCAGGGCCACAACATCCTGATCGTGTCCGACCGGCGCAGCGACCATGAGCGCGTGGCGATCCCGGCCCTGCTGGCCACCTCGGCCGTGCATCAGCATCTGGTCACCAAGGGCCTGCGCACCAGCACCGGCCTGGTGGTGGAGACCGGCTCGGCGCGCGAGGTGCACCACTTCGCCCTGCTCGCCGGCTACGGGGCCGAGGCGATCCACCCCTACCTGGCGATGGAGGTGCTGGCGCAGCACTTTGCCACGGCCATCGACGGGATCGGCGCGGACAAGGCGATCCGCAACTACACCAAGGCGATCGACAAGGGCCTGCAGAAGGTGATGTCCAAGATGGGCATCTCCACCTACATGTCCTACACCGGCGCGCAGATCTTCGAGGCGGTGGGCCTGAACCGCGAGCTGGTGGACAAGTACTTCACCGGCACCACCTCCAACATCGAGGGCATCGGTCTGTTCGAGGTGGCCGAGGAAGCGCTGCGCCTGCACGCGGCCGCCTACGGCGACGACCCGGTGCTGGCCGACGCGCTGGACGTGGGCGGCGAGTACGCCTGGCGCGTGCGCGGCGAGGAACACATGTGGACGCCGGACATGGTGGCCAAGCTGCAGCACGCCACGCGAGCCAACGACGCGCAGACCTACCAGGAATATTCGCAGCTGGTCAACGACCAGACCCGGCGCCTGATGACGCTGCGCGGGCTGTTCGAGTTCCGCCTCGATCCGGCCGCCGCCATCGCACTGGACGAGGTGGAACCGGCCGGCGAGATCGTCAGGCGCTTCGTCACCGGCGCGATGTCGCTGGGTTCGATCTCGACCGAGGCGCACACCACGCTGGCCATCGCGATGAACCGCATCGGCGGCAAGTCCAACACCGGCGAAGGCGGCGAGGACGAGGCTCGCTATCAGGGCGAGCTGCGCGGCGTGGCGATCAAGCAGGGCGACACCGTCGCCGGGTTGCTCGGCGAGGCGCACATCGAACGCGATCTCGAGCTGCAGGCCGGCGACTCGCTGCGTTCGCGCATCAAGCAGGTGGCCTCGGGCCGCTTCGGCGTCACCGCGGCCTACCTGGTCTCGGCCGACCAGATCCAGATCAAGATCTCGCAGGGTGCCAAGCCCGGCGAGGGCGGCCAGCTGCCCGGCCACAAGGTCTCCGACTACATCGCCCGGCTGCGCTTCTCGGTGCCGGGGGTGGGCCTGATCTCGCCGCCGCCGCACCACGACATCTACTCGATCGAGGACCTGGCCCAGCTCATCCACGACCTGAAGAACTGCAATCCGCAGGCGTCGATCTCGGTGAAGCTGGTGTCCGAGGTGGGCGTGGGCACGGTGGCGGCCGGCGTGGCCAAGGCCAAGGCCGACCACGTGGTGATCGCCGGCCACGACGGCGGCACCGGCGCCTCGCCGTGGTCGTCGATCAAGCATGCCGGCACGCCGTGGGAACTGGGCCTGGCCGAAACCCAGCAGACCCTGGTGCTGAACCGCCTGCGCGGCCGCATCCGGGTGCAGGCAGACGGCCAGATGAAAACCGGCCGCGACGTGGTGATCGGCGCCCTGCTCGGCGCCGACGAATTCGGCTTCGCCACCGCGCCGCTGGTGGTGGAAGGCTGCATCATGATGCGCAAGTGCCACCTCAACACCTGCCCCACCGGCGTGGCCACGCAGGATCCGGTGCTGCGCAGGAAGTTCAGCGGCAAGCCCGAGCACGTGGTGAACTACTTCTTCTTCGTGGCCGAGGAGGTACGCCGGATCATGGCGCAGCTGGGCATCCGCCGCTTCGACGAGCTGGTCGGCCGCACCGACCTGCTCGACACCCGCCAGGGCATCGCGCACTGGAAGGCGCGCGGGCTGGACTTCGCGCGCGTGTTCCATCGCCCCGAGATGCCGGCGGAGGTGGCGCGGCGGCACGTGACCGAGCAGGACCACGGCCTCGACAAGGCCGGCAAGGCGCTCGACCACGTCCTGATCGCGAAAGCCCGGCCCGCGCTGGAGCAAGCCGAGAAAACCAGCTTCATCGTCGGCGTGCGCAACGTCAACCGCACCGTGGGCACCATGCTTTCCGGCGAGGTGGCGCGCCGCTACGGCCACGCCGGCCTGCCCGACGACACCATCCACATCCAGATGGACGGCATCGCCGGGCAGAGCTTCGGTGCGTTCCTGGCCCGCGGCATCACGCTCGACCTGGTTGGCGAAGCGAACGACTATGTCGGCAAGGGCCTGTCCGGCGGACGCATCGTGGTGCGCTCGCCGAACGACTTCCACGGCTTCGGCCCGGAGCACATCATCGCCGGCAACACGGTGCTGTACGGCGCCACCGAGGGCGAGGCCTACTTCAACGGCGTCGCCGGCGAACGCTTTGCCGTGCGCAACTCCGGCGCCACGGCCGTGGTGGAAGGCGTCGGCGACCACGGCTGCGAATACATGACCGGCGGCACCGTGGTCCTGCTCGGCGAAACCGGGCGGAACTTCGCCGCCGGCATGTCCGGCGGGGTGGCCTACGTCTACGACCCCGAGTTGCGCTTCCAGTCGCGCTGCAATCTCGCCATGGTCGGCCTGGAACCGGTGCTTGCCGGCGTCGAGCAGGAGCTGCGGGTGCCGCGCAGATTGTGGCATCCGCTCAACCGCGGCGCCCCCGGCGAAACCGACGAGGCGATCCTGCGCCGGCTGCTCGAGGCGCATTTCCGCTACACCGGCAGTTTCCGCGCCAAGGCGATCCTGCACGACTGGATCAACGCGCGCGCGCATTTCGTCAAGGTGATGCCGCACGAGTACAAGCGCGCGCTGGCCCAACCGCCGCGGGAAACCGCAACCGCATCCATCGAGAAGGCCACGGCCTGAGTCCAGGGGAACACCACAGATGGGCAAGATCACCGGCTTTCTCGAGTACCCGCGCCTGCAGGAAACCAGCGAGGCGCCGGCGCAGCGCAAGCAGCACTGGCATGAATTCACCCAGCACCTGTCCGACGACCAGGCCAGGCTGCAGGCCGCACGTTGCATGGATTGCGGCACCCCGTTCTGCCACCAGGGCTGCCCGGTCAACAACATCATTCCGGACTTCAACGACCTGGTGTACCGGCAGGACTGGAAGCACGCGATCGACGTGCTGCACTCGACCAACAACTTCCCCGAGTTCACCGGCCGGATCTGCCCCGCCCCCTGCGAGGCCGCCTGCACGCTGAACATCAACGACGATGCGGTCGGCATCAAGTCGATCGAGCACAAGATCATCGACAAGGCGTGGGAGGAAGGCTGGGTGGTGGCGCAGCCGGCCGCACACCGGAGCGGCTGGAAAGTGGCCGTGGTCGGCTCCGGCCCGGCCGGGCTGGCCGCCGCGCAGCAGCTGGCCCGCGCCGGCCACGCCGTGACCGTGTTCGAGAAGAGCGACCGGATCGGCGGCCTGCTGCGCTACGGCATCCCCGACTTCAAGCTGGACAAGGGCCACATCGACCGGCGCCTGGAGCAGATGCGCGGCGAAGGCGTGCAGTTCCGCACCAGCGTGTTCGTGGGTGCCGCGTCCGACGCCGCGCTTCACGGCAACGTCATCGTGATCACACCCGAACAGCTGCGGCGGGAATTCGACGCGGTGGTGCTCACCGGCGGCGCGGAAACCCCGCGCGACCTGCCGGTGCCCGGCCGCAAGCTGCAGGGCGTGCATTTCGCGATGGAGTTCCTGCCGCAGGCGAACCGCGTGGTGGCCGGCGACGTGCTGGCGGACCAGCTGGTCGCCAGCGACAAGCAGGTGGTCGTCATCGGCGGCGGCGACACCGGTTCCGACTGCGTGGGTACCTCGAACCGCCAGGGTGCCGTCGCGGTGACCCAGTTCGAGCTGCTGCCGCAACCGCCCCGGCAGGAGGACAAGCCGCTGGTGTGGCCGTACTGGCCGATCCGCCTGCGCACCTCCAGCTCGCACGAGGAAGGCTGCCAGCGCGACTGGGCCGTGGCCACCAAGTGCTTCAACGACGACGGCAAGGGGCGGGTCAAGAGCCTCACCGCCGTCCGGCTGGAGTGGAAGGACGGCCGGATGCACGAGGTGGCCGGCAGCGAGTTCCAGATCCAGGCGGACCTGGTGCTGCTGGCCATGGGCTTCGTCTCGCCCGCGCAGGGCGTGCTGGACGCGTTCGGCGTGGCGAAGGATGCCCGCGGCAACGCCAGAGCCGGTACCGAGGCCCACGGCGGCTATCGCACCAGCGTGGACAAAGTGTTCGCCGCCGGCGACATGCGCCGCGGCCAGTCGCTGGTGGTCTGGGCGATCCGCGAAGGGCGCCAGTGCGCCCACGCGGTGGACGAGTTCCTGATGGGCCACTCCAGCCTGCCAGCCTGACCGCCGGCGCTCAGGCTGGGCGGTCCTCGCCCTGCCGCCGCATCAGCGCGGTCAGCAGCGCGCGCAGGGCCGCCGGCCTGACCGGTTTGTGCAGGATCGGATAACCCAGCACCCGCGCGCGCTGCTTGAGTTCACTGCTGCCATCGGCCGTGATCATCACCGCCGGCGGCAACTGGAGATATTCGCTGCGAAGCACCTGCAACGCCTGCAAGCCATCGGCATCGTCAGCGAGATGGTAATCGGCCAGGATGAGGTCGAACTCGCCATGGGCCAGTTCGTTGCGTGCCTGCTCGAGATCCAGCGCGATCCGGCAATCGACTCCCCAGCGGCCGAGCAGCGCGCGCATGCCTTCCAGGATCGTCACATCGTTGTCCAGGCACAGTACCGTCAGCGGCAGCTGCCGGTCCGGGCCATTGCGCTGCACCTGCTGACGCCGCACCGGCACCGCTGCGTTGCGCGGCACGGTCACCGCAAAACAGCTGCCGTGATCCACCTTCGATTTCAAATCGAGCCGGTGATCGAGGATGCCGGCCAGTCGATCGCAGATCGACAGCCCCAGTCCGAGTCCTTTCTCTCCCCATGGCGATGGCTGATTCAAGCGCTGGAATTCGTCGAAGATGCGGGCGCGCTGTTCGGGAGCGATGCCCGGACCGGAATCCCACACCTCGATCCGCACTTCGCCCTGTGCCCGGCGCGCGCCCAGCAGCACCGTGCCCTGCCGGGTATAGCGCAGCGCGTTGGACAGAAAGTTCTGCACGATCCGGCGCAGCAACTGCGGGTCGCTGCGTACCGCCAGTTTCGTCGGCACCACCCGCAGGCGAAGCCCGCGCTTTTCGGCCACCACGGCAAACTGCGCCTTCAGCGAATCGAACAGTTCGGCCAGCGCAAAGCCACCCACGTCCGGCCGATAGGTGCCGGCATCCAGCCGCGAGGTATCCAGCAGCGCATCGAGCAGATCCTCGGCGGCCAGGAACGAGGCATCGATGCGCTCGGCCAGCTGGCTCGCCTCGGCATCCAGACCGGGGTGCTGGCGCAGGGCCGAGGTGAACAGCCGCGCCGCATTCAGCGGTTGCAGCAAATCGTGGCTGGCTGCGGCCAGGAACCGTGTCTTGGAGATGTTCGCCGCCTCCGCCGCACGGCGCGCGTTGGCGGTGTCGACCAGTGCCTGGGACAGTTCCGCCGTGCGTTGGTCGACCCGCTGTTCCAGTGTTTCGTTGATTTCGATCAGCGCCTGCTCGGCGTGCTTGTAGGCGGTAACGTCGGTATAGGTCGTGACATACCCGCCGTCGGGAAGCGCGCGTCCGCGCATTTCGATGACGGTGCCGTCCGGACGTATGCGCTGGAACAGGTGCGACGAACCGGCGCGCATGTAATCGATGCGTTTGGCCACATGGTCTTCGACTTCGCCCGGGCCGCATTCACCGAGTTCGGCATTCCAGCCGATCAGATCGGCCACCGGTACGCCCACGTAGACCATGCCTTCGGGATAATCGAACAGTTCCAGGTAGCGCCGGTTCCACGCCACCAGACGCATCCGCGCATCGACCACGCTGATCCCCTGCGAGACGTTCTCCAGTGTGGAGGCGAGCAGCTTGCGGTTGAAGCGCAGTTCCTGCGAGGCCTCGTCCATCAGCGCCATGGCCTCGGCGATATCCAGCCCGCTGCCGGACAACGCACCCATCAGGATGCGTCGCGCATTGGCCGCACCGACCGCCGAGGCTAGCAGGCGTTCGGTATGCTGGATCAATGCGCGGTCGGCCGCTTCGTTGGCCAGCAAGGGCCGCCCCCGGCGCTGCGCATATTCCTCGAAGGCGCGTGTGCTGCCGCGTTCGCCGACGATGCGCTCGGCGATCGTGCGCAGGTCGGCGAATGCCACCCGGCCGCGCCAGTCGCCGGTGCCGCCCGGGTTGGCCGGATCCGGATCGACAAACATCGATGCCAGCAGCCGGTCTTCCAGAGTGGGGCGGAATCGCAACGAGAAGAACACCATGCAACCGACGTTGACCAGCAGCGACCAGAACGTGGCATGCATGACCGGGTCCCAGCCGCTGAGATGGAACAGTTCCTGCGGGCGCAGCCAGCTCCAGCCGAATGGGCCTGTCTGCAGCCAGCGATCGGCATGGACGATTTCCGGCAACAGCAAGGTGTACGCCCACACCGCGAAACCCGCCAGCAGACCGGTCGCCACGCCGCGACGGCTGGCGCCGCGCCAGTACAGAGCGGCGATCAGTGCCGGTGCGAATTGCGCCACCGCCGCAAACGCCAGCAGACCGGTGGCGGCGAGGTTTTCCACATCGGCGACCCCGCGATAGTAGACATAGGCCATCAGTGCCAGTGTCACGATCGCCACTCGACGCACGTTCAGTACCAGCTGCGACAGGTCGCTGCGCTGCTCCAGATGCAGCCATGGAATCCGCAGCAGCGCAGGCATCACCAGATCATTGCTGATCATGGTCGACAACGCCACCGAAGCCACGATCACCATGCCGGTTGCCGCCGAAAAACCGCCGATGAACGCCAGCAGCGCCATGCCGTGATTGCCATAGGCAAGCGGCAACGTCAGCACCCATGCGTCGGCATTGCCCTGGCGCACCAGCGGCAGGTGCGCGCCGGCCGCCACGATCGGCAGAACCGCCAGGCTGACGATCACCAGGTATGCCGGCATGATCCAGCGCGCGCGCTTGAGATCACCTGCATTTTCACATTCGACCACGCCGATCTGGAACTGCCTTGGCAGGCAGAACATCGCCAGAAACGCCAGCAGCGTCTTGGCGAGAAACCCGGACGACATGCTGCCGTCCGATGCCGTGGCCGGAAGATGCAAGGTGGCGGGAAGCCCCGGACCATGCCAGTACGCATAACCTGCCAGGGCGACAAATGCGAGCAGCTTGATCAGCGACTCCAACGCGATCGCCAGCATCAGGCCGTGATGATGTTCGGTCGCATCGATGCTGCGCGTGCCGAACAGGATCGCGAATGCCGCCAGCAGAACCGCGCACCACAACGCGCTGTCGATACCGGCCTGTCCCGCGTTGCCGTGGCTGGCACCACCCAGCACATCGAACGACATCGCCACGGCCTTCAGCTGCAGTGCGATGTACGGTACTACCGCGATCACCGCGATCACCGCGACCAGCGCCGCCAGACGATGCGACTTGCCAAATCGCGCACCGATGAAGTCGGCGATGGAAGTGATGTTGCGCTGTTCCACCACCCGCACCAGTCGGCGCAACAGGCCAAATCCGAACACGAACAAAAGGATCGGACCGAGGTAAATCGGCAGATACGCCCAGCCGGCACGCGCAGCCGTGCCTACCGCCCCGTAAAACGTCCACGAAGAGCAATACACGGCCATGGCCAGGCTGTAGACAAGCGGACGCAATTTCGGTCGCTGCGGATACAGTGGCCGCCGGTCACCGGCATAAGCCACCACGAAGAGCAACCCGACGTACAGCACCGACACCAGCAGCATTAACCAACCGTTGATCAAGCACCATCTCCCCATTCACCATCCATCGCCGGACGCCGACCCACTGTCGCCATGCTTGTGCCCAGTCGCAGGCAGCGGCACCATGACAGGATGATTTCAGCGTGCGCGCAGATACCCGCCAACGTAGCAGAGCATCTGCGCGATGACGAGATTCATGTGTGGCATCTGCCATACCACCGACAACGCGGGCGCGCACCACTGTGTTCGGTGTTGTCCAGCTATCTGGGTATCGATGCAGATCAACTCGCGCTGACGGAGGGCGAGCACGGGCGGCCCGCACTTGCCGGCGTCCAGGATCCATCGCTCGATTTCAACTGGTCGCACAGCGGCGATCATGCCCTGATTGCGATCGCCAGGTCGATCAAACCCGGCATCGATCTCGAATGCCTGCGCATGCGTCCCGGAGCACTGGAGATTGCCCGGCGATACTTCACGGCCGACGAAGCGGCGGCCTTGTCGGCCGTGCCGGCGGCCGGCCGGAGCGCGGCGTTTCTCGAACTGTGGACCGCCAAGGAAGCCGTACTCAAGGCGCTGGGGCGTGGCATCGCATTTGGCTTGAAACGGCTCAGTATCGGCCGTGCCGGCGGCCAGCTGATCCTGCATCAGCTCGATGGCGACGATGCCGGGGCATGGCAATTGCACGCCCTCAGCATCGACAGCTCGTTGGTGGCTGCGCTTGCCTGGCGTGGCGCAAAGCGCCGCGTTCGACTGTGGACACTTGCCTCCGGCGGCTGATAGGTACATTGTTTTCGGCCCGGTCGGTACCGTCCGCCCCCCTCTGTCTGTAGCCCGCTGGCGCAGACCCACTGCGAGAATTTGCCTACCTGTCATGACCCTGCTCAGCGTCAACCTCAACAAGATCGCGGTACTGCGCAATTCGCGCGGCGGCGACGAACCGGACATCTGTCGTGCGGCGCAGACGTGCATTGAATCGGGCTGCGGCGGTATCACGGTGCATCCACGGCCGGATTTGCGGCATGTGCGGCCGGAGGATGTGCGTGAGCTGGCCGCGCTGCTGCGCGGACGGGTCGAATACAACATCGAAGGCAATCCGTTTGCCGGGGTTCGTGGCGCCTATCCCGGCTTGCTTGCCCTGGCACGCGAGGTACGTCCCACCCAGGTAACCCTGGTGCCGGATGACGACGGCCAGATCACCTCCGATCACGGGTTCGATCTGCAACGCGACATCGAGCGCCTGCAGCCATTGGTGGCCGAACTGCGTGAACTGGGTTGTCGAGTCAGCCTGTTCGTCGATCCCGACTGCCAGAACTTCGATCTGGCGGTGGCGATAGGGGTACAACGCGTCGAGATCTATACCGGTCCCTACGCAAAGGCTTTTGCGGACGGAAAGCCCTCGGCCGCCCTGGCGGCATGCGCTGATACCGCACGACGTGCACAGCAGGCAGGATTGGCGGTGAATGCCGGCCATGATCTCAGCCAGGCCAACCTCGGCACCTTCAAGGCGGCCATCCCCGGATTGGCCGAAGTCTCGATCGGCCATGCACTGATCGGCGAAGCGCTGTACGAAGGGCTGGCCGCCACCGTGCGCAACTACCTGCAGATTCTGCGCTGAACAGTCCGCTTGCAGCACCTCAGGTTCATGCCGAAAAAGACGTCGCGACGAAATCGCCCACAAAACTTTGAGCGCCTGCGAGAGGGGCTTCAGCCCCGATGCTTCCTCACCCAAACAAGAACCCCCGCTCCAGGCGGGGGTTCTTGAGACATGATAGAAGCTGCCGTCCTTGCCGGATCGGCACTCGTGTCAATTGGCCTCGGCGAAGCCGATCTTCGTGAGGTTGTAACTTTTCGCGTCCGCCAGCACGCGCGCCACATACTGATACGCCACTGCATCATCGGCGGCAATCTGTATTTCCGGCTGTTCGCTCTGCTGGGCGATCACCGCGAGTTGCGCCTTCAGGCCGGGCTCGTCGACCGGCGTGTCGTTCCAGTAAAACGCCCCGCTTTGGTCGATCTTCAAACGGATCGGCTCCAGCGGATTGGGCGGGTTGACCACGTTCGGGTTCGGTTGCGGCAGGTCGACCTTGATCTTGAGCGCGGGTATCGGCGCCGTGATCATGAAAATGATCAGCAGCACCAACATCACGTCGACCAGCGGCGTGACGTTGATTTCCGACAACGGCCCACTGCTGTTGCTAGTGAATGCCATTTCTCGTCACTCCTTAGCCGGGGCAGTGGTCATGAAGCCGACATGGACCATACCTGCATCCTTCGCATCGCCAATGATCTTTTTCACGATCTTGAACTCGGTCGACTTGTCCGCGCGGATCTGCAACTCCGGCTGCGGCGTCCTCTGTGCATCCACCGCGAACTGCGCCTTCAACTCGAGTTCCGTGATCGGATGATCGTTGAAGTACATGCTACCGTCCGGTTTGACCGCCAGATCCAGAGGCGGCACCAGCACCTCCGAATCCTTGGTCTTGGGATTCGCAGTGGGCAAGTCGATCGTGACGCTGTGTGACATCAACGGGGCGGTGATCATGAAGATGATCAGCAACACCAGCATCACGTCAACCAGCGGCGTGACATTGATCTCCGACATCGGTCCGCCGGAATTGCTCCCTGTAGCCATCGCCATGGGTCAATCCCTCACTTGTTGCTTGGCGCAGCGCCTTCAACGCGCGAGCCGGTGGCGAAGAAGTCGTGCAGGTCATGCGCGAATTCATCGAACCTTGCATAGGTCAGGCGATTCGAACGATTGAAGAAGTTGTAGGCAAGCACGGCAGGAATGGCGGTGAACAGACCGAACGCGGTCATGATCAAGGCCTCACCCACCGGACCGGCCACGGCAGACATCTGGGCGTTGCCGGTCGCAGCGATACCGATCAAGGCGTGGTAGATACCCCACACGGTACCGAGCAGGCCGACGAAGGGAGCGGCCGAACCCACCGTGGCGAGCAAGGTCAAACCACCCTCCAGACGCAGGCTCTCGCGGGCCACGGCCTGACGCAGGGCGCGATCGATGAACTCCGAGCGGCTCAGCGACTCCGCCAGACGACCCGTGGTACCCGATGCGGTCTGCTGGTGATGGGCCACTGCCATGGCAGCATCGAGAGCGATCTTGGAGAATGGTTCACCCTTGGGCTGGGCTTCCAGTTCGCGAATCGCTTCCTGGGTGGAGCCCTGACCCCAGAAGCCATCGATCACGCCATCGGCACGCGACCGCACCATGGCATTGCGGATGGCATTGGCGACGATGAAGTACCAGGACATGAACGACATCACGACCAGGGTCACGAAGACGATCCAGCCAAGCGCATCGAAGTTTTGCATCAAATTGCTGAAGCCCATCTGTTTCATGGCTTCGGCGTTGGTATTGCTACCCAAGGCCTGTGCGGCATCGGTAATTGCAGGAGTCTGTAGGAACATAACGCTACCCTAGGGAAGTCGAACGTGAACTATAAACCGTAATCGGAAGAAGCTTGATTACAGCGAATTGAGATTGAAACTGACTGGAACGCGTGCATAGCCTTCGACCTTTCGGCCGTTTCTGATTTCCGGATTGAACCGCCATCTTTTTGCCGCATCCACCGCTGCACGGTCCAACTCGCGGTATCCGCTGGATTTCTCCACCTGGACGTCTTTCGGCGCTCCGTCGATACCCACCAGGATCATCAGCACCACCGTCCCTTCATGATGCTGACGTACCGCTTGTGGCGGATACCTCGGCTGGAGACGGCTGTTGTAGCTCAAATCCTGACCAGCGGTGATATCCGAAGGCGGTGCCGGTGGCGCTGGCGGCGCCGGCGGCGGTGCCTGGTACGCATTCTGGGACACCTCCGTCACCGGCGGCGGCGGTGCCGGCGGTGGCGGTGTCGGTGGTGGCTTGAGCTGCTGGATGATCTTCGGCGGCGGCTGCTTGGGTGGCTCCGGCGGCGGCGGCGGCGGCGGCGGCGGCGGCGGCGGTGGCTCGATGAAGTTCACCTGGACGATGCGCTCCTTTTGCTTGTGTGCCTGATGCGGCGGCGCCATCGGCGCCACAATCAACAGGAACGCAAACGCATGCAGACCGATGGCAACTGCCAATGCCCAGGTGCGTTTCCAGCTGAACTCGTTTTCTTCGTTGCTAGAGGCCATCTTTCACTATCTGAAGCTAGTCGATCGGGAGTGAACGTTGCCGCAGGGCGTGGCCCGAAACCGTCTGATGCCTGGACGGAACTCGCCGCTGGGGAGACGCAGGGAAAGATCTTTAAAGGTACAGCAGCACAGGTCATTTGTATAGCATTCACGGGCCATACAGATGGACGTCCATCTGCTCCGCGAGCGCCTTTGATGCCACGGCTTTACTTGATGTGCTGCTTCTTGAGCCAGGCCTTGGCCTTCTCGGCCGTTTCCGGCTGCTGTGCAGCCATCTTCATGGCCGCAATCGTCGCCGGTTTGTTTTTGAGGCCACGCTCACTTTCAGCCAGCAGCATGTATGCCGTGCCCATGTGCTTCACGCCTTTCTTGATGCTCAGCTGGAACATGCTGCGAGCTTCTGCGTACTTGCTTTCGCTCAGCAGCAAGTTACCGGCACGCAGCGCAGCCATCCCATCCGTGTCTGTCGGGATGGCCTTCTTGTAGGCGTCGATCGCCTTGCTGACATTGTCGGCCATTTCTGCCGCCTGACCGAGCAGCAGGTAATTATCCGCGTTAGCGGTTACCAGCCCCTTGCTCATGCCTTCTTCAAGCACCTGCTCTGCCTTGAGCCCATTGGGCTTGGCCTCGGCGCCGTTGTTCTGCCCGGTGATCAAATACAGCTTGGCCAGATTGACATAGCTGCCTTCTTTCGTGAATGCACCATTGGCACGAGCCTTTTCCATCAACTGGATGGCTTCCGGATACTTCTGCGCCTGCATCAACACCGCCACGGCGTTGTTGAGCGCTTCCGGATCATTCGGTTTGGCGGCAAGTTCCTGCTCTGCCAGCTTCGCGGCCTGATCGCCTTGACCCGCTGCGGAGTAGCTGGCCATCAGGATCTGGTTCCAACTTTCCTGAGGCTTGTCGGTCAAGGACTTGGCTTTGTTGATGGCTGCGATCGCCTCGGGATACTTGCCGAGTCGATAATCTGCATTACCTTCGAGTGCGTAGGAGTTGGCCGTTTCCTTCTTGCCCTCTGCCCGCCATTTGGTGAGCGTATCCAGTGCGGCCTGATATTGTTCATCGGCCATCTGGAACTGCGCCAGCATGTACTCAATCTGGAAATAGGTGTCGTTTGGCATCACCCCGATGGCCAGCGAACGCTGAAGCAAAGGAATCGCTGCTTTGTAATCGCCTTCGTTGTATTTGATGGTGGCCAAACCTTCCAGAGCAAGCGCCTGGGCATATTTGCTCTTGCTACTATCGGCGATCGGCTGCAGCAGCTGCTCGGCCTTGGCTTTGTCGCCCGAGCTGCTAGCGTCCAGGCCTTCGTTGAGTGCCTTCTGTTCTCTCGTGCTGGTCAGGTCGAGCTTCGGAGCGACACGGGTGGCATTGGGATACTGTACCGTCTGCTTGTCCTTGGCGGCATGGCTTTCTCGCGCCAGAACCGGATTGGCGGCCAACGTCAGCAACAAGGCGACACTCGCCAGCAGCGTCAAACCCGGAACATGTTTCATGGTGATCCTCATATCAGCCTTCGCCGCATCGAACATGGCATACAGAATGTGCAAGCCTAACCTGAGTTTGGCATCGATAACAAGTTGCGATGCGTCATCAAAGATTGTTAAAAATCAATAATTTGGCCATACGATATGGTATGGGCTGCAACTGGCTGCGGCCCATACCAATGGTCTTGCCGGGCTGGACGACGAGCGGAGGTGCCGATTCGCGACCACGACCGGCATGGGGTGGACGGGACAGCATGGCGCCCAGACACACAAAGATACCGCACCCGCAAGAGCGGATGACTTCCTCAGATGTCCAGATTGGCAACCTTCAGGGCATTCGCCTCGATGAATTCGCGGCGTGGCTCAACCGCCTCGCCCATCAACATGGAGAACATCTGATCAGCGGCGATCGCGTCCTCGATGCCGACCTGCAGCATCCGGCGAGTCTCCGGATTCACCGTGGTCTCCCATAACTGCTCGGGATTCATTTCGCCCAGACCCTTGAAGCGCTGGATGCTGCGGCCCTTTTTTGCCTCGTCCAGCAACCAGTTGCGTGCCTCGACAAAGCTGAGCACACCACGCGAGGCATTGCCGCGTCGTGCCACGGCGTCAACCTGCACCATGCCTGCCACTTGTCGGCTGATGGCGAGAATCGGTTTGAACTCATTGCTGCTGAAGAACGGCTGCGGCAACACCCAGGTGTGATTCAGTCCGTGCTGCTCTCGCACCACCTCGATGGCGGCCGGCTGTTCATCATGCGCCGGGCGCAGTGACAGCTGATAACGTGGCTTGCCCAGGCCGCTGGCTGCAAGCCGCCGCGTCGCGTCGTCGAGCCAGGTTTGCATGGCAACCGGGTCGGTCCACAACGACGGCTCCAGCGGAGCGTGTTCGAGCAGCATGTTCAACACGGCCGCATCAAAGCGGTGTGCCAGCTTGGCGATCTGATCGAGTGCCTGTTGATAGCCGCGCAACAGTTTTTCCAGCGCCTCGCCTGTAATCGGCGGCGCGTCCGGGCTGTACAGCAGGGCGGCGTTGTCGACGGCACTGGAAATCAGGTAATCGTTCAGGGCCGCGTCGTCCTTGATGTACAGCTCCTGCTTGCCCTGCTTCACCTTGTACAACGGTGGCAGACCGATATAGATATGCCCGCGCTCGATCAGTTCGGGCATCTGCCGGTAGAAAAACGTCAGCAGCAGGGTACGGATGTGCGAGCCATCGACGTCGGCGTCGGTCATCAGGATGATGTGGTGGTAACGCAGCTTGTCGGGGTTGTATTCGTCCTTGCCGATGCCGGTACCCAGCGCGGTAATCAACGTTCCGACCTCGGCCGATGCCAGCATGCGATCGAAACGCGCCTTTTCCACGTTCAGGATCTTGCCCTTCAACGGCAACACGGCCTGCGTCTTGCGGTTGCGACCCTGTTTCGCCGAACCGCCCGCCGAGTCGCCCTCGACCAGGAACAGTTCGCACAATGCCGGGTCCTTTTCCTGGCAATCGGCCAGCTTGCCGGGAAGCCCGGCAATATCCAGCGCACCCTTGCGTCGCGTCATCTCGCGTGCCTTGCGTGCGGCCTCTCTCGCGCGCGCGGCATCGACCACCTTCGAAGCGATCGCCCTGGCTTCGTTTGGGTGTTCCAGCAGAAATTCGCCGAGCTTCTCGTTGACGACCTGCTCGACCACCGTCTTGACCTCGGACGAGACCAGTTTGTCCTTGGTTTGCGAGGAGAACTTCGGGTCAGGCACCTTGACCGACAACACGGCGATCATGCCTTCGCGCATGTCGTCGCCGGACAATGTGACCTTGGCGTTCTTGGCCAGGCCTGATTTCTCGATGTAATTCTGCAATGACCGGGTCAGCGCCGCACGAAATCCGGTCAGATGGCTGCCGCCATCGCGCTGCGGTATGTTGTTGGTGAAGCAGAACATCGTTTCCTGGTAGGAGTCGGTCCACTGCATCGCCAATTCGACCGTGATGCCATCCTGCTCCGCCATCAAGCTGATCACATTGGGGTGCAAGGCGGTTTTCAGCTGTGCCAGATGCTGTACGAACGAGCGGATGCCGCCTTCGTAAGCAAACGTATCGTGACGCGTTTCGCCCCGCTCATCGTGTAGATCGATGGTGACGCCGGAGTTGAGAAAAGCCAGTTCGCGCAGGCGTTTGGCCAGGATGTCGTAATGAAACTCGGTATTGCTGCCGAACGTTGCCTGGCTGGGCAGAAAGCGCACCAAAGTGCCGCGTCGACTCGACGGTCCGACCACCTTCAAGGGGAACAGCGGTTCGCCCAATGCGTATTCCTGAAGGTGCTCATGACCGTTGCGGTAAATGGTCAGCCACAAGTGGTCGCTGAGGGCATTGACCACCGATACGCCCACGCCATGCAGACCACCGGAAACCTTGTACGAGTTCGCATCGAATTTACCGCCAGCATGAAGCACCGTCATCACCACCTCGGCGGTGGAACGGCCTTCCTCCGGATGCATGTCGACGGGAATGCCACGTCCATTGTCGACGATGCTGACCGAGCCATCTTCGTGGATGGTGACCCCCACGGTGTCGCAATAGCCGGCCAGAGCCTCATCGATGGCATTGTCGACGACCTCAAACACCATGTGATGCAGCCCGGTGCCGTCATCGGTATCGCCGATGTACATGCCTGGGCGCTTGCGCACCGCCTCCAGACCTTTCAGAACCTTGATGTTGCTCGAGTCGTAGTTGGATAAGTTCATGCGTTGACCGGTTTGTGGCGCCCGCGATCCGCCCGGCATGGCGCCGTAAAAAGCCGGGGAGGGGTTTGCTATCTTTCGGTGATGCAATCTGTAAATTATAGCAGGGGTATCACCCGACCCTGTTCCACGTGGAACACCCGGGCAGGGACTGCCTTCAGAGCTTGCGGCACTTCGGTCCCGGTCAGCAGCACTTGCGCCCGGGCCGAACGCAGCTGTGCGATCACGGCAATCTGATGCGTTTGATCGAGCTCGGATGCGAGATCGTCCAGACAGACAATTGGCCATTCGCCACGCTGATCGGCAAACAGTTCGGCCTGCGCCAGCACGCAGGCCAGTGCCGTCAGCTTTTCTTGACCACGCGACAGGTGCTCGCGCAGGGGGGCATGTTCGAACGCTATGGCCCAGTCAGCACGATGCGCGCCCAGCAGGGTGTACCCACGAGCCTGATCCCTGCCCCGATGCTCGCGCAACAGCTGGCTCAATGCCTGCTCCTCGGGCCAGCCGCGACGGTATCTCAGCTCCAGCGGGCCTAATTCAGGCAAAAGCCCCTGCGCACTGGCACATAACATGGGTCGAAGCAGATTCAGGTACGCATGCCGTTGCGCATCGATCCGTTGAGCTGTTTGCGCCAATTCCGCCTCCCATGGCGCAAACAGTTCTTCGTTTGGCGGGGCCGCTGAGCGCAACAAGCTGTTTCGCTGCTTCAATGCGCGTTGGTAGCGGCGCCAGTCAGGGAGAAATTCCAGTTCCACGTGGAACACCCCCCAATCAAGATACCGGCGACGCTCATCGGCAGCTCCTGCAATCAACGCGTGTGAACCGGGTTCGAAACAGACTACCGCACATTCGCTCACCAACTGCCCAATGGTGACAGCCTGGCCGTCTGCTTTCGCCTCCCAGCGAGATCCCTCCCGCCCAAGGCCAAGCCGGCAGCTTCGATCATCGCGATGGCGAAGTTCGGCGAACACCGACATCGCCGAGCTTCCACGTTGCAGCAAGGCTTCTCTGGCCCCGTTGCGAAACGAGCGTGCGTGCGACAACAAGTACACGGCTTCGAGCACGCTCGATTTGCCGGAGCCGTTGTCCCCAACCAAAACATTGATCGACGGATCCAGCGCAAAGCCAGCCTCACCAAAGCAACGCAGACCGCGAATGCGTAATTGCTCCACCCACATCTAGGTTGGATCCACAAGCAAGAACGCCGGGATACCTGATGAGGATCCCGGCGTTACCCGTTGCAGCAGTAACACAGTTGCACAACCCATGGTCTGGATCAGAGCCGCAATGGCATGATCACGTGCCGCGTGTGCTCGTTGTCTTCCTCCTGCACCAGGCAGCTGGACTGTGCGTCTCGCAGACTGAGCCGAGCCTTGTCGCCACGGATGGCCGCGAGCGCATCGAGCAAGTAACCGACGTTGAAACCGACCGCAAGATCATCAACGTGCGTCTCCGCTTCGACTTCCTCGACCGCTTCCTCCTGCTCGGGATTGTGCGCCACGATGCGCAGTTTTCCCGACGACAGCTCAAGGCGAACGCCACGGTATTTCTCATTCGAAAGAATCGCCGCGCGTTGCAGGGCACCCCGCAACACCTCCCGATCCAGCATGGCGGTCTTGTCCGCGCCGAGTGGAATTACGGCCTCGTAATCGGGGAAACGGCCGTCGATCAACTTCGAGGTGAATACCACGTTGCCACGGCGAACCCGCAGATGGTTGCGACCAAACTCCAGTTCCACCTGACCATCACCCGGTTCAAGCAAACCGATCAGTTCATTGACGCCCTTGCGGGGAATGATGATCTGCCGGCGCGTGGAAACGGAACTCTCCAACTGGGTTTCCTTCATCGCGAGTCGGTGGCCATCGGTAGCCACACAGCGCAAAGTGTGCTCTTGCAAGTCCAGCAACATCCCGTTCAAGTAATAGCGAACGTCCTGGTTCGCCATCGCAAACGCGGTGCGTTCCATCAGGTCGCGCAGGACTTCCTCGGGAAGACTGACCTTTTCAACCAGTTCGATTGCATCGATCGTGGGAAATTCACTGGCAGGCAGGGTCGTCAGCGTGAAACGGCTACGTCCGGCAGTCATCGCGACACGATCCCCGCTGAGTCTGAGGTCGATACGGGCTCCGTCGGGGAGCGCTCTCACGATATCGAACAATTTACGTGCCGGTATCGTGATTTCTCCATCGACCAGCTTCTCGGCTTCGGAGGAAGCCACCATCTCGACTTCCAGGTCGGTGCCTGTCAGCGACAACCTGCCTTCGCCAACCTTGACCAGCAAATTCGCAAGCACTGGCAGCGTCTGCCGCCGCTCGACCACGCCGACCACTTGCTGCAGAGGCCTGAGCAGAGCTTCTCGTTGAATGCTGAATTGCATGACTTCGCTTCCCCTATACCTGCTGTTCTGTCTTTTAAAAGAAGTTTAGTAGCTGTTGTAGGCGGTGTGGGTAACTTTTGAATTGAAATTTTATCAGATAATTCAATGCTTTATCTTGCTTCATCGCTGTGCGGAAGGTCGCTGCCTGCCTGTGACCTCTTTGTGGATAACTCAAACCCGGTTTCTGTTCACCGGTTATCCACAACTTCACCCGGTTCTTGTCCCCCACTTTAACGCACCAGCCGGCGCGCACGTTCAACCCGTCAAGGTGCGGATCAATTGTTCCCAGTCCTGCCGCATGCGCGTATCGGTTTCGATGAATTTGCGGATGGTTTTGCAGGCATGCATCACGGTGGTGTGGTCGCGACCGCCGAACGCTTCGCCGATTTCCGGCAGGCTGTGCTCGGTCAACTCCTTGGACAGGGTCATCGCGATCTGACGTGGCCGCGCCAGCGAGCGAACGCGACGCTTCGAGAGGAGATCCTGCAGCCGCACGTTGAAATACTCGGCGGTAATCTTCTGGATGTTTGCAATGGTGACCGCCTGCGCATGCGTGGCCAGAAGGTCGCGCAAGGTTTCCTCGGCGAACTCGGTGGTGATCGGTTTGCCGTAGAAGTTGGCCCTTGCCGCCAGCGTGTTCAGCGCACCTTCCAGATCACGCACATTGGAGCGGATGCGCTTGGCCAGCAGCATGGCCACGTTTTCGTCCACCGCCACGCCTTTTTCGTGCGCCTTCGCCAGCAGGATCGCCGCACGCGTTTCGAAATCCGGAGGCTCGATCGCCACGCTCAAACCCCAGCCCAGGCGGGATTTCAGGCGTGGTTCCAGTTTGTCGACTTCCTTGGGATAGCGGTCGCAGGTCAGGATGATCTGCTGTTTGGATTCGAACAAAGCATTGAAAGTGTGGAAGAATTCTTCCTGGGTTGTATCCTTTCCGGCAAAAAACTGGATGTCGTCGATCAACAATGCATCAACCGAACGGAAGCGTCGCTTGAACTCATCCATGCTCTTGGCGCGCAGCGCCTCGATCATCGAACCGACGAATTGCTCGGAGCGCAGATACATCACCTTGATGTCCGGGTTGTGCTCGCGCATCAAGTTGCCGGCGGCATGCATCAGATGCGTCTTGCCCAGCCCGGTCCCGCCATAAAGCAGCAATGGGTTGTAGGCGCGGCCTGGGTTGGTCGCCACTTGCATCGCCGCCGCCTTGCCCAGCTGGTTGGACTTGCCTTCGACGAAGGTCTCGAAGGTGTAGTGCGGATCGAGATTGTGCTGAAAGACGGGTACCGGCGTGGTGGCGGTCTTGCTTCGTGCCGTGACGGGAGGTTTGGCCGGATTGGCCGGCCTGGCTGCATTGGAACCCACTTCGAGCCGTACGACGCATGCCTGCCCGGTCAATTGCGGCAGCATCGCCTCGATCCGGCCCAGAAAGCGTTCACGCACGGTATCGAGGGTATAGGAATTGGGAGCGTACAGATGCAGGCACCCCGCATCGGCACGGGCCTGCAACGGCATCAGCCAGGTATGCAGGTCTTCGGCGCTCAAATCGCCCTCGAGACGCTCAAGGCAGCGCCGCCACAAATCACTCATGAATAGTTTTCAGCCACTGCTTGGGGCGCTTTCACGCGGGATGGATACGCAAGTCTAACAGCAGCATCCACAGCTGCCGCCGCGGGATATCCACAACGACATGCACAGCTTGCCGGCGGGCGACATTTGACAGCGATACCCGAGACATCACATACTTTCTGGCCTTTTTACCCACATTCCCTTCGGAGTAAGCCATGAAGCGGACCTTCCAGCCCAGCAAGCTCAAGCGCGCCCGTACACACGGGTTCCGCGCCCGTATGGCAACCGCCGATGGTCGCAAGATCCTCAACGCGCGTCGTGCCAAGGGGCGCAAGCGCCTGATCCCGTAGACGGGGGGCAAGTCATGTCAACCGCCGGGCTGCCGCGCGAATCGCGGCTACGCCGGCCGGGTGATTTTGCCGCCTTGCGATCCAGCAGCGGCCGCGCCGGCGGCCGCTGTTTTCATTTGCGTTACCGGGAAAACTCGCTGGGTCATGCGAGGCTCGGTCTGGCAATTTCCAAGCGAGTGTCCAAACGCGCAGTTGAACGCAACCGCATCAAGCGGTTGCTGCGCGAGTCGTTTCGGCGGATTCGCCATCAGTTGCCGCCGATCGATCTGATGGTGATGGCACGCGAGCAGGCTGCGGGCGTACCGGGCCCGCAATTGCTGGCCGAAATTGATGGGCTGTGGAAAAAACTGCTCGCGAGCCGACCAGAAACGAAGGCATAAGGCCCTTCGCCATTGAAGCGAGCCGACGCGACCGGCACAATCACGCGTTAACCTTCGCTTTTTCCTTGCCATTCTGCGGCTGCAAGGTCGTGGTGTCACCCGGATCTGCTACGCGATGAATCAAACGCGCACCTTCCTCATGTTCGCCCTGCTGGCAGTAGCCTATCTGTTGTTCGTGGCGTGGCAGAAGGATTACGCACCGCCACCGCCAGCGGCAACAAGCGCCGCCGGCACGGCATCGGCGGACGGCAGCGTACCCGGCGCCGTACCTGCCGCAGCCACGGCTACGGGTGCAACGTCCGGCACTTTGCCGACCATCAGTGGCGGAACCGCCACGGCCAGCCAGACACCCGCGCAGCTCATCACCATCCGCACCGACGTACTGAAGCTGATCGTGGACACCCGCGGCGGCAGCCTGGTGCATGCGGAGCTGTTGGCCTATCCGGCGGCGGCATCCACGCACAAGCAGCCCAATCCACCACCGACCGTTCTGCTTGACAGCGAGGCAACGCATTACTTCGTGGTACAGAGCGGGCTGGTCAGCAGCAGCGACAACGCGCCGGCGGATCAGCCGAATCATCTGGCGATATTCCAGAGCGCGAAAACCTCATACGCGATGGCGCGAGGTCAGAACGAGCTGAAAGTGGATCTGACCTGGCAGGACGCAGCCGGCCTGAAGGTGATCAAGACCTACAGATTCAAGCGCGGCAGTTATGTGATCGGCTTGACCCAGCGTGTCGACAACGGCGGCAGCACGCCGTGGCAAGGCAATCCCTATGAGCAGTTGTTGCGGGTGGCACCGCCGAAGCCGGCAAGCTGGTTCAGTCATTTCACCGATCCGGAGTCGCGCAGTTTCCAGGGCGCGGCCTGGTATACCGGGGAGAAGTTCGAGAAGATGTCGTTCGAGGACTTCAGCAAACCCAAGGATCATCTCGACAGCCAGATCAAGGGCGGCTGGGTCGCGATGCTGCGGTTGTATTTCTTCGCCGCATGGATTCCACCAGCCGGTCAGACGGACCACTACGTTACCGAGACGATCAACCCGGACAGCGCACAACCCCACTATCTGATCCGCACGATTGGCCCCACGTTGAGCGTGGCGCCGGGGCAGACCGTCACCAGCCAGGCGCGGCTGTATCTCGGACCCAATGTTCAGGGCACGCTGGATGCCATCGCACCGGGACTGGACCTGACCATCGACTACGGCATGTTCAAGGCGATCGCCGTGCCGATGCACGCGGTGCTGTCGTTCCTGCACGGGATTGCCCGCAACTGGGGCGTGGCGATCATCCTGCTGGTGCTGCTGATCAAGGGCGCGACATGGAAGCTGACCGCCGTGCAGTACCGCTCCAGCGCCAAGATGCGCAAGCTGCAGCCGCGCATCGCACAGCTCAAGGAACGCTACGGCGACGACAAGGTGAAGATGCAGCAGGCCACCATGGAGCTGTACAAGAAGGAAAAGGTCAACCCGATGGGCGGTTGCCTGCCAGTGCTGATCACCATGCCGGTGTTCTATGGCCTGTATTTCGTACTGACCTCCAGCTTGGAACTGCGCCATGCACCGTTCCTGTGGATCCCCGACCTCAGTGCCGCCGACCCTTACTTCATCCTGCCGGTGGTCTACGCGCTGGTGATGCTGGGTACGCAATGGCTCAATCCGGTCGCGGCGGGCATGGATCCGGCCCAGGCCAGGATGATGAAGGTGATGCCGCTGCTGTTCACGGTGATGTTCGCTTTCTTCCCGGCCGGGCTGTGCCTGTACTACGCAGTGAACGGCCTGGTCGGCCTGGGGCAGCAATGGTGGATCACCCACCACCTCGAGCGGAACGAGGCGCCCGCCGCCAGCTGACTCGAGCGCAATACAGGGCAGCACACGGATCAGCCATGATCGGTGTTTGACCGCATTGCCAAGCCCGCCGACCTGGAGGCCGTGTTCGCGATCGAGGCGCTGACCAATCCGCGCCTGCGCGAGGAACTGGGTGTGTTGCGGACGGTGCCGAAGGAGCGGCGCATCAGCGGCCCGGGCTCGACCCCGGTGATGGCCGCCTTCACCCATCTCAATCCGGAGGGCCGCCGTTTCTCCGACGGCACCTGGGGAATGACGGACGGCTACCCGAGATAGGGGCGCAGCAGGTCGTCCAGCGCCTTCAACGAAGCCTTTGCGTCGCGCTCGAACTGCGTGTGCACGATCGCGCCGTCAACGGCGATGGCGATGGCGAGTGCCTGCCGCTTGCGTTGTCTTGATGCGGGCAGAAGCCCGGCAATGGCGGCAGTCATGTCCTGTTTGTGGAGACGACAGGCCGCCATGACTCCGGGCAAGCTGCCACCCAGCTCGGTCATCGTGTTGAGGAAGGCGCAACCGCGAAAGTTCCCGTCATGGAACCACTCCGCCAGCGCGGGAACGAGCGCTTCCAGCGGAGGCCTGGTGCGAGGACGATGCCGCGTCAGCGCATCGGTGAACCAGCTCATCCAATGCCGGTGACGATGCTCGAGAACGGCGAGCACCAGCGCGTTCTTGCTGGGAAAATGGCGATAGAAGGTCAGTTTGGCGACACCGGATTCAGCGATGACGAGATCGATTCCGGTGGCCCGGATGCCATGTCGATAGAACAGGTCGTGGGCGGTCAGCAGGATGCGGTCACGTGCAGACGGACGCTCCGATTCGAGGGTTGCTGGCTTCATCGCATCAGTGTAGACAGATTTGTCTACATGGACTAGCGTGGTTCGGCGGACAGCCGTGCCCGCAAGAACGCCAGACCCGAATTTCACTCCAGGAGACCCCCATGGAAACCCGGCCCCCACTGCCCCCGTTCACGCGCGAAACCGCCGCGCTGAAAGTCCGTCTTGCCGAAGACGGCTGGAACTCCCGCGACCCGGAGCGGGTCGTGCTCGCGTATTCGCAGGACACGCATTGGCGCAATCGGGCGGAGTTCCTGAGTGGCCGCATGGCCGCGCTGGCCTTTCTCGAGCGCAAGTGGAACAAGGAACTCGACTATCGGTTGATCAAGGAGCTGTGGGTTTTCGAGGGTGCGCGAATCGCGGTGCGTTTTGCCTACGAGTGGCATGACGATTCCGGCCACTGGTTTCGCAGCTACGGCAATGAAAATTGGGAATTCGACGACGACGGACTGATGTCCCGTCGGCACGCCAGCATCAACGACCTGCCGATTGGCGAAGGGGATCGCAAATTCCGCTGGCCGCTTGGGCGCCGTCCTGACGATCATCCCGGCCTGAGCGATCTCGGCCTTTGAGGATCAGTCCGGGGAAAGTGCCGCAGCGATGGCGATGCGGATTCAGGTATCGGCACCGGTCGCCCAGCCCTTGCGGTTGCCGCGGGTGAATACCCGATCATCGTCGAGCACGTCGCCGGCGGCGTGCACCGGCAGCGTGCGCAGCTTCGCGTAGAGCGGAGTGAAGTCCGGTTTCGTCGCCTCGAACAATTGCTCGAAGTCGTCGATCACGAAATAGGTCTGCTGGTAGGTGTCGATGCGGTAGCGCGTGCTCATCACCCGCTCGATGTCGAAACCGATGCGGTTCGGCGATGCCGAATCCAGCGAATAGATCGATTCGCCCTTGGAACTGACGATGCCGGCACCGTAGATGCGCATGCCATCGACGGTGTTGATCAGGCCGAACTCCACTGTGTACCAGTACAGCCGGGTCAGGTTCATCAAGGCCTCGGGGCCGAGCGCGAAGGCCTTCATGCCGCCGCGGCCATAGGCCTGCATGTAGTCGGCGAACACCGGGTTGAGCAGCAGCGGCACGTGGCCGAACAGGTCGTGAAACAGGTCCGGTTCGCTGAGGTAGTCGAGCTGGTCGGGCTTGCGGATCCACCAGCTGACCGGGAAACGGCGGTTGGCCAGGTGGTCGAAGAACACTTCGTCCGGCAGCAGGCCTTCCACGGCGACCACTTCCCAGTCGGTGGCGCGGCGCAGGACCTTGTTGAGTTCGGCGAATTTGGGGATGCCGCCATCACCCAGGCCGAAGCGCTCCACGCCGTCCATGAACTCGGCACAGGCGCGGCCCGGCAGCAACTCACGCTGCCGCTGGTACAAGGTATCCCACACCGCGTGGTCGGAGCGGCTGTAGCTGCCCCAGGGTTGTTCGACCACGCCGGTGGCGTAGACCGGGATATAGCCGCGATCGGTCTGCTGGTGTTCGACTTTGCGGGGCGTGTCCATGGTCTACTCCGGCACAGCTTGAAGAATGCATGGCAACAGCTTAAGACGGATCGCCTGCACGAAGATTGCAATATCCGGGCAGGCACGTCGCTTGGTGCACTATCCTTGTGCAAACAGGCCTGATAATGGATATATATTGCGCATGACCGCACTGGATCGCACGGACCTTCGTCTGTTGGCCATCCTGCAGACCGAGGGTCGCATCACCAATGCCGAGCTGGCCGAACGGGTCAGCCTGTCGCCATCGGCGTGCCTGCGCCGGCTGCAGCGGCTGGAGCAGGACAAGATCATTACCGGCTATGCCGCGCAGATCGATCCTCAGGCAGTGGGTCTGGGCCTGCAGGCGTTCGTGCGCGTACAGCTGAGCAAGCATGAGAGCGCGGCGATCGAAAGCTTCGTCGAGCTGGTCAACGGCTGGGACGAGGTGGTGGCCTGCCACGCACTGACTGGCGACATGGATTACCTGCTGCACGTGCATGTGGCCGACCTCAAGGACTTTTCGCGCTTCCTGCTCGATCACCTGTTGAACGCCACGGGCGTCGCCGATGTCAATTCCAGTTTTGTACTGCGCACCGTCAAACGTTCGCTGGCGTTGCCGTTGACCCGGTTGAGCGTCCGCGGCGGTGTCGATTAACGTTAAACTAACCGACTGATGAGCATCGACACGGCAACCGCCCCCGAAAACGATCTGATGCGCCCGCTGCGTTACCTGTGGCGCGTACCGCTGCTGCTGGTGCACATCGTGGTGGGCATCGCATTGTGTTCACTGATTCTGAGCTGGAACCGGCATGCAGTGGCCAAGCATGGCCGCGAGCCGTTCGCCCATCGGGGGATCCGCTGGTGGTCGAGCACCCTGCTGCGGATCTTCGGCCTGCGTCCGGTTCGGGTGGGCCAGCCGCTGGTCGACCCGGTGCTGTTTGTCGCCAACCACACTTCGTGGATCGACGTCATCATGCTGTACAGCCAGCGCGCCACCTGTTTCGTGGCCAAGGCGGAAATTGCCCGCTGGCCGATGGTTGGCTGGATGGCGGCTTCCGCCAGCACCATCTTCCATCGACGCGGCAGCAACCATTCGCTGTCTGCGGTGATGCAGGCCATGGTTGCGCGGCTGCGCAGCGGTCGTTCAGTGGCGGTGTTTCCCGAGGGCGGTACCGGCTACAACGGTGTGCTGAAGGTGTTCCATGCGCGCATTTTTCAGGCCGCACTGGATGCGGAGGTGCCGGTACAGCCGGTGGCCCTGCGTTTTTCGAGGGATCGCCGACGGGTGATCGATGCGGGGTTTCGCGAAGGCGAAAATTTCCTGCAGAACGTCGTGCGCCTGCTTGGCGGAGCGCCGATGGACGCGCAGGTGCATTTCCTCACACCGGTACCGGCCACCCCGGATGCCCGGCGACGCATGGCTGAACTGTCGCGCGAGCGCATCGCGGCGGCACTGGACGACGAAGCCGCGAGTGATGCGGTCGCATGAGTCTGCCGCGTGGCAGCGACTTTCGCCCGCCATGGCCGCTGCGCAGCGGCCATGTCCAGACCATGCTCTCCTCCAGTGGCGTGCGGCGCATGCTGCTGCCGCGTGCCGCACAGACGGTTTCGCGGGGGGCCGAGGCCGTGGTGGTCGATGGCGGTGGCGGCGTGCGTCTCACGGGCGCCTACACCGTACAAAAAAGCCGGTCGCGGCCGCGCGGCCTGGCCGTGCTGTTCCACGGTTGGGAGGGCAGTGTCGATTCCACCTACGTGCTGCAGACCGGCAGCCGCCTGCTCGTGGATGGATGGGACATCCTGCGGCTGAACTTTCGCGACCACGGCGACAGCCATTCGCTCAACGAGGCGCTGTTTCATTCCTGCCGCATCGACGAGGTGGTGTACGCGCTGGGCGACATTGCGCAGCGCTGGCCCGCCCGACCGATGGCGCTGGCCGGCTTTTCGCTGGGCGGCAATTTCGCGTTGCGCGCCGCATTGCAGACCTCGCGTCTCGGCATTCCACTGAGCTATGTGCTGGCGGTATGCCCGATCATCGATCCCGGCGAAGGCATGTTCTCGCTGGAAGAAACCGCGCCATGGATCTACCAGGCCTACTTCATGCACAAGTGGCGCCACTCGCTGCAAGCCAAGCAGGCGGCCTTTCCGCAGCACCAGTATTTCGAGATGTCGGAGTTGAAGCAGAGCCTGCGCGGCCTGACCGAGGCAATGGTGCTGCGGCATACCGACTTCAAGACATTGCAGCAATATCTGGACGGCTATTCGGTCGCCGGCAGTGCGCTGCGGGCCATGCAGATCCCCGCCACCATCCTCACCGCACGGGACGATCCGGTGATCCCGATCGACGCATTCGAGAAACTCGAACTGCCGCCGAACGTCGAGCTGGATATCGCCTCCCACGGAGGCCATTGCGGGTTCATCCGCGGCTACGGCATGACCAGTTTCACCGACGATTACATCGCCGCGCGGTTCAACGCGGTGGCGGACCGCGGCTGAGCGCGCCGACGCAAGGTGACTCGGGTAACCTCAGCCAGTGGCGCCGATCACTCGCTGGCGCATCCAGCAGGCGATGCTCTTGCGAAGCCGCGTGGCCGGCAGCACCTCATGCTCGAATTGCGCCGAAAGGAACAGCAGCAACGTGCCGGCGCGCGGGTAGACATCGCGATGCGACCGGTCGGCAAGGTACAGCCGCAGCGCCCCGCCCTCGGCATCCTGCCACGCCTCATTGAGATAGAACACCGCCGAGATCACGCGCGCATCGCAGCCGCGCAGGCAGTCGAGATGCCGTGCGTAACCGGTGCCCGGGCGGTACACCGCGTAGTGCGATTCGCTGTCGACCAGGCCCAGCATCAGCTTGCGGCTCAGCGCGATCCGCAGTTCGTCGATGCGCATGGCGTAAGCCAGCTGCGGCGCACTCGGCGCGTCGGACGCGAACCAGTGCGTATGATCGCCGCGAAGCAGGCTGCGGTCACGGCCGTGGCCGACGTGCGCCGGCCGCAGCTGGTGCGTGTCGTGCATCGCCTCGCACTCATCGGCCAAGGCCAGCGTCTGCTCGGGTGACAACAGCCCCGACAGCACGCACCAGCCTTCCCTGGCCAGCGTGGCCAGGGTGCTGTCGAATTCGTTGCAGCGCGCGCGCATTGCAATCCCGGCCGTGCGCGGAAACGCGAAGTCGCCCGGCGCGCGCACGCAGGGCTCGGCCTGACACGGAAAGGCAGAAGGCATCCTGCCGACACAGCCCGGTTGGACAGGCTACGCACCGCGCAATCTGTCCAGCATACGCGCTTGCGCAGCGGATCGAGCAGGGACCTCGTCGCCTGCTCGCCTGGCTGACCCTTGAAGCGGATATGCGGCTCCACCATGAAGCGCGTGCCTGCGGTCCGCAGTCGCGTGGCAGCCGGGAACCGGGCAGCCGTGGTTCAATGACAACGGCCGCGAACTGATGGGCAACACCTGGCGAGCACGGTCTACCGGGTAACCTATCGGAGGCCGTGCAGCTAAGGGTACTGCGGGCAGATCCGGCGGCATGCAGCACAGTCCGGCGAAACTGAAGTGGGCAACCAGGCGCATGCTGCAACACGGGCGCCGACTTGCCCGCAGGCCCGGCCACCCCAATCATCGCAACACCGCTTTCAAGGGAGACAGCCCGTGCAATTACGCAGCGACAGTTTCACCCATGGACAGCCGATGCCGTCCCGGCTGGCTTTCTGCAAGCCCGGTGCCCCCGTGGCGCGGTCGGACAACCGCAGCCCGCACCTGGCCTGGCGGGACACACCTGCGGGCACCCGCTCGTTCGTGCTCACCTGCATCGACCCGGATGTGCCGAGCAAGCCGGACGACGTGAACCAGCCCGGCCGCAGTGTGCCGGCCGACCTGCCGCGGGTGGAATTCGTGCACTGGCTGATGGCGAACATCCCGCCGGAGTGCGGCGAATTGGGCGAGGGCGCCTGCAGCGACGAGATCACTCCACACGGCAAGCCGGCGCCGTTCGGTCCACCGGGCAGCATGCAGGGCGAGAACGATTACACCGGATGGTTTGCGGGCGACACCGACATGCAGGGCAGCTATACCGGTTACGACGGCCCGTGCCCGCCGTGGAACGATACGCTGGTGCATCATTATCATTTTCGCGTGTATGCGCTGGATGTGGCGCGGCTGCCGCTCAGCGCCGGCTTCAAGCTGGATGCACTGCGTGCGGCCATGCATGGCCACATACTGGCTGAGGCCGCGTTGACGGGTACCTACAGTCTCAATCCGCAGGTATCCGGCTGAGCCGATGGTGGCAGCGCGCATGACGGTAGTGGGGCCCTTCACGTCCGCATGGCGCAGTCTGTGGGTGAATGGCGCGACGCGGCCGGGTCTGCCGCACCGGGCCTACATCCCTGAGGACACGCTCATGTTGCACTACGCACTGGTTTTCCTGGTCATCGCGATCATTGCCGCCGTCCTTGGTTTTGGCGGCATTGCGGGTGCCGCCACCGGTATCGCGCAGATCCTTTTTGTCATTTTCCTGATTCTCGCGATCATTGCGTTTTTCCGCCGCACCCGCTGATGAACGTGCGCTTCAACACGTCATCGAATACCGCCCGCCAGTCTTCCACGGAGGAGTAAGTCATGAACAAGCAGGTAGAAGTCCCCGCAACACACGCCGCCGATCGCATCGACGAGAAGGCCGAACGCATCAAGCAAGCCACTTCCGACGCGGTGGCCAGCACCAAGGAGGCGGTCGAGCGTACCGCTGATCGGGTCGAGGAAAGCTTGCACCACGCCACCGACAAGGCCGCCCATGTGGCCAGTCGCGCCAGCGAAAAGGCAACCGACCTGGGCGAACGCGGTCGCGAGGTTTACGATGAAACGATCGATCGAGCCGATGAGTGGCTGGAACAGGCACGCGACTACGTGCGTGCAAAGCCGGTGCAGTCGGTCGCCATCGCGCTCGGGGCCGGCTGGCTGCTTGGCCGGATCCTGCGGCGCTGATCGAAGCAAACCAGGGCCAGGGAATGCACAATCGGGCTGAACCACCTCGCGACCCGACGGCGCCCGATCCGGTGGCGTCGGCGTCCGGGCTGCTGGCGGAAATCGGTCAACTCGGTCGTGCGGTCAAGCACGTATTCGGCGCACAGTCGCATCTGCTGGCGGCGGAGCTCGGGCTGGCCCGCAGCGCCGTGTCGTGGCTATTGCTGGCTGGCCTGGCGGCGACCGTGGCCGGCGTGGGACTGGGCCTGAGCGTGTTCGCGTTCACCGGAGTGCTGCTGGCCAAGTGGTTCGGTTCGTGGCTGTGGGCCCTGCTGGTGCTGTGCGTGATGCAGGCGCTGTTCCTGCTTGGCGCGATCGTGCTGTTCCGGCGCTGCATGCACTGGATGAGCCTACCGGCCACCCGCAGCGAGTGGAGTGCGATGATGCACGACACCTTGCGCGAGGCGGGCGACCATGACGGCAGCGATCGCGCTGGAGATGGAGATGCGGATGAGGAGCGATCCCCGTCATGAACATCCTGCAGCGACGAACCAGGGTACACGAGGCACAGGCACGCATGCACACAGCGCTGCACGGGCTGCGCGTACCGGTGTCGGCACTGCTGGCGCGCGGGCGCCGGCATCCGCTGGGCACGGCGGGTACGGCGGCGGGCGCCGGATTCGTGCTGGGTCGCCTCAACGTGCATCCACTGCGGGTACCGGGACTGGGCGCGCTGCTCGGCGGCGGCTTGGTCGAGGCGGTTGCCTACGGCGTGCGCTTGATCGCCGAACTGGAAGCGGTCACCGATCCGGCCGCGGCGGGCCAGCACGCGGATCGCACGCAACCGCAAGGCGACCTGTTCGACGATCCGGCCGAGACGGCGAGTCGGCATGAACACTGAGCAGGAACAACAGCCATCAGTGCTGCAGGCAATCATCGGCGACCAAATCCAGCCACTGGAACGGCCGGGGCCGGCTGCTGCGGGCAACCCGCCGAGTCAGCTGGCGCGCAGTCTTGATTCAGCCCGCGGCATTCGGCGGCACCTGCTGTCGATTCGCATGGTATTGAACGCGATGCTGTTCCTGGCGCTGATGTACACCATCACACTGACCAAGGCGCTGCTGATTCCGTTGGTGCTGGCGGCCTTTCTCGGGCTGGCACTGAATCCGCTGGTAGCTGCCGGTACGCGAGTGCACTTGCCACGCTGGTTGAGCGCCAGCGTGCTGATGATCGTCCTGATCGCCGGTATCGGCACCGGGATTACCCAGCTGGCCCAGCCCGCAGTGGGCTGGTTTCATGGCGCGCCGGCGGCAATCAGGCATTTCGTGCCGAAGTTGAGAAACATGACCAAGCCGCTGGAAGCGGCCAACCGCGCCACCCAGAGTCTGGTCAGCACGCCGAGTGGTCGCGCCGCCCCACCCGCGCCGGCGGCATTGGCGATCAGCACCTGGGACGTGGTCTCCACTGCGCCCAAAGTGCTCGCCGCCGTGCTCGGGGTGATGTTGCTGGTGTTTTTCTTCCTGGTCTTCGGTGATTCGATGTTGCGTCGACTGGTGGAAATCACGCCGGGGTTTTCCTACAAGCGCCACGCGGTGGCGATCGTGCGCGGCATCCAGACCGAGGTGTCGCGCTACCTGTTGACGGCGCTGTCGATCAACGCGGGGCTGGGTGCGATCACTGCCGCCATGCTGTGGCTCTACCACATGCCTGATCCGCTGCTGTGGGGCGTCGTGGCGATGTTTGCCAACTTCGTGCCTTATGTGGGCGCGATATCCACCACGGTCGTGCTGGTGCTGGTGGGCATGCTCACCGTCAAGGATGCAAACCTGCACGCGTTCCTGCCGGCCATGACGTTTTCCGCCATCACCGTGATGGAAGGCAACCTGATCACGCCGATGATCCAGGGCCGCAGCATGCGGCTGAGCCCGATCGCGATCCTGCTGTGGTTGCTGGTATGGGGTTGGCTGTGGGGCATTCCGGGCGCGTTGCTGGCCGTGCCGATGCTGACCTGCACCAAGCTGATCGCCGAGCGCGTGCGCAGCTGGCAATGGTTCGCGGTGATCGTGTCGCGCTGAGTCACCACGGGATCACTTCGTCATCGCGGAAGAACCGCCCGGTCGGTGCCGGCGCCGGCCGGCCGGCGGCCCACACGATGCCGGCTTGGCTGGCATGGGCGCCGTGGTCGTCATGGCCGCCGGCGTGGTCACCGACACCCGTCGGGCCGGCCGGCTCATGGCGCGGCGCCGGCGTCGGCGACGGTGCTGCAGCGTTCGTCGCCGCAGGCCTGCCAGCCGCCACCGAGCGCTTTGTACAGGGCCACCGCGCGGGTGTTGATGGTGGCTTCGGCGCGGGCCAGGTCGTCCTCGGCAGCCAGTTGCGTGCGTTCGGCGTCGAGCAGTTCCAGGAAACTGGTCTCGCCTTCCTGGTAGCGCACACGGGCCAGATCGGCAGCGCGCTTGCTGTGCCTGCCCTGCTCGAGCAGATGATCGACGCGAAGGCGCTGCTGGTTGAAGCCGGTGACCGCGTTGTCGATGTCCTCGATCGCCAGCAGCACCGCCTGCCGGTAGTTCGCCTGCGCCGCGTCGGCGCGGGCCTCGCTGGCGTGCAGGTTGGCGCGTACGCGCTGGATGTTCAGGCCGGCCCAGCTGATGCTAGGCGCCAGCGACCAGGCGCGGGTGGCCGGACTGCCGAAGTCGTTGCTGCGCCCGGACAGGAAGCCGAGAAAGCCGCCCAGCGTGAGGTGCGGGAAGAAGTCGGCCTTGGCCACGCCGATGCGCGCGGTGGCGGCGGCGTATTCGCGTTCGGCCATCTGCACGTCCGGACGCCGCGCCAGCACGTCGCCGGCGTCGCCGATCGGCAGGCTCACCGCGATCGGCGTGAAACGCTTCGGCGACACGTCGACGTCCAGTTCGCCCGGCCGTTCGCCCAGCAGCACGGCGAGTCGATACTCGCCGGCGCTGACCTGGGTCTGCAGCAGCGGCAGTTGCGCCTGCACCGCGCTGAGGCGTGCCTTCGCACTGGCCACGTCCTGCTCCGCGCCGGCACCGAGCTGCTGGCGCACCTCGGTCAGGTGCACGGTCTGGCGCAGGTTCCCGACGTCGCGCCGGGCGATGTCCAGCCGCAGCTGGCTGCCGCGCAGCTCGAAATAGTTGCGTGCCACCTCGGCCAGCAGGCTGACCTGGGCATCGTGCAGGGCCGCCTCGCTGGCACCGAGGTCGGCGCCGGCCGCTTCCACCGAACGGCGCACGCCGCCGAAGATGTCCAGCTCCCAGGAGGCATCGAAGCCGGCCTGGTACGTGGTGACCGTGCTGCGCCGGCTGCTGAAGCCCGGTTGCTGGCCGCGGCTGCGGGTGTAGTTCACGTCGGCGTCGATCGTGGGCAGCCGATCGGATTTCGCGCCGCTGAGCAGCGCGCGCGATTCATGCAGGCGGGCCACCGCGATGCGCAGGTCCAGGTTGTTCGCCGCGGCGCGCTGGATCAGCGCGTCCAGCGTGGGATCGTTGAACTGCTTCCACCACGCGGCCTGAAACGAGGCGTTGTTCTCCTGCGCCGCGTCGAGCCCCTGCAGTTGCGGGGTCGTCGGTTTCACGGCGTGATAGTCGGGACCCACGCTGGCGCAGCCGACCAGTGCGAGAGCCGCGACTAGCAATGTGCTTCGAACCATCACCGTCATTCCTGCGAAAGCAGGAATCCAGCGACTGTGTGTGGTGGAGGCCAAAGGCACTGGGCCCCGGCTTTCGCCGGGATGACGAGCAAAGGCTCCCTGCACGGTGTTGTAGGCGAAAGTTTTCATCAGTGGTTCTCCAGCGCCGGCAGCGCGTGCGCGGCGGCGCGTTCGGCCGCACGCGCCTCGCGACGCTCGACCAGGGCGCGAATGAGTACGTAGAACAGCGGCGTGTAGATCAGCCCGAAGATGGTCACGCCGAGCATGCCGGAGAACACCGCCACGCCCATCGCATGGCGCATCTCGGCACCGGCGCCGTGCGAGGTGACCAGCGGCACCACGCCCATGATGAAGGCGAACGAGGTCATCAGGATCGGGCGCAACCGCAGCTTGGCCGCTTCCAGCACCGCCTCGTGCCGGCTCATGCCTTCATGCTGGCGCTCGCGGGCGAACTCGACGATCAGGATCGCGTTCTTGCACGCCAGGCCGACCAGCACGATCAAGCCGATCTGGGTGAAGATGTTGTTGTCGCCGCCCGACAGCCACACGCCGGCGATCGCGGACAGCAGCACCATCGGCACGATCAGGATCACCGCCAGCGGCAGCGACCAGCTCTCGTACAGCGAGGACAGCACCAGGAACACCAGCAGCACGCACAGCGGGAACACCAGGATCGCGGTGTTGCCGGCCAGGATCTGCTGGTAGGTCAGCTCGGTCCACTCGAAGCTGATGCCGTTGGGCAGGTTGTCCTTGGCCAGCTTCTCCATCGCCGCCTGCGCCTGGCCGGAGCTGTAGCCCGGCGCGGGGCCACCATTGATCTCGGCGGTCGGGTAGCCGTTGTAATGTTGCACCCGATCCGGGCCCGCGCCCTGATGCACGGTGACGAACGAACCCAGCGGCACCATCCGGCCCTGCGCATTGCGCGTCTTCAGTTGCAGGATGTCCTGCGGCGTGTGGCGGAATGCGGGATTGGCGGACACGTTGACCTGGTAGGTGCGGCCGAAGCGGTTGAAGTCGTTGACGTACAGCGAACCCATGTAGGCCTGCATGGTCTGGTACACGTCGGCCAGGTTCACGCCTTCGGCCTTGGCTTTCTCGCGATCGACGTCGGCGTCCACCTGTGGCACGGCGACCTGGAAGCTGGAGAACAGCCCGGCCAGTGCCGGATCCTTGCGGCTCGCCGCGATCAGGTTCTGGGTCTGCTTGTACAGCTCGTCGAAGCCGCGGTCGCTGCGATCCTCGATCTGCATCCGGAAGCCGCCGATCGTGCCCAGGCCCATCACCGGCGGCGGCGGGAACACGGCGATGTAGGCGTCCTGGATCGAGGCGAATTTCTGGTTCAGCGCACCGGCGATCGCGCCGGCGGAAAGATCCGCGCTGCGGCGTTGCTCGAACGGCTTCAGCGTGACGAACACGATGCCGGAGTTGGTCGAGTTGGTGAACCCGTTGATCGACAGGCCGGGGAACGCGACCGCATGCTCGACGCCCGGCTGCTTCAGCGCGATCGCGCTCATCCGCTCGATCACGTCCTCGGAACGATCCAGCGAGGCCGCATCGGGCAGCTGCGCGAACGCCACCAGGTATTGCTTGTCCTGGCTCGGCACGAAACCGGTCGGCACGTGCGAGAAGCCGAACCAGGTCAGGGCGATCAGTCCGGCGTACAGTACCAGCGCCAGCTTGCCCTTGCCGACGATGCGCTTCACGCCGCCCACGTAGCGCTCCGAGCCACGGTGGAACACGCGGTTGAATGGCCGGAACAGCCAACCGAACGCGCGGTCGATGCCGCGCGTGAGGCGGTCCTTCGGTGCGTCGTGGCCCTTCAGCAGCACCGCGGCCAGCGCCGGGCTCAGGGTCAGCGAGTTGAACGCCGAGATCACCGTGGAGATCGCGATGGTCAGCGCGAACTGGCGGTAGAACTGGCCGGTCAGGCCGCTGACGAAGGCGGTCGGGATGAACACCGCGCACAGCACCAGCGCGGTCGCCACGATCGGCCCGGTGACCTCGCGCATCGCCTGGCGGGTGGCTTCCCGCGGCGTCTGTCCCAGCTCGATATGCCGTTCGACGTTTTCCACCACCACGATCGCGTCGTCGACCACGATGCCGATCGCCAGCACCAGGCCGAACAGCGACAACGCATTGAGCGAGAAGCCGGCCAGGTACATCACCGCGAACGTGCCGATCAGCGACACCGGCACCGCCACCAGCGGAATGATCGAGGCGCGCCAGGTCTGCAGGAACAGGATCACCACCAGCACCACCAGCAGGATCGCTTCCAGCAAGGTATGCGCCACCGCCTCGATCGAGCCGCGCACGAATACCGTGGGGTCGTACACGATCGAGTAGTCGACGCCTTGCGGGAAATCCTGCTTCAGCTGCGCCATGGTGGCGCGCACTTCGTCGGAGATCTGGATCGCGTTGGAACCGGGCCGCGCGAAGATCGGCAGCGCCACCGCCGGCTTGTTGTCGAGCAGGCTGCGCAGTGCGTAGTTGTTCGAACCGAGGTCGACCCGGGCGATATCGCCCAGATGGGTGACCCCGCCGTTGGCGTCGGTGCGCACGATGATGTGGCGGAAGTCGTCCTCGCTGATCAGCCGGCCGCGGGTGTTGATGTTGAGCTGGAAGGCCGAGTTGGTCGGGCCGGGCGGCGCGTTCAGCGCACCGGCGGCGACCTGCACGTTCTGCTCGCGGATCGCATTGACCACGTCGCCGGTGGTCAGTCCGCGCGAGGCCAGTTTCTGCGGGTCCAGCCATACGCGCATCGAGTACTCGCCGGCACCGAAGATCTGCACGTCGCCGACGCCATCGAGCCGGCCCAGCACATCCTTCACGTGCAGCCGCGCGTAGTTCGACAGGTACAGCATGTCGTAGCGCTGATCTGGCGAGGTCAGATGCACGACCATGGTCAGGTCGGGCGAGCTCTTCTGGGTGGTCACGCCCAACCGCTGCACTTCCTCCGGCAGCTTCGGCAGCGCCTGTGCCACGCGGTTCTGCACGTCGACCTGGGCGGTGTTGAGATCGGTGCCCAGCGCGAACGTCACGGTCAGTGTGAGCGCGCCGTCGCTGGTCGCCTGCGACGAGCTGTAGAGCATGCCTTCCACGCCGTTGATCTGTTCCTCCAGCGGCGTGGCGACGGTTTCCCCGATCACTTTCGGGTTGGCACCGGGATAGCTGGCGCGCACCACCACGGTGGGCGGCACCACTTCGGGGTATTCGCTGATCGGCAGCTTGAATACCGCGAGGCTGCCGGTGATCACGAACAGCAGCGACAGCACGGCGGCCATGATCGGCCGGTCGACAAAGAACTGGGCTATGTTTTTCATGGGTAGGGGCTCGATGTGGCTGGGCTCAGCCCTGCGGCGGCTTGGCGGTGGCCGTGGCGGCCAGCGTGTCGTCGGATTTCGATTTGTCGCCGTCGACCAGCGCCTTGTCCTGCGCATCGAGGCGATAGGACATCGCCACGGTCTGCGGATTCACCTCGGCGCCGGGTCGCACGCGCTGCAGGCCATTCACCACCACGATGTCGTTCGGCTCGAGGCCGCTCTCGATCACGCGCAGGCCATGGAACAGCGGGCCGGTGCTGACCTTGCGGTATTGCACCTTGTGCCGCTTGTCGAGCACGTAGACGAACTGGTTGCCCAGGTCGGTACCGATCGCGCGGTCGTCCACCAGCAGGCGCGGGCGTGCCTCGCCGCTCTGCAACTGCACGCGGGCGTACAGGCCGGGGGTGTACAGGCCGTCCGCGTTGTCGAACACCGCACGCAGACGCATCGTGCCGGTGCCGGTGTGCAGCTGGTTGTCGACGAAGTCGAGGCGCCCGTGGTGCGGGTGGCCCGATTCGTCGGCCAGGCCCATCGCCACCTTGATCCGTGCGCTGCGGCCAGCCAGCCGCGCGCGGGCGCGCAGGTGATCGAGCTTGAGCCAGGTCTGCTCGTCGACGTCGAAGTAGACGTAGACCGGGTTCACCGAGACCACGCTGGTCAGCACGTCCTGGCTGGTGACCAGGTTGCCGGGGGTGACCCGGGCGTTGCTGAGGCGGCCGTCGATCGGCGAACGCACCTGGGTGAAGTCCAGGTTCAACCGTGCGGCGGCGAGCGCCGCGGTGGCCGCCCCGAGCTGGGCCCGCGCACTTTGTTCGGCGGTGTCCCGACGATCGGCCTCCTGCTGCGCGATCGCGTGCTGTGCCAGCAGCATGGCCGCACGGCGCTGGTTGGTTTCGGCCAGGCTCAACTCGGCGCGGGCCTGCGCCTGATTCGCGCTGAGCCGATCGACCTCGGCCTGGTAAGGGCGCGCGTCAAGCTGGAACAGCACGTCGCCCTTGTGCACCAGCGCGCCTTCCTGGAAGTGCACCGACTCCACGAAGCCGCCGACCCGTGGCTGCACCCGCACCGTATTGACCGCCTGCAGTCGTCCGGTGAACTCGGCGCTGTCGCTGACCTTGCGGCTCAGCGCCCGCGCCACGGTCACTTCCGGCGGTGCGCCGGAAGCGGCGGATTGTGCCTGGCTGGCGTTGCCGTGCAACAGGAACCAGCTGCCCAGCAAGACGGCAGCGATCAAGGCGGCCAGCATCCATTGTTTTTTCATCTTGCGCTCCCAGAACCATGGCGGCCGGGCATGCAGCCCCGGCGAAGGGTCGAGAGAATAGGTGTACTTGGCGGTATAGAAAACCCGCTTCTTGCGCATTACACTCATGACCCATAATCACGGATCAGCCAGAGATCGGGGCAATGGAAGACTTCTCAGCAATTTCGACCTTCGTGCGGGTGGTCGAGGCCAAGAGCTTCGCCGCCGCTGCGGCCCAGCTGGGGATGACCCCGTCCGGGGTCAGCCGGGCAGTGTCGCGGCTGGAGGCCCAGCTCGGCGCCCGACTGCTGTTCCGTTCGACCCGCTCGTTGCGGCTGACCGATGACGGCGCCTCGTTCCATGCGCGCTGCAAGGAAATCCTGGCCGACCTGACCGAGGCGACCGAGGCGCTCAACTACTCCAACCGCAAACCCGCCGGCAAGTTGCGTGTGGGCATCTCATTGGCGGTCGGCCGCGCCGCGGTGATTCCGCGGCTGGCCGAGTTCGAGCAGCGCTATCCGGATATCCGGCTGGAGTTGTCGATGAGCGACATCCCGATGGACCTCAACGGCGAAGGGCTCGATTGTGCGATCCGCGTGGGCCAGCTGGAGGATTCCAGCCTGATCGCGCGCAAGATCGGCTACCTGCGCAATGTGGTGTGTGCCTCGCCGGAGTACCTGCGGCGACACGGCGCGCCGCGCAGCATCGAGGACCTGAAGAATCATCGCTGCATCAACTACGTCTACCCGAACGGGCGTCCGCGCCAGTGGCAGTTCGATACATCGGGTGGCTCGGTCGAGGTCGACATCGATGCGCACATGCTGATCAACGATGGCGAATCGGTGATCCAGGCGGTGGTGGCGGGCCTGGGCATCACCCAGGTGCCGCGCATGCTGGCGGCGTGCATGCTGGAAAAGGGCCTGCTCGAGCTGGTAATGACCGAAACCGCCTCGACCGGCAAGCCGGTATGGATCGTCTACCCGCAGAAAAAGCATCTCTCGGCCCGCGTGCAGGCCTTCATCGAATGGGTGCGCGAGTTGTTCGAGCGCACCAACCAGCCCGGCCAGTGCGGGATCACGACGGGCGCGAAGGTGCCGAAAGCGATGGCGGCAAGGGACACCGGCACGCGCTTGCCGGTCCTTCGCGGTGAGTCGCGCCCGCATGCGGGCGCACGAATCCGCATGCGGGGCGCCGCAGCGCTCCTGCACGTCGACGACTAACCTCCATGCGGCAGCCACGCCAGCAGGGCCACGCCGAGCGCGATCCGGTACATCGCGAACGCCGTGAAGCGATGGCTGCGGATGTAGCCGAGCAGCCACTTCACCGCGGCGAACGCGACGATCGCCGAAACCACGAAACCCACCGCCAGCGCGGTCCAGTTCTCGTGCGCCGTGCCGCCACTCCGGAGCACCTTCAGCAGTTCGTAGCTGGTGGCCGCATACATGGTGGGGATGCCGACCAGGAACGCGAACTCGGTCGCCGCCGCGCGGTTGCTGGTGCCGGCCAGCATTGCGGTGAAGATGGTGGCGGCCGAGCGCGAGGTGCCGGGGAAGATCCCGGCCACCATCTGCGCGATGCCGACCAGGATCGCCACGCGCCAGCTCACCGCACTGCGATCGGGTTGGCGGGCCGCCAGCAGCTCGGCACCGATCATCCAGAAGCCGGCGATCACCAGCGCCCACGCAATCGGGGTCACCGTCTCGGGTAGTTTGAAGTGGAAATGGATCACGACAATCGCTCCGAGTGCCGAAGTGATCATGAAGCTGACGAATAGCTTCAGCAGGTAGTCGCGATTGGCCGGCTCGCGCCACTGGGTGAACAGCTGCCAGATGCGCTTCCAGTAGATCAGCGTCACCGCGAGCATGGCGCCTGCCTGGATGCCGATGTTGAACAGATCCGAACGATGACCTAGGCCGAGCTTCTCGGCGATCAGCAGATGGCCGGTGCTGGAGATCGGCAGGAATTCGGTGATGCCTTCGATGATGCCGAGCAGGATGACGTGGATCAGATCGCTCATGGGTTGCGAGTCCAGGGCAGGCGGCGGCGAGGGCCGGTGGCAAAGCGGCATAGCTTACTGCATGGCACAGCAATGCCTTGATACCCAACGCCTGCGACAACCGCGAGGCGCGCTGGTGCGCTTTGGTGCAAACAGGCCGGGCCATTGCTCTTGAATAATGCAATGCAGCACAACACATGCGCCTGCTATTGCTCAAGTCATTGTTGCCAATGGATTTAATGGTATGGCACTAGTCTTGCTAAATACATCGGGCTACTCCCACTTCAACTGGAGCCAAGTCGATGAAGCGATGTACGATTCTTGCCGGTGCCGCCGCGTTGCTGTTCATCAATCTCGATAGTCCGGCGTGGGCGGACGATGTACCGGTGAGCAAGGTGGTGGACAGCGAGCCAGCGCCGGCTCCCATGACGACCCCGGCCATGACCGGGCCCCTCGTTGCAAATCCGAACCCGATGAGTGTCGATGCCGGCGTGCTCGGCACGTGGTACGTCACCGGTGCGGTGACTGGTCTTGCGCTGTCGCAGGACAACCACATCCCCGGCGATCGCAGCAACCAGACCGACCTCAGCAACGGCCAGGTTTTCATCCAGAAGACCTCGGGACAGCTGCAGTTTTTCGTGCAGGCGGGCGGCTATTCGCTACCTGCACTGGGCACCGGCTATCTGTCCGCCAACGAGACCACCAGCGGGTTTTACGGGATGGTGCCACAGGCGTTCGTGAAGTACGCGCCGAACGACCATTTCAGCCTCATGGCCGGCAAAATGCCGACGCTGATCGGCGCCGAATACTCGTTCACGTTCGAGAACATGAACATCGAGCGCGGCCTGCTCTGGAACCAGGAAAACGCGGTCAACCGCGGTGTCATGGCCACCTACGTGCAAGGGCCAATCACCGCTTCGCTGTCGGTGAACGACGGGTTCTATTCTCATCGCTACAACTGGGTGGTGGGCTCGCTCGCGTACACCATCGACAAAAACAATTCGCTCAGTTTTGTTGCCGGCGGCAACACCGGCCAGACCACCCGCAGCAGCCTGGCCGTGCCGCTGCTGCAGAACAACAGCCAGATATTCAACGTAATCTATACCCACCTGGCCGGGCCGTGGACGATCACGCCGTATCTGCAATACACGCGCGTGCCGACCAACACCGATCTCGGCATCGTGCATGCGGCATCGACGACGGGCGTGGCCTTGCTCGCCAACTACGCCTTCAATTCAAACTTCAGTCTGGCAAGCCGTGCGGAATACATCAGTTCGACCGGCAGCGTGGCCAACGGCGCACCGAGCTTGCTGTATGGGCCGGGCAGCAAGGCGTGGTCGCTTACCTTCACGCCCACCTACCAGAACAAGCTGCTGTTTGTGCGGGCGGAAATTTCCTACGTGAAGGCGAGCAGCACCACGCCGGGCT